>CACBWM010000033.1 GCA_902542975.1 uncultured Pelagibacteraceae bacterium | reverse complement strand
AAAATTACAAAAATCTTAAAATCAAATAAAAATAAAAATAAGTTTGATGTTGTATCTAATCCTGAATTTTTAAGAGAAGGTGAAGCTATTAGAGATTTTCAATTCCCAGATAGAGTTGTTGTTGGTACTAGCAGCAATAAAGCAAATAAAATTATGAAAAAATTATATCTACCTTTAATTAAGAAGGGTGGAAGATATTTTCATACTTCTAGACGATCAGCAGAACTAATTAAATATGCATCAAACGCTTTTTTAGCGACTAAAATTACATTTATTAATGAAATAGCCAATTTATGTGAAAAATCAAATATAGACGTTAAAGAAGTTGCAATTGGCATGGGCTTAGATGAAAGAATTGGAAGCAGATTTCTACGAGCTGGCCCAGCCTACGGTGGATCATGTTTTCCAAAGGATACAAGAGCACTTGTTTCAACTGGTCGAATGTTTAAAACAAATCTTTCAGTTGTAAAATCAGTAATTAATTCAAATGATAAAAGAACCAATTTATTATTAAATAAAATTAGCAAAATAATGAATAACAAAATTAAAAATAAAAATATTACATTTTTAGGTGTTACCTTTAAACCAGGTACTGATGACATGAGAGAGTCCTCTTCATTAAAAATGATACCATATTTGGCAAGGAAGGGTGCACATGTAAATTATTACGAACCAACTGGCAAAAAAAAGGAATTAAAATCTAAAAATATAAACTTTTTTGAAAATATAAAAGATGCTTGTAAAAGTGCAGATTTAATAATTATTCATACAGAATGGAATGAATTTAAACAACTCAACTTTAAAAAAATTACAAAAAAAAGAAATTTTAAAGTTTTTGATATGAGAAATCTTTACTCAACTTCTGAAATGAAAAAAAATAAAATAAATTATTTTAGTATTGGTAGATAATTAATTAAGATCAAATATTGCATCAACTTCAACTGCAACACCCAATGGAAGACTATTAGTGCTTACAGCAGCTCTTGCATGTGAGCCAGCTTCATCAAAAACATTTTTTATTAGATCTGAGGCTCCATTTATGACTTTTGGCTGCTCAGTAAAATCATCAGTAGAATTAACATATCCAGTAAGTTTCAAACATGATTTAATTTTGGATAAATCATCACCACATGCTTTTTTTGCTTGAGATATTATGCTTAATGCACATCTTTTAGCTGCCTCATAACCTTGTTCAGTATTATAATCTTTTCCGAGTTTTCCCTTAATTAAATTTCCATTCTCATCAATTGATATTTGACCAGATATGTATAGTAAATTTCCAGATATTCTAGTAGCAGCATATGATCCAACAGGATCATTGGCTTTTGGTAATTTGATATTTAAATTCTTTAAATTTTCATCTGCCGTCATTACTTGCCTTTCTTTTTCTTTTTATTTCTATCGTATTCTTTTCTTTTCTCAATTAAAATTAATGCTTCTTCCATAGTTAATTCAACAGGATCTTTTTCTTCAGGTATAGTCGCATTTAAAGATTTGTATTTAATGTAAGGACCATACTGACCTTTCATAACTCTAACTGGCTTTTTATCTTCAGGGTGTTCTCCTAAATCTTTTATCATAGATGATGAAATTCTTCCTGGTTTAGCTTCTGCAATTAATGTAACAGCTCTATTTAATCCAATTGTGAATAATTCGTCCACATTTTCTAGTCTAGCAGATTTATTTTCACATTTAAGGTAAGGACCAAATCTTCCAACATTCACAGTAATATCCTTATCATTGTCAGGATTTTTACCTAAACTTAATGGTAATGAGCACAAGTATTTTGCCTTTTCTAAATCAATATTTTCAATCTCAATTCCTTTAGGGATAGAAACATTTTTTAAATTATTTTCTTCTTTCTTTAATTTTCTTTTTTTCTTTTTTTTAATAATTGATTTGTAAAAATTATCATTATTGAAATATTTCTTTATCATCTCTTTTTTGTTTGAGATAATAAAAATTATTTCACTTACACCAGCTTCAATACATTCATCTAAAATATACTCAATACCTGGCTTTCCATTTATTGGGAGCAGTTCTTTAGGAAAAACACTTGTCAAAGGTAGCAAACGTGTACCCAAACCAGCAAGAGGAATAATAGCTTGTTTAATCATTAAGATGTTTTACTTATAATCATATTTATT
>CACBWM010000032.1 GCA_902542975.1 uncultured Pelagibacteraceae bacterium | reverse complement strand
TGGCGCTCCAAATTGAAAAAGCTGGTATAAATTTGTGCGCTATTTATAGACCGCTAAATAACGTATTCCTTAACAAAACTATGGAAGAAATTAGAGAAAATTTTATATGCAAAAATCAAATTAAAAAAGGAAGATCGGGCACAAGACAGATTATTGAAAATATAAAGAAAGGTAACTCAGTAGCTCTAATGATAGACCAAAGAGTAAGAGAAGGTATAAAAATTAATTTTTTCGGTAAACCAGCTAGTACTACGACCATACCCGCACAATTAATTAAAAAATATAAATGTGATCTAGTGCCTATTTATATAGAGAGAAGAAAAAATAATTATTTTAAAATGTTTGTTTCAGAACCGATTAAAATCGGGAATAATAAATCAATCAAAGAAATCACTGAACATCTAAATAAGATACTTGAAAAAATGATTTTAAAAAATGTAGACCAGTGGATTTGGACTCATGATAGGTGGAAAATATAATCAGTTTTTATCTAATAAATCTCTTTTCATTGAGGCCTCAACATACGAAAAGTAGGCTTCCTGTTCTTCAACGTTCCAATAAGTTAAGTTTTCAAGTGGTATTTTTTTTTGTGAGATAGCACAAATCACATGATCACCATCTTCAATGATCTCAAAATTATTTGCTAAGTATTTTAATTTAGCTAACTTATTTAACATATTTAAGATATATATTTACTAAATGAAAATTGCAATTATTGGAAGTGGAGGACGAGAACATGCTCTAGTTTATCACTTAAGTAATTCAAAAAAAATAACAAAAATATATTCAATACCAGGTAATGCTGGTACCGAAGAAATATCTGTAAATATTGATTTAAATTTGGAAAATTTTCAAGATTTGTATAATTTTATTAAGAAAGAACAAATTGAATTGGTAGTTGTTGGTCCAGAAAAACCATTAGTCGAAGGATTAGTAGATTTCCTAGATTCAAAAAATATTAAAGTTTTTGGTCCTAAAAAAAAAGTAGCTCAATTAGAGGGCTCAAAAATATTTACAAAACAAATTTGTGAGAAATTTAACATACCAACTGCTAAATTTAAAATTTGTAAATCCAAAGAAGACTCATTTATATTTTTATCGTCATCTAATTTTCCTCTTGTTGTAAAAGCAGATGTTCTTGCTGCGGGTAAAGGTGTTTATATTTGTCAAAATGTTGATGAGGCTAAAACTGCTGTTAATGAAATATTTGAAGGTAAATTTGGGAAAGCAGATCAAGTATTAATAGAAGAATTCCTAGAAGGTGATGAGATGAGTTTTTTTATTATTTCAGATGGAATTAGTTATAAAACTTTTAATACAGCTCAAGACCATAAATGAGTTGGTGAGGGTGATACTGGAAAAAATACAGGAGGAATGGGAGCTTACTCACCTTCAAGCTTAATTAATGATGATTTAGAGAATAAAATTTTAAACAAAATAATTGAGCCAACGTTAAAAGCTATAAGTGAAATGAATGAGAAATACGTCGGTTTTTTATATGCCGGGTTAATGATAAAAAGTAATGAACCATACCTAATTGAATATAATGTCAGGATGGGTGATCCTGAATGCCAAACTATATTACCTTTGGTTGACAGTGATTTATTGGAAATAATAAATTCTTGTTGTAATTCAAAATTAAAGACTCAGGAAATAAAATGGAAAAATAAAAAAAGTATGTGCATTGCTTTATGCTCAAAAGGATATCCTGAAAAATATAATAAGAATGTTGAAATTAAAAATTTAAAAGAATTCAAATCAACTAAAGATAATTTTATTTTTCATGCTGGAACAAAAAGTTCTGGAAACAAAATTGTAGCAGTTGGAGGTAGGGTAATAAATTTTGTGAATATCTCAGATAGTTATTTATTAAGTAGAAATGAAATCATCAATCAGATTAATAAATTGAATTGGGAAGATGGTTTTTACAGATCAGATATAGGTCATAAAGTCATAGATAAATGAGAGTAATTGGTGGAAAACTAAGAGGGAAATTAATTCATAATCCTACAGATAAAACAACAAGACCTTTAAAGGATATGGTTAGAGAGTCGATATTTAATATTTTAGAGCATTCTAAGAATGAAAAAATTAAATTCAAAAATGACGTAGTTTTGGATTTATTTTCCGGCTCTGGTTCGTTTGGCATTGAATGTTTGTCTAGAGGAGTAAAAAAAGTTTTTTTTTTTGAAAATTATAAACCATCTTTGAAAATTTTAGAAAAAAACATTAAGGAGTTAGAAATTGATAAAGATTCAGTCATCAAGGAAATAAACGCATATGAAATTTCTAAAGAAAATATAAATAATGAAAAAATT
>CACBWM010000031.1 GCA_902542975.1 uncultured Pelagibacteraceae bacterium | reverse complement strand
TCTTCTCGCATAACCTGTAGCAGGTGTAGCATCTGGACTTCTTCCAATGTAAGAAATTGCATTGTTTTTAGCCTTAATAGTCTCTAATGTCCATTGTATATAATCTCTAACAGCAAACCAAGCACCCATATTTTTAGGCTCCTCTTGGCACCAATAAAATTTTGCATTTTTTGCAAATGGTTTTAGTTCTTTAACCAAACTTTTTGCAGGGAAGGGATATAGTTGTTCAATTCTATACAAAATCACATCATTGATTTTTAGTTTCTCTCTTGCCGCAAGAAGATCAAAGTAAACTTTTCCGGAGCATAATATTACTTTTCTAATTTTTTTATCTTCTTTTAACTTAATAAACCCTTTTTGCTTAGTATCTTTAGCATGATCCCATAACACTCTATGAAAAGAATTTTGTTTACTAAAATCTTCCAAATTTGATACACAATATTTATTTCTTAAAAGTGACTTTGGTGTCATTATGACTAAAGGTTTTCTAAAATCACGGTGCATCTGTCTTCTTAAAGCATGAAAATAATTTGCAGGGGTTGTGCAATTCATAACTTGTAAATTATCATTTGCACATAATTGTAAAAATCTCTCTAACCTTGCAGAGGAGTGTTCTGGACCTTGTCCTTCATAACCGTGAGGTAATAACATAACTAGTCCTGATGCTCGTTTCCACTTTCTTTCACCAGATGATATAAATTGATCAATGATTACTTGAGCACCATTTGCAAAATCACCGAATTGAGCTTCCCAAATAGTCAATGTATTCGGTTCTACTAAACTGTATCCATATTCAAATCCTAAAACCGCAAGTTCAGATAAAAAACTATCTACAATCTCAAAATTTTTTTGGTTACTAGATATATTGTTTAAAGGTATGTACCTTGAATTATCAGCTTGATTTCTTAAAACTGAATGTCTTTGACTAAAGGTACCTCTGCCGGAGTCCTGACCTACTAACCTTACTGGATAACCTTCAACTAATAATGAACCAAATGCCAAAGACTCAGCTGTTGCCCAATCAATACCTGAGCCTTCATCAATATTTTTTTTTCTATTTTCCATAATTTTTGTTATGGTTTTATGAATATTTTTATCAGTTGGAAAAACATGTAATCTGTCAGAAATATTATTTAAAATTTTCAAATCTGATCCAGTTACACCTCTTTTATCTTTACCTCTTTCAGGTTTATATCTAGACCAAGTTCCCTCAAACCATCTAATTTTAGGTTTATAATCTTTTGCATTCTTAAATTGATCATCTAATAAATTTTTAAAATCAATAATTTGTTGATCTAAATCTTGTTTCGAAAAAAGTCCTTCATTTACAAGCTTTTCACCATAAATTTTAATCGTAGACGGATGAGACCTAATTTTTTTGTACATAAGTGGTTGGGTGAAAGATGGCTCATCTCCTTCATTATGTCCAAATCTTCTGTAACATATTAAATCAATTACAACATCGCGATTAAATTTTAATCTAAATTCAGTCGCTATTCTTGTTGCGTAAACTACAGCTTCAGGATCATCTCCGTTAACATGGATGATTGGTGCATCGACCATTTTACCTACGTCAGAAGGATAAGGGGAGGATCGGGCAAATCTAGGGCTTGTTGTAAATCCAATTTGGTTGTTAACAATAATATGGATTGTCCCTCCAGTGTTATGACCAGGAAGTCCAGACATTGCAAAGCACTCTGCTACTATTCCTTGTCCTGCAAATGCTGCATCACCATGAATTAATATTGGTATAACTTTATTTCTTTGTTTGTCTTTGTGAAAAAATTGTTTAGCTCTAGTTTGGCCAAGAACAACAGGATTAACTGCCTCTAGGTGTGAAGGATTATCTGTTAAACTTACGTGAACAGGATTTCCATCAAATTCTCTATCAGATGAGGCTCCTAAATGGTATTTTACATCTCCAGCACCATCTTCTGATCCATCCATTTCACCAGCAAATTCATTAAAAATTCTTTTATAAGATTTTTGTAAAACGTTTGCTAAAACATTTAGTCTTCCTCTATGTGACATTCCTATTTTAACTTCTTTTATTTTAGATTGCCCTCCAATTTTTATAATTTGCTCAAGAGCAGGTATTAGACTTTCTCCACCATCTAAACCAAATCTTTTAGTACCAACATATTTTGTATTTAAAAATTTTTCGAAGCCCTCGGCTTGTATTAATTTATTTAAAATTGCTTGCTTTCCATTTTTTGTAAACTTGAGTGCATTTTCATCTTTTTCAACCCTATCTCTAAACCACATTCTCTCAGTTGGATTTGAAATATGCATATATTCATAACCTATGGGACCACAATAAGTTTTTTTTAAAAACTTAAG
>CACBWM010000030.1 GCA_902542975.1 uncultured Pelagibacteraceae bacterium | reverse complement strand
AAAAAAAACAACTGCTTATAGGTACAATTACCCATATTAATTTTCTAAATACATACCAAAGAGTTGCAATGATAAATAAAAAAACTCCAAGTCCAAAAACAATAATATCATTTTTTATAAAGGTCATCATGTCGTCAGCAATCATAGGAATACCACCTAAATGAATTTTACTAGTTGAGCTAAAATTTTTTATTACTTGTCTTATTTCTAAAATATTTTGATGATTTTGTTTTTTTAATTTATCTTTATATATCTCTTGATCTTTTTTACTTTTAAAGTCTTTTATTTTATCTTTAGACTTTAAATAAACTACAATACCAGATGTTTTACCATCTTCACTGATTACAAAATTCCTAAATACAGGACTATTCAATATTTCATTAAAACCTCTTTCCTTATCAATACCGCGCGAGCTAAGTGTGGAGTAGTTTTGCAATCTCTCTATAAGTGGTTCATCGGAGCTGTTTAGTAAAGGAATATCTAATAGTGTGATTACACTATGCACCCAACTAAGTCTTTGAATTTCTTTTTTTAATTTAGTAAGATTTTCAATAGAATTTTCTTCTATCATACTCTCTTTTGGAGTGTAAGTAAGAACTAAAAATTCTTTCGCACCATATCTTTCGTTTATTTCATTTAAATATTTTAAATCAGGATCACCTTCTATTAATAAAGTTTCGGATGACGCATCAAGCCTAAAATTTTTTGAAAAATAACCAAAAAAACAAAGACATACTAATAATAATATTAATACTGAACTTGGTTTTTTTAATATATTATTTTGGTAGAATTTAGCTAACATCGAATATTAGCTTTTATAATTTAATTTAATTATTTTGAATATCTTTAAATTTGGTAAACATTGCCTCAAATTCAAGCATAACATTACCTGTTGGCCCATGTCTTTGTTTTTGTATAATTAATTCAGCTAAATGAGATACTTCATTCATTTTTGCTTGCCATTCAGCATGTTCTACTGTTGCTGGTCTAGGTTCCTTGCCTTGTAAATAATATGCTTCTCTATAAACAAACATTACAACATCGGCATCTTGCTCAATAGATCCAGATTCTCTCAGGTCAGATAACTGAGGTTTTTTGTCATCTCTTTGTTCAACTGCCCTTGAAAGTTGTGATAAAGCTAATACTGGCACAGCAAGCTCTTTTGCTAAAGCTTTAAGTCCTTGTGTTATCTCTGATATTTCTTGAACTCTACCATTGTTAGAGTTAGACGCCCTCATTAATTGTATATAATCTATAACAACCATGTCTAAACCATATAGTCTTTTTATTCTTCTTGCTCTATTGCTTAAGGCAGCTATCGTGATAGCTGGTGTTTCATCAATATATAAAGGGAGTTCAGATATATCTTTTGATGTCTCAATAAACTTATCAAATTGATCTTCTGAAATTTTACCTCTTCTTATATCATTTGATTTTATTCTTGATTGTTCTGCCAATATTCTTGTTGAGAGTTGTTCTGATGACATTTCAAGAGAAAAAAAAGCAATTGAGCTTTTTTCACCACTTTCTTGAATTTTTTTAGCAGCATTAAATGCTATATTTGTTGCTAGAGCCGTTTTTCCCATAGAGGGTCTTCCTGCAATAATAACTAGATCAGATTTATGTAAACCTCCTAATCTGTCATCTAAATCCTTTAATCCAGTCGGAACTCCAACAATCCCTTCTTCATTTTTATATGCATTAGAAGCCATTTCAATGGTTTGCCTCATAGCTTCATCAAACTTAACTAATGATGAATTAAAAGATCCTTTTTCAGCAAGGTCGAATAATAATTTTTCATAGTTTTCGATTAATTTTTGTCCGTCCGTTTCAATATCATTTAGCTTAGCCTGATCTATAATTTCTCCAGAAATTTTTATTAACTCTCTTTTTACGTAAAGATCAAATATAAGCTTAGAGTACTCTATTGCTTGCCTTGAGGATGAAGAAAATTTTGTTATTTTTACTAAGTACTCTGGTATGTTAAGTTCATCTCTTTCTTTCTCAAAATAATTTTTTAACGTAATTGGATTTGCTAATTGACCACCATATATTAATTTTTCTAAGGCTTCGAATATTTTTCTGTGAATTGGGTCATAAAGATTTTTACTTGATATAATTAAACTAATATCATCAAAAATTTCATTTGTTAAAAGTATAGATCCAATTACTGATTGTTCTGCCTCAATATTATTTGGAAGCTCATCAATTTGACTTTTAAGTAAATTTAATGACTGAGACATACTCAAAGATAAATAATTTTATAGTGAAGAGCAAAGAAAATTTTTTTCTGGGGAAAAGAATGTATAATTATTGGTTATCTTCTTGGGGTAAAACTTTTATATTAATTTGTGATTGAATCTCTGAATGAAGATTTAAAAAAACTTTAAAATTTCCTAATGATTTTATCTCTTTATCAGGTTGTATCATAGAAGGGTTAATTTCTATATTTTCTTCATTTTTTATTATCTTTGAAATCTCTGTAGGTTTAACTGATCCGTATAATTCTCTATTTTCTGTGCTCAGTTTTTTTATAACAAACTCTTTATTTTTTATTTTATCATCAATTGTTTTTGCTTCATTTTTCTTGTCTTGGTCTTTCTTGTTTAAATCGTTTTTAATTTTTTCAACTTCTTTAATATTATCTTTTGAGGCAAACAAAGCTTTTTTTTGAGCAATTAAAAAGTTTCTAGCAAATCCTCTTTTTACA
>CACBWM010000029.1 GCA_902542975.1 uncultured Pelagibacteraceae bacterium | reverse complement strand
TCAGACACTTTGCTTGAAAGTTCGAGTATTAGTTGATTTAATGTAAATATATAATAATGGTTTAGTATTATTACATAATTAAAAAATGAAAAACCCTTTTGCTAATTTATTCAAAAAGAAATCTAAAGAAGGCGAACAATCACCAGTTCCAAAAAAAGAGGAAAAAAAGAAAAAAGAAAGTTTTTTAGGTAAGTTTTTTAAAAATAGAATTGGAAAATCTGCAGTTCAAGGAGAAGAAATTGTAGGTGTTGAGCTTTCACCAACAGAAATTAGGTTAGCACAACTAACAACTGATAAATCCAACAAATGGGTTTTAGAAAAATTTTTTATTCATCCAATTGAAGGTCTAGATAAAAGTGCTACTGTTTTAGATAATCAAGATAAGTTTGGAGACGAACTTAAAATTGCTCTTCAAAAATCTAAAATAACTACGACAAATGCTGCGATTGCTATTCCTGTAACCAGTGCAATTATCAGAGTTGTAACAGCACCTTTAATGACAGATGAAGAGCTGAGTAAAGCAATAGACACAGACTCCCTTTGGGAAAACCTTGTACAATTAACAGATAACTTAAATGATTATTCAATTTTTCATCAAGTAATAAATAGAGATAAAACCGCAAATACAATGGATATTTTATTCGTTGCATCGAAACTATCAGATATCAATAGTTATACAGCAATAATAAAGAAGGGTGGTTTAAATGCAGTTATAATTGATGTTAAGTGTTTTGCTCTAAAATCTGCAGTCGACCAAATGAATCAATTAGCTGGCTCAATTGAGGATGCAAACTTAACTGCAGTTTTAGAATTTGGATTAGATGAAAACTATGTAATGATTTTGTATGAAAATAATCCAATCATCACAGATATATTTATAAGATCTCAAGATAGAAATACTCTTCAAAATTCAGATAATCAGGAAGAGATGGATGCTTTAGTTAGAAGATATGTAACTCAAGTTAAACAAGCGGTGCAAGATTTTGAAACAAAGTATGAAAAAAGAATTAGAAACCTGAAAGTAGTATCAAATTTAGAAAATGTAGAAACTTATCTCGGCACTTTTAGAAAAAATTTAACAAATACAGGATTTAATTTATTAGATCCAATTAAAGAAATAAAAGTTCCAGCACAACTAGAAGAGAGCGTTAAATTAGATAATAGGTCTTATCTTTCAACTGTTATTGGATTGGCGTTTAGAAAACTTGATGTATTTGGATATTACAAATTTGTAACTGCTGTAAAAAATATAAATCTACTTCCTAATAGAGATAGTATGATAGCACAGAAAAAAGCTAAAGTATTTTCTAATTTTGCTTTCAAAGGCGCAATAGGAGTTATCGCAATAATTTATATAGTATTATTTGGCCTTTCTTTTTGGCAAATAAATACATTGAATAAACAATTAGTTGGATATGATGATATTCTTCAAACACATGAACTTAGAACATTAGAAAAAAATAAAGTACAAAAAGAATTAGCTTTAATTTTAAAATCTTTAAAAATTAGTAAATCAATAAAATCAAACAAAAAAGTGAGTTTTAGAGTTCTGGCTCAAATAGCTTCAGCTGTTCCAAAAAGAGTAAAATTCAATTCAATAGAGTACAACGGATCAAATCAGATTATTATACAAGGAACAGCATCAAGCGACCAAGATATTTTAAAGTTAATAAGTAATTTAAATAATAAAAAACTAATAATGCAAGCACAATTAGCTACAATGACTTTACCAGATGGTCAAACTGCTGGAGCCCCTACAATGAAGGGATTTAAAATAGCTTGTATTCTGGAGAACGCATAATGGATTTGAAAAATATAGATTTAAAAAATATAAATGTAAGTGATATAGCTGCAAAGTTAAAAACTGTTGATAAAAAAACTCTTATTAAATTCGGAGCTGGTTTTTTTGCAATTATAATTTTTTTAATTGGGTATTACTTAATCTTAAATCCAATTGTTAAAGAGAAAAAAGCTTTATACGAAGACAAGGTTTTAAAAGAATCTGAAATTACTCAATTCGAGGATGAGATCATTACAAACAAAAAAAGATTAAAGAAACTAAAACCTCAATTTAAAGAAAGTTCAACTTTGTTTCACTCAAAAGCTGAAGTTGAGGGATTGTATCAAAGCTTAAGTAGATTTGCAGGTATAAATGGTTTGACGATTTCAAAAATAGAAAAGAAAAAACCAAAACCTATTTTAAAACCTGGTGTTGCTCAACAAGCAGAAGAACTTTTAAAAAAATCTGATATCTCTTATTATCAAATACCTGTCGAATATGAGATAAAAGGTAACTTTTTAGGCTACATTAAATTTAAAAGATCAATTGCAAAATCCAAGAAAATGTTAAATTTTGACAAGGAGACTATAAGTATAGTACAAAACGATTCAACTGGAGCGATAATTGCAAAAGGAGAACTTACAATAGTGGGAATACCGGATGAATTCTTTTAAAAAAATATTATTCTTTATTTTGTTTTTCTGTATCCCAAACATTGGTTTTGCAGATAATCATTCTACAAATGCTGAACTTGTCGAAAAGGCAAAAGAGATTACAAAAACTTTAGAAACAAAAGTTGAAGAAGAAGAAGAGGATGTTCCTTTAAATGATCCATTTGCTGGAAACGAAGGATCTAATTCATCTTTAAATCCTGAAACAGGAGAAGAAAGAGATCCAATGAGTTTATATAATTTTAAATTATCAGGATTAATATCAGGAGCAAATGCGAGCTATATAAGTCTTACAGATGCATCAGGGGATGTAATGACTATTACACTTGGTCAATATCTTGGGAAAGTAAAATTAATTGACTTAAGATTAACAGAAGCAATCTTTTTAAAAGAAGATAAATCATACATAATTATAGATTTTAATAACCAAATAAGAG
>CACBWM010000028.1 GCA_902542975.1 uncultured Pelagibacteraceae bacterium | reverse complement strand
TCCATGGCTGATGCCTAAGTTTTGGCAGTTTCCAACTGTTTCTATGGGTCTTGGACCAATGATGGCAACCTATCAGGCAAGATTTATGAAATATCTTATTAATAGAAAATTAATAAAAGATGAGAATAGAAAAGTTTGGTCTTTCTTAGGGGATGGTGAAATAGATGAGCCAGAAGCTCTAGGATCTATTGGTTTAGCAGCAAGGGAAAAGTTAGATAACTTGATTTATGTTGTGAACTGCAACCTACAAAGATTAGATGGTCCAGTAAGAGGTAATGGTAAAATAATTCAAGAATTAGAAGGAATTTTTAGAGGAGCTGGCTGGAATGTAATAAAAGTCATTTGGGGGTCATATTGGGATCCTTTACTTGCAAATGACAAATCAGGTTTACTTGTAAAAAGAATGAATGAAGCAGTTGATGGAGAATACCAAGCATTTAAAGCAAAAGGCGGTTTATACGTTAGAGATAACTTCTTTGGGAAATACCCAGAACTTAAAAATCTAGTTGCAAGCTATACGGATAGCGATATTTGGAAATTAAATAGAGGCGGTCACGACCCGCATAAAGTTTATGCTGCTTATCATAAAGCTATTAATACAAAAGACAGACCAACAGTCATATTAGCTAAAACAATTAAAGGATACGGTATGGGAAAATCTGGTGAAAGTATAAATACAACCCACCAGCAAAAAAAATTAGGTGTAGATGATTTGCTATATTATAGAGATAGATTTGATGTTCCATTAACAGACGAACAAGTTAAAAATATAGAATACTTTAGACCTGATGAAAATTCAGAGGAAATAAAATACTTAAAAAAAAGAAGATTGGCTTTAGGAGGATATATTCCTGAGAGATCGTCTTTTTCGAAACCAATCAAAACACCAAGTAATGATATTTTTGACTTTATGAAAAAATCAACTGGTGAAAAAGAAATGTCAACTACTATGGCACTTGTTAGAATGTTGACGAATTTGCTAAGAGATAAAAATGTTGCTCCAAGACTTGTTCCAATAATCCCCGATGAAGCAAGAACATTTGGTATGGAAGGTTTTTTCCAAAAAATAGGTATATATGCGCATGAAGGTCAAAAATATGAGCCAGAGGACTCAGCTCAATTAAGCTCTTACAAGGAAGAGAAAAGTGGTCAAGTTTTAGAGGAAGGAATAAATGAGGCTGGATCCATGGCATCATGGATAGCTGCAGGAACATCGTATTCAAATCATGATATAGAAATGATACCAATTTATCTTTTTTATTCTATGTTTGGTTTTCAAAGAACTGGCGATTTTGCTTGGGCGGCTGGAGATAGTCAAACAAGAGGATTTCTAATTGGAGCTACAGCTGGAAGAACAACTTTGGCTGGAGAAGGTCTTCAACACCAAGATGGTCACAGTCATTTATTAGCATCAACAATTCCAAATTGTGTTTCTTATGATCCAACCTTTCATTATGAATTAGCTACAATTTTTAAAGAAGGTTTAAGAAGAATGCATGAAAAACATGAAAATATTTTTTACTACATTACAACAATGAATGAAAATTATTCTCATCCAGAGATGCCCAAAGATTGTGAAGAAGGCATATTAAAAGGGATGTATAAAATAAAAGATTTCAGTAAAAATAAAAAGAATAAGATTCAACTGTTGGGTTCAGGAACAATTTTAAGAGAGATGATGGAGGCAGCAGAAATTTTACAAAATGAATATCAAGTAGATAGTGAAGTGTGGAGTGTTACGAGCTTTAATGAATTAAGAAGAGATGGACTTGAAACAGAAAGGTATAATTTGCTTAATCCAGGAGGAGAGAAAAAAATCTCTTATGTTGAAAAATGCCTTGGAAAAACCGAAGGTCCTATTTTAGCAGCTTCAGATTACATGAGAATGAATTCTGACCAAATTAGACCTTACATAAATAAAAGTTTTTATTCATTGGGTACAGATGGATTTGGTAGAAGTGATACAAGAAAAAATCTAAGAAAATTTTTTGAAGTTGATAAAGAGCATATAGTTGCATATGGCTTAAGTATTTTATCTAATGAACAATTAATTGCTTCTAAACATGCGGTAGATGCAATTAAAAAATATAAAATTGATAAAGATAAGCCTATGCCCACAAAATTATAATGAGCGAGAAAGAAGTATTAGTTCCTAACATTGGTGATTTTAAAGATGTTGAAGTAATTGAGGTATTAATAGAGGCAGGATCAAATATTAATAAAGATGATCCGATAATTACAATAGAAAGCGATAAATCAAGTGTTGAGATCCCAAGCCCATATTCAGGTATTGTTAAAAAAGTTAATTTAAAAGTCGGTGATAAGGTTTCAGAGGGTTCCCCAATATTAATAATTGGTTCTGAAGAACAAAAACCAGATGTTCAAATCGAAGAAGAGATGAAAGAAGTTAAAAAAGAAACTATTATACAAAAACCTCTTGAAACAATAACTTCAAAACCAAAAGAAATATTACAAAATAATAGAGTTAGTGTATTCAAATCAAGCAAAGCGCTTGCTAGCCCAAAAACTAGAAAATTTGCAAGAGAACTTGGTGTTGATATTAATAATGTTATTGGCTCACAAAGATCAGGAAGAATTATAGAAGAGGATATAAAAAAATTTGTATCTTCTAATTTTAATAAACCTCAGGAAGAAAAGAAGGCTCCATCTATAAAGCCCTCAGAATATGATCACGCTGATTTTGGAGATGTAGAAATACAAGATATACCAAGAATTAAAAGAATTGCTGCTCCACATTTATCAAATTCTTGGCAAACAATACCGCATGTTACTAGTTGTGATGAAGCGGATATCACTGAGTTAGAAGAATTTAGACAAAATTTGACTGATACTTTTACTGGAGAAAAAAAGAAAATTACTCCGTTGGCATTTATTATAAAGGCAGTTGTGGAAGCTCTGAAAGTTTTTCCAAGATTTAATAGTTCTATTGACAATATTGAAAATGGAAAAATAACATTAAAAAAATACTTCCATGTAGGAATTGCAGTTGATACTCCCAATGGTTTAATGGTGCCA
>CACBWM010000027.1 GCA_902542975.1 uncultured Pelagibacteraceae bacterium | reverse complement strand
GGGTCGAGTAACCATGCTGTTGCTGATGTGGCGCCAGCAACCAAAATAGAAAACACTATAGCAAGAATTATTTTATTTAGATGTTTTGTTGTATAATCATTGTACAATCTTTTTATAATATCAATATTTTTCATTAAGTTAATTTTCCTACTAGCAAAATTATTAAAATAATAAGACCCAAAAGATTGTTGCTTTTAAATTTTGCTAAGCAGTCATTCCCACTTTCAGTTTTTAATTTGAGAGATTGAAAAATTAACAAATGAGTTAAAGGCACTATTAAAGCAATGTAATATAAATAATTAAAATTCATTTTATAACCAACAAGAAACAATGATATTAAAAATATAATGTAACAAAACGATATAAATTTTTTTGGGTTATTTTTAAATTTAATCGATGTTGATTTAACTCCAATTATTTCATCATCATTAATATCTTGATATCCATATATTGTGTCGTAACCTAATGTCCAAAATGTGGCTCCTAAATAAAATATAATTGGTATTATAGAAACTTCATTTTGAATGGATATCCATGCCAAAACTAGACCGTAATTAAAAGTAATACCTAAAAAAAGTTGAGGCCAGTAAGTAAATCTTTTCATTAATGGATATGTAAAAGCCAGCGGCATTGAAAGAAGAGCCATATAAATGGTAAATTTATTAAAATTTATCAAAACTAAAAACGCGATTAAACATAAGATTGCAGCATATATTGCAGCATTGAATACAGAAATTTTTTCTGACGCGATTGGTCTATTTTTTGTTCTTTCGACTAACTTGTCAATTTTTCTATCACTTATATCGTTAACAATACATCCTGCTGATCTCATTAGGACAGATCCAGAAAAAAATAAAAAAGCATAAATAAAATAATTATTTAAAGAAAGAGAAAAATCATATGAAATTGTTAAACCCCAAACACATGGCCAAAATAGAAGCATGAAACCAATTGGTTTATTAAGTCTTGTTAATTCAATAAAAATTTTAACCTTTTCAGACATAATTTACTTGTAAATAACAAAGCGTAGATTCATAATCAAACTGATTCGCATGAATATTGATTACACTGTTACCGCATTAATGTTTCCCGCCATTCCTTTGATTATGGCAGTCTATAGTAATAGATTTCATACATTAAGCGGTTTGATTAGAAAAATACACGACGAATATGTTTTTGAAAAGCATACTCCACCAGAGTGGAAGCAGCAGTTAATTAATTTAAATGATAGAGTAAAAAATTTAAGAATTACTATACTTTTTGCAGCATTTGGTTTTTTATTTAATATGCTTACTGTCTTTGCTCTTTATTTAGAGACATATTTTTTAGCTAGAATAATTTTTGGCTCTTGTTGTTTATCGATGATGGTATCAATAATATTTTTTATAAGAGAAATACAAATCTCGACTAGAGCGTTAAGACTTCATCTTTCAGATATGGATGATCAATTTAAGGAATAATAACTGCTGGTCCTGTTAAAACCCTATTCTCTAAATCAATGTGAGCTTGTTTAGCTTCACTTAATTTATATTTTTTAGAAACCTCAATTTTTATTTTTCCTGAAAGAACCGCATCAAAAACCAATTTAGCAGATTTTTCTAATTCATCTCTTGTAATTGTATAATGCATTATTGATGGTCTTGTAAAAAAAAGACCTTTTGTATTTATATGTTTTTTGACATCTATAGTGTGAACATATCCAGATGCATTTCCAAATGCTACCATCATCCCTCTAATTTTTAAACATTCTATTGATCCTTCAAAAGTTTTTGCTCCTACACCATCATAGACAACATCTATTCCGTTTTTACCTACTATTTTTTCAACTTCTTCCACAAAATTATGATCTGTATAATTGATAACATGATGACACCCATTTTTTTTTGCTATTTCAACTTTTTCTTTAGATCCAACTGTTCCAATAACTTCACATCCTAAAGCATTAGCCCATTGGCACAATATTTGGCCAACACCACCAGCAGCAGCATGAAATAAAACTTTATCTCCTTTTTTAACAGCATATGATCTGTGCAATAAATATTCTGACGTTATTCCTTTTAATAAAATACAAGAAGCTATTTCATCTGAAATACCTTCAGGCACGGTAACTAACTTTTCTTCTGGCATTATTTGTTTTTCCGAGTATCCACTTATTGGAGCAGATGCATGACTTACTCGATCTCCAACTTTAAAAAGACTTACTTCTGAGCCAATTTCTTCTACTACTCCAGATGCTTCTAATCCAAGTCCACTAGGTAATTCAATCGGATACAAACCTGTTCGATGGTAAACATCAATATAATTAAGTCCAACTGACAAATTTTTAACTAGAACTTCCTTTGGACCAGGTTTACCAATTTCAATATCCTTGTATTCTAAGACTTCTGGACCTCCAAACTTTTCAAATCTTATAGCTTTCATATTTACTTTACGAAATTACCATTGTGGTAATCATCAATTGCTTGAAGTATTTCTTGTTTGGTATTCATGACGAATGGGCCACCTCTTGCAATCTGTTCTCCTATCGGTTTTCCAGATATTAGTAAAAATTTAGCGTTTGATAAAGCAGTTACTTTCAAATTTTCACCCTTAGATAATAATATTAATGTAGAATCTTTAACACTTTCATGTTTATTGTTTCCAATTTCTATCTCACCTTCAATTAAATATATGAATGAATTGTGTGTGGACGGAACTTGATGATTAAAAGTTTTACTTTCATTTAATTCTACATCAAAATAAATTGGATCTACATTGTGTTTTTTTATTGGACCTTCTGAATTTTCAAACTTTCCAGCAATTACTTTTATAAATTTATCTTCATCCTTATGCGTGCTCATTTTATCAGAGTCTATATAGTGGTATTCTGGTTTACTCATCTTCTCGCTGGCAGGCATATTAATCCATAATTGAAAACCATGAAGTTTTCCATCGTTCATAGCTGGCATTTCAGAATGAATTATTCCACTACCAGTTTTCATCCATTGTACATCTCCTGCAGTCATTTTTCCTTGACCACCTGTGCTATCTTTATGTTCAAAACTCCCAGCTAACATGTATGTAACTGTTTCAATTCCTCTGTGTGGATGAGGAGGAAATCCTGCAATATAATCATCTTTATTTTCTGATCCAAATTCATCTAACATTAAAAATGGATCATAATAATTTGGTTCAACACCAATACTTCTTTTTAATTTAACTCCTGCACCATCTGATGCTGGTGTTGGATCTATAATTTTTTCTACTTCAATATTTATCATATTGTTCATATAGGATATATCTAAATTAAATCAAGCAATTCTGATAAATTACTTATTTGCTGGTTAGGTTCAAAATCTAATTTATCAAAAATATTATTATTTCTATTCACCCAAACTGTGTTATATCCATAATTCCCTGCACCAGAAACATCCCATGTATTTGCGCTTAAGAATAAAATTTCATTCTTTTCAATATTATATTTATTTATTGGAAGATCATATACTTTTGAATCTGGTTTAAAAATACCAGCATCTTCAACAGAAAAAATATCATCAAAAATATCTTTTAATTGATTGCTAACTACAAGTTCATTTAAAAGGTCAGGTGTACCAT
>CACBWM010000026.1 GCA_902542975.1 uncultured Pelagibacteraceae bacterium | reverse complement strand
ATAACGTTTATTAATTCTTTTTATCAATTTTAATGATTCACTGTCGAAACTTTTATATTTGCACCATCTAATTGGTGAGTATCCAAAAATTTTGATATTATTTTTTTTGCAAAAGGAAAGGATTTTTTTTTGAAAATAAAAATTAAAAATATTCAATTCAATTTCCACTGCATTTAAATTTTTATTAGAAAATTTATGAAATTTTTTTATTTCATCAAGTCTAGCATTTCCTAGTCCTATATTTTTCAAACTTTTATGTTTTTTTAATTTAATTAAATTATCCACTTTTTTTTTTGAAATTGCTTCATTTGGCCAATGAGTAATAAAGTAATCAATTGTTTTATAACCAGATAATCTTTTATACTCGTCAAATTTTTTTTTTAGAGGGATTTTATCATCCTTGATAAAATAAGATGGCTTTGCAATAATATTGAATTTAAGATTAAGTTTTTTTATAATTTTTAATGATTTTCCATTATGGTATATTCTAGCTGTATCTATAAGTCTTCCACCATCTAAATAAAACTTTTTAAAAACATCGATTCGTTCTTTTATATCTCCTTTTAATAAATCACCTGTTCCTAAACATATTTTATTTATTATTGTTTGGTTCATTTTTGAAATTTAGTTTTAATGAAGCTTCTATAAAAAAGATAAATTTTAGATTCAATTACTGGTAATTTGAGAACTTTTTTAAAAATAAAGTAATATATTTTATTTGAAATAAAAAAATAAAGTTTATTGTTTATTTTCCATCTGCCTAAGTTCCCCTGTGGTTTATTTAATTTACTAAAATTATATCCTTGTACTTTATCTGATCTCTTTTTTCGCATCTTTAAAAAAATTTTATCTCCAAAAATAGAAGTTGTCCCGTTTAAATCTTTTTCAGTCCATAATTTATTTAAAAGCTTTCTATCTTGACTGATATAATCTTGATTTAGTGAGTAACTACTATAATTTTTTTCTTTAACGTGTATTTTAGAGAACAAAACTTTATATCCTTTTTTTAGCAATCTTAGATACAAATCTAAATCATATAAAGTTGCATTAAATCTTTTATCAAATATTTTAATTTTTCGTAACAAATCTCTTTTAAGCAAAGGACCAATTGGTAAATAAGGAGATTCTTTTATTTCTGGATGAAATTTATATGAATTAAGATCATAATTTAGCTTATTTAATAATTTAAGTGAAACAAGTTTTTTTTGGTTTTTTTTTGTTAATTTTACCCATTTATCCAAAAAATTTTTTTGAGAGAAAAATAAATCATCTGGAAGAAAACTTACAAAATTTCCTTTAGATAATCTAAATGCTTCTAAGTGACATTGTGGTGGTTTGTTGTAAGAATTGATTATTTTCAAGTTATTTTCATTGTAACTGTTAAATGGTCCTGCTATTATAATTTCATATCTGGTCTTATTGTCTTTAAAATTATCAACTATATTTTGTATAGCAAATTTATTCTTTGATGAAATTAATATAGATACTTCTATATTACTCTTATTTGGTTTCATTTTCGTTAAAATTTTTTATTTATTATGGAGTCTTCTATTAATTCCATTAAAATATGACCAATACAAATATGAGCTTCTTGAATACGAGCTGTAGAATTTGATTTTACTATAATATTATTTTTAGATAATTTTTTTGCTGCACCACCATTTTTGCCTAGCAAAGATATTGTATTAATCTTAAGTTTATTAGCTTTTTTAATGACTTTTAGAATATTTTTTGAATTTCCACTCGTTGAGATAGATATTAAAATATCTTCCTTTTTACCTAAGGCTTCGAGCATTCTTGCAAGATATATATTGTAATTATAATCATTGCCACAAGCAGTCAAAGAAGTTGTGTCTAGGTTAAGTGAAATAGCTGCAATAGGCTTTCTATTTACCTTAGGTCTTAATCTTACAAGAAGTTCAGTAGCTAGATGATGTGCATCACTAGCAGATCCACCATTCCCGCAAAATATTAATTTACCTCCATTATTTAATGAGTTTATACAGATTTCAGATGCATTAACTATTTGTGTTAAATTTTCTTTTAATATTCTTTTTTTTAAATTGATATTTTCTTTTAAATCTTTCTCGATTTTTTTAAATGTTTTTTTAATTTTAGATACCATAATTATTTTTTTAACAATGATTTATAATAATCATATGTTTTTTTTAAACCTAATACTAATTTAGTTTTTGGTCTCCATCCAGTTTTATTAATTATTTTATTACTAAGCATCTTCAATTTCATACCGTCTGGTTTAGATTTGTCAAAAAAAATTTTACCTTTGAAATTTACGATATTTTTTATTTTATTCGCAATCTCCGCAATAGTAATTTGTTTTCCTGATCCAATATTAATATGACTTAAACCATTAGTTAGACCACTATATTTCTTTTTGGGTAATTCATAAACTTTCAAAATTGCTTCGGCTAAATCATCAACATATAGAAAATCTCTAAAAACTTTTCCCGATCCCCATACAACTGTCACTTTTTTTTTATTCATCTTGGCTTCGTGAAATTTTCTTATTAAAGCAGGTATTACATGGGAATTTTTTAAATCAAAATTATCTCTAATACCGTAAAGGTTAGTTGGCATTAAACTTCTAAAATCTTTTTTGTATTGAAAATTAATAGCTTCACACAATTTGATCCCAGCAATTTTTGCTATCGCATAAGGTTCATTAGTTGGCTCTAGATAACCTGATAGTAAATCTTCTTCTCTCATTGGTTGTCTTGAATTTTTGGGATAAATACAAGAGGAACCGAGAAAAATTAATTTTTTTACATTACTTAAGTGAGATCCATAAATAAGATTATTCTGTATCTGTAAATTTTCATAAATAAAATTTGTCTTAAAAGTATTATTTGCATATATACCCCCTGCCCTGGCAGCGCAGATTATTACTGAATGAAATTTATTTTTAGATAAATAATTGTAGACTTTATTTTGATCTAATAGATTTAATTTTCTTTTGTCAATTGTAACTATTTTATATTTTTTTACATCGATAAATTTTTTTAAAACAGCATTCCCAACCATTCCGTTATGACCAGCAATAAATACTTTTTTTTTATTCATATATAATAATTCCTTAGTTGATATCTAAAAAAATTAATTTAAATGTTATAGTTATAATTCGTTAAAATGCTAAAAAAAAATTATAATGTATTAGTTTTGATCCAAACTTATAATGATGGCGAATATCTTATAAAGGCCATTAAATCAATGCTTAGCCAAACATATAAAAAACTAGACATATTAATACTAGATGATGGTTCAGACAGAAAGAATACTAGTGTTTATGAAAAATTTATTAAGTCTCAAAAAAGAATAAAATATATATATAGAAAAAATCAAGGGATAATTAATAGTTCAATATTATTAACTAGAATTGCAAAAAAATCATCTTATGAATTTTTTGCCAAAATGGATGGTGATGATATCTCCAAAAAAAACAGGATTAAAAAACAAATAAATCTTTTAAATAAAGGTTATGATTTAGTTGGATGTAATTATGTAAGAATGAATACGCAAGATAAGATTTTTGAAGTGAATTTATGTTCAAGAAATGAAGTATCAAGATTTAACCAGTTGATGGTAGAGTCTATTTTTGCTCATGGATCTATTTGTTTTAAACGTTCTTTATTAGATAGAAGAATTCTTAAGTATGACCCAATGTTTTCAAAATTACCTTTTCCAGAAGATTTTAATATGTATCACAATTTGTTAGGTAAATGTAAGATTGGGTCAGTTA
>CACBWM010000025.1 GCA_902542975.1 uncultured Pelagibacteraceae bacterium | reverse complement strand
TACCATCACAAATACTATTAATCCAAAAATTGATACAGATACTATTATGATTAATATTATTCTTAACTGTTCACTCATTATATATTTTTATTTCTTTTCAAAATTATACTAGGATTTTTAAAATTTTCTTTTCCGTAAAGTATTTCATTTCCCTCAAAATCTGTAACTATACCTCCTGCATTTTCAAGAATTGCGTGCCCAGCTGCTATATCCCATTCACATGCCCTAGGCTCTGCAACATAACCGTCATATTCATTTGAAGCTATTACACAAAATTTTAAAGAACTTTTCATCCTTTTAAATTCGCTAACATTCATTATTTGATATATTTTGTTAATTTCAGGTTTTAGTTTATTTGAATATGATACAAATTTAAGTTTATTATTTGAAATTTTTGAACAGTCTAATTTTACATGTTTACTATTAATTATTTCAAATGAACAACCTTTCTCATAAGAATAAAATAATCTATTTTTAGCGGGTGCATATATTACACCTGCTACTGCTCGATTATTAATTATTAAACCAGCATTTAAAGTGAATTCATCAAGATCATTAATGTAATCATAAGTTCCATCAATTGGATCTATTAGCCAAAAATCTTTTAAATCTTTCCTAGATTTATTATGACTAGTTTCTTCTGATACAATCGGTATTTGAGGAGTTAAGTCATTTATTTTTTCAGTTATAATTCTATTAACTTCAAGATCACCATTGCTAACAGGTGTGTTATCTTCCTTAATTTCTTTTATTAAGCCTTTTTCTCTTAATTCTATTGAAACTTTTCCTGCGTATAAAAAAGTGTCAATCAGTTTTTCAATAGCTGCCTTTATTTCGATTTGTTTCATTTATTCTAACTTTTCTAATTCGATATTTTTAGCATTAATAACTTTTTTTCCTATATTTTCGAAATTCACAGTCACTTTTTCTTTAATAATTGACTGTACTTGTCCTATTCCCCAATCTTTATTATTAGGATTTATAACTTTATCACCTGGTTCAAAATCTAAAATCATTTGATTTTACTTATAATAGAAATGAGTATAAATACCACCACATGAATTTAGAGTTAAACTCAATTGGAATAGACAAAAAACCGTCTGATACAAAAGTAATTGTAGCTATGTCTGGTGGTGTAGACTCATCTACAGTTGCAGGTTTGATGAAAATGCAAGGATATAATGTTACCGGTATAACATTAAAACTATACAACGATAGTAAAGAAGTTGTTAAATCAAAAGTATGTTGTTCAGGCCAAGACGTTATAGATGCAAAAAGAGTTGCTCATAAATTAGATATTGATCATAAAATTCTTTATTACCAAGATAAATTTAAGCAAGGAGTTATTGATAATTTTGTAGAAAGTTACTTAAAAGGAGAAACTCCAATACCATGCGTGCAGTGTAATCAAACTGTCAAATTTAAAGATTTGTATGAAGTTGCCAAAGATTTAAACGCTGATGCTTTGATTACAGGTCATTATGTAAAAAATATAACAATAAATGAAAAAAATAATATGTATAGAGCAGTAGATGAAAATAGAGATCAAAGTTATTTTCTATTTAATACTACAAGAGAGCAATTAAATTATTTACGGTTTCCATTAGGTGGAATGTTAAAAAATGAAACTAGAGAAATTGCTAAAAAGCTAAATTTAAATGTTGCAGATAAGCCAGACAGTCAAGATATATGTTTTGTTCCTAACGGAGACTATTCATCAGTGATAAAAAAGTTTAAGCCGGATTCATTGAAAAAAGGCAATATTAAAAATCTAAATGGTGAAGTAATAGGTGTTCATGATGGAATTATAAATTTTACTATTGGTCAAAGAAAAGGAATTAAAGTAGCTGACAAAGAGGCATTATAATTAAAATTGATGCTAAAAATAATGAAATAATTGTTGGAGGAAGAGAACATCTAGGAAAAAAGAAAATTAATTTAAAAAATATAAATCTACTTTCGGATAAAAACGAATTAAATGAAAATATATTAGTCAAAGTTAGGTCTACAGGAAAGTTATTAAGCGCAAATGTAAACTTTATAAACGAGAAAGATGCCGAGGTAAATTTAGATAATTCCGAAGATGGCATTTCACCTGGACAAGCATGTGTCTTTTATAAAAAAGACCAATATGGTCACAAAGTTCTTGGCGGTGGTTGGATTAAAGAATAATTAATTTTACTTTTTCTTATTCTTTTTTCTTGCTCTTCTTTTTTTAGAGCCCATTTTTCTTCGGCCTCTATGCTTTTTAGGGTATCCCATAATCTCCTTAGTTTTACAATTTTATTGACTTATTTGAGGGATATAGCATTGTCAATATAACTAATCAATTTTTTTATGGTTAATTCTGTTAAAACTTTTTTAAAACAAGTAGGTAAAGATTATCAAAATCAGTCAGTTAATCCACCAGTAGTAAGAGCTTCAACGATAATATTTAAAACTCTTCAAGATATAAAGAAAGCACAAAGTAATTATAAAAAAAATCCTTTAAGCAAAAATTTTGATTATGGTCGAAAAGGAACATCAACTACTTTTGCACTACAAGAACTATTAAGAAAAATTGAAAATGCTTATCAAGTTTATTTAACTCCAACTGGATTTGGTGCAGTTTTTCTTGGAGTGATTAGTGTTGTAAGACCTGGTGATGAAATCATTATAACGGATTCAGTCTACTCTCCCACAAGATTTTTAACTGAAGACTATTTAAAAAAATTTAATATTAAAGCAGTATTTTATGATCCAAAAAACTTAGATGACTTAAAAAAAAAAATTACAAATAAGACTAAACTTATTTTTGTTGAAAACCCTGGAAGTAACACATTTGAATTTCAAGATTTAAAAAAAATATTATCTTTTGCTAAGAATAAGAATATTTATACAGCTATTGATAATACATGGGGAACACCTTATTTAATCAAGCCTTTAGACTTAGGTTTTGATATGTCTATAGTTTCAGCGACAAAATATTATTCTGGTCATTCTGATGTTATGGGTGGCAGTTTAGCTATTAAAAAAAGACTTTTTAAGCAAGTGGAATTAAGTCAAAAAGCTGTTGGTTTAAGACTAAGTCCTGATGATGCATATTTAATTATGAGAGGACTAAGAACATTAGATATCAGGTTAGACAAGCATCAAGATAATACAATAAAGGTAGCTAATTTTTTGAGCAAACAAAAAAAAGTTAAAGAGGTTTTTTACCCAATTAAAAAAAATATTAAACAATACAAAATGTGGAAAAAGTATTACTCAGGATCATCTGGGTTAATGGGTGTAAAAATTATATCTAGAAATAAAAACTCTGTAATTAAATTTTTGAATAAACTAAAATTATTTGCCCATGGTTACAGCTGGGGTGGATTTGAAAGTCTTGCTTTATATCAAGACAAATTGGCACTGGGTAATAGGAGCTACACAAAGCTGAGTAATAATGAACATATTATAAGATTACATATTGGTTTAGAAGACCCAAATGATTTGATTGCTGACATTAAACAGGCTATTAAATCTGTAAAATGAATGACACCAAATTTTTTCCAACAAAAAAAGCATTAGTTACTGTAATAGCTGCATCTGTAGTTGTTATTATTGCATTAGGAATA
This sequence comes from uncultured Pelagibacteraceae bacterium, assembly GCA_902542975.1. Taxonomy (GTDB): domain Bacteria; phylum Pseudomonadota; class Alphaproteobacteria; order Pelagibacterales; family Pelagibacteraceae; genus Pelagibacter. Next base: position 1,100 of record CACBWM010000025.1, on the reverse strand, counting down.
AGACAAACTTTTGGAATGTTTTATTTTGATTTTGCAACTGATTTAGATATCACCATAACACAGTTCGGCTTTACAATGGGATTACAGCTCTTATTGTGGGGTGTTTTCAGTCCTATGTTTGGAATTATTACAGACAAGTATGGTGGCAATATTGCTATTTTTATTGGATTTGTTTTCTATCTTGTAGCTATTTTATTATTTTATTCAGGTTTTAATACTGGTTATTATTTTACTATAACAATTGGAATATTAGTTGGTGTTGGACTGGGATCTACAGCTATCAGTATACCTGTTTCAGTTGTTGCAAAACATTTTCCAGTATCAAGCAGAACAATAGCAACAGGAATAGTAACCTCAGCAGGATCTTTTGGATATTTTATATCACCATTAATCACTAGATATTCACTTGTTGAACATGGGTGGGAAAATACAATGCTATTTTTCTGTTTCTTTTTAGGTCTAGGATTAATAGTAGCATTATTTGTTTCAACACCAAAAATACCTGTGGGTACAAATCAAAATAACAATCAAACAGCTAGAGAAGCTTTAAAAGAGGCTTTTTCAAATAAAAGCTACATCTATCTTACTTTAGGTTTTTTTGTATGCGGTTGGCACATTGCTTTAGTTGCAACTCATATACCCACTTACATGATTGATAAAGGATTGCCAGATTGGTGTGCAGCGATGGTATTGGCTTTAATAGGACTTTTTAATATGGTTGGAACAATTACAAGTGGATATCTTGCAACTAGATACAGTCAAAAAATTTTATTAAGTGCAATTTATCTACTAAGAGGAGTATCAATTATTTATTTCATATTCCTACCACCAAGTGTTTTTAATTCAGTAATCTTTGGAATAACATTTGGAATGTTGTGGCTATCAACAGTTCCACCAACAAATGGAATAATAGGCAAGGTATTTGGAACTAAGTATATCGGATTATTATATGGAATTGTTTTTGTAAGTCATCAAATTGGATCTTTTTTAGGAGCTTATTTGAGTGGAGTTTTCTACGAACTTAACGGCAATTTTGATTATGCTTGGTACATATCTATCGCATTATCTATTTTTGCTGGTTTGATACATTTACCTATAAA
>CACBWM010000024.1 GCA_902542975.1 uncultured Pelagibacteraceae bacterium | reverse complement strand
GGGTTAAGGAAACCTTATTATCCAATGAAATAAATAGTGTCCTATCGAAAATGAGTTTGGATGAAATTTCAAAACCAATAAAGTATCCAAATGGATATTTGATACTAAAAATTAATAAAAAAAAAATAATGAAACAAATTGTTAACATAGATAAGGAGTTAGATGATCTTTATAGATTTGAAACAAATAAACAATTAAATCAATTTTCTTTATTATTTTTTAAAAAACTTAAACAAAATACAGTTATAAATGAATACTGAATATGTTTTAATAGTTTTGGGTGAACCGTTTAGTATTTTTTCAGAAATAATAGGTAAATATTTTTCAAAAACAAAAAAACAAAAAAAAAAAATTGTTCTTATAGGAAATAAAAAATTACTAAACGAACAATTAAAAAAGTTAAAATATAATCTTAAATTAAATGAAATAAAAAATATAAAAGATGCAAAAAAAAATATTATTAATATTATTGATATTAACTTTAATTATAATAAAGCGTTTTCAAAAATAACAAATAAATCTAAAAAATATATTGAAGATAGCTTTGATAAAGCTTTAGATATTATAAATAAAAATAAAAAAAAATGTATTCTGATCAATGGTCCTGTTTCAAAAAAAGCATTTCTACAAAAAAAATATTTAGGGATTACGGAGTATTTATCAAAAAAAACTGTTTCAAAAAATGAAGTTATGTTAATTTTTAACAATAAATTATCGGTTTCCCCTGTCACTACACATATTCCAATCAAAAATGTAGCAAAGTTAATTAATAAAAAGAAAATAATAAATAATATTTTAAAAATAAATCAATTTTATAAAAATATTTTAAATAGAAAAATATCTATTGCAATTTTAGGACTCAATCCACATTGTGAAACAACGGATAATATTAGTGAAGAAAATACAATTATTAATCCTGCAATTAAATTTTTGAAAGAAAAAAAAATAAATATTACTGGGCCTTTTGCTGCTGATACTTTTTTTCTAAAAAAAAATATTGATAACTACGATGTGGTCATAGGCATGTACCACGACCAAGTTTTAACACCTATTAAAACTATTTTTAATTTTAGTGCGATTAATATCACAATTGGTTTACCTTTTATAAGAATTTCACCAGATCATGGACCAAACTCAGAAATGTTAGGCAAAAATACATCTGATCCATCTTCATTTATTTATGCCATGAAATTTTTAGAGAAATTAAGATAATAATGAAAGCAAAAAAGAGTTTAAGTCAAAATTTCTTAAATAATGAAAAAATATTAAATTTTATTGTAAATAGTGGAGATATAAATAATGAAGATATAATTTTAGAGATTGGTCCAGGAACTGGAAATCTAACAGAAAAAATAATCCAAAAAAAACCAGCTAAATTTATAGTTGTTGAAAAAGATAAGGAATTATCAAAAAAATTAGGCGAAAAATTTGATAAGAATTTAATGATAGTTAATGATGATATTTTAGATTGTTACAATAAGTTCAAATTCGATAAGCCAATTAAGGTTTTTGGCAATCTGCCATATAATATTTCTACTAAAATATTAACTTCATTTTTAAAAATGGATAATTTAAAAAGTTTTTTTTCAAAATTTTTATTTGTATTCCAAAAAGAAGTTGCAGATAGGATAATTGCAAATTCTAATACAAATAAATATGGAAGATTATCAATATTATCTTCTTGGAAAATGAACAGGCAGAAATTAATTGATATTTCTCCAAAAAGTTTTTATCCAATACCAAAGGTTTGGAGTTCATTAGTTTTACTTGATCCAAAAAAAAAAATTGATTTTATTCGGAAACCAAAGAGTTTGGAGCACATTACAAATATTTTTTTTAGTCAGAGAAGAAAAATGATTCGAAAACCCATGAAACAGATATTTAAGGATTATGAAGATGTGGCCGATAAATTACAAATAGACTTAAAGTTAAGACCACAAAACTTAACTGTAAGTAAATATATTGAAATTTGTAAGTTTTACGAAAATTTAATTTAATAACTTTTTTACGTGCTTTTTAATGATATTTTTGTCGAAATCTTCTTTTTTATTTTTTTTAATAGCTAACATAATTTTATTATAACACTTGCTTAAATCATCGTTAATTACTACAAAATCATATTCCACCCATCTAGATAAATCTTTTTTAAAACTTTTCATTCTCTTATTTACCGTCTTCAAATTTTTTTTTTCTCGCTTAAGAAGTCTTTTGAGCAGTTCTTTTCTTGAAGGAGGTAATATAAAAATTGATAGGAGTTTGTAATTTAATTTTTTATTTCTAATTTGTCTAGTTCCTTGCCAATCAATATCAAATACTACGTTATTACCTGTTTTAAGCTTGTCTATTACGAAATCCTTTGAAGACCCATAATAATTATCAAATACTTTTGCATGTTCTAAAAATTTTTTATTCTTAATTAACTTTTTAAAATTATTTTTTGATGTAAAAAAGTAATCCTTACCATTTTTTTCATTTGGTCTTGGTAATCTAGTTGTGTGAGATATGGAAACTGAAAAGTTTCTATTTCGTGTTATTTTTTTTACAAGTGTTGTCTTACCTGCGCCCGATGGAGATGAAAGAATGAATAATCCACCTTTTTTAAAGCCAGACATTTAATTTGAGACTAGTTAGCTTTATTTTCTATAAATTTAACAGCATCGCCTACAGTAAGTATTTTTTCTGCATCACTGTCCGAAATTTCAGATCCAAACTCCTCTTCAAAAGCCATTACTAATTCAACCGTATCTAAACTATCAGCACCAAGATCATCGATAAAACTTGATTCCTCTGTAACTTTAGCTTCATCAATACCAAGGTGGTCTGCTACAATTTTTTTTACTTTGTTTGAAATATCTTCTGACATATTTTCCTTTAGTTAAAATTCTTAATAAATATTTATATTATAATGTCAACTAAAATACATGCCTCCATTTACGTGAATTGTTTCACCAGTAATATAGTCTGATAAGCTTGAAGACAAAAAAGCAACAGCATTTGCTACATCTTCGGGTGATCCAAATCTATTCAAAGAAATTTTTTCTTGTAATAATTGTTTAAAATTCTCATTTATTTTATCTGTCATTTCAGATTTAATGAAACCTGGTGATAAGCAATTTATTTTTATATTTTTTTTTCCATATTCTAAAGCTAGACTTTTTGACATGCCAACCAAACCTGCTTTGGAAGCTGAATAATTAGCCTGTCCGATGTTGCCTGTATGACCTACAATAGATGTGATATTTATAATTTTTCCACTCTTATTTTTAATCATTTTTTTTATTGAGTATTTGCATAATAAAAATGATGAAGTTAAATTTAAGTTTATTACTTTGTTCCATTCTTCATCTTTCATCCTTATTGTTAAATTATCTTGCGTAATACCAGCGTTATTAATTAATACATCAATTTTATTCTGAAAATCATTGCTACAATTTTCTATAAATTTTTCTATTTCATTATGTTTTGAAATATCAAACTGTTTTGTTATTATTTTTGGATACTTTTCTTTTATATGATTTAATTTATTTTGATTAGTTCCTGTAGCAATTATATTAGCATTTACATTATATAACTTTTCTAAAATCGAATTACCTATTACACCAGTTGATCCAGTTAGAATTATATTTAAATTATTTAAATCTATCATTTATTAAACTTTTAACATCATCGAAAGTATTTACCTGATTTAATTTTACATTTCTATTAATTCTTTTTACAAGTCCGGAAAGTATTTTTCCAGGTCCAATTTCTATGAAATGATCAATACCTAGTTTTATCATATTATTTACACTTTCTCTCCATCTTACTGGTTTTTCTATTTGATCAACCAAAAGTTTTTTTATTTCATCTGAGTTTTTTGTGGGATTAGCTGTAACATTTGAAATTATACTAACTTTAGGTTTATTAAAATTAGTTGAAATTATCTTTTCTTTCATGTCATTTGTAGCTCTACTCATTAAGGGACAATGAAAAGGTGTGCTCACAGGTAATTTAACAAATTTAAATTTCTTCTCTTTTAATTCTGAGCAAAATATTTCTAGAGACTGATTTTTTCCACTTACAACTATTTGACCTACGGAATTATCATTTGCAATGTAGCACTTAAAATTATCTTTATTAAAATCTAAGATTTCGTTTAATTCTTTTATATTTACTCCTAGTACAGCTACCATGCCACCTTCACCATTTGGCACTGCATTTTGCATGGCAGCACCTCTCCATTTGAGTAAATTAATAGTTTGTTTAAATGATAAGGAATCTGCGCAACATAATGCGGAATACTCTCCTAAAGAGTGACCAGCAAAATATTTTGCATTATTCAAATCAAAGTTTGTTTCTTTTTTTATTATATTAAATATTGAGAAACTTACTAAAAATATTGCTGGTTGGGTATTTTCAGTTTTTTCCAATTCAGAATTAGGTCCTTCTAAAATAATTTTACTAAGCTTTTTTTTTAAAATATCATCAGCCTCAGAAAAATATTCTTTTACATATCCAAAATTATTATAAAAGTCTTTTGCCATACCGACATTTTGTGAACCTTGACCAGGAAATAATAAAGAAAACATAAAAAAGTTAATAAAAAATAAGTGTTTTTTTATATTGTAATTAAAAATTTATAATAGTATATCCTCAGTTTTTCTATAAAATTATATGAACTATTACGAGCACACACTTATAGCAAGACAAGATATTTCTCCAAGCCAAATTAAACAGATTGAGGATAAATATAGAAAAATAATAGAGGGAAATGAAGGTAGTATAAAAAAGTTTGAAAGTTGGGGGTTAATGCATCTTTCTTATTTAA
>CACBWM010000023.1 GCA_902542975.1 uncultured Pelagibacteraceae bacterium | reverse complement strand
TAGCTAAAAAGAAAACCAGTGAGAGTCCTGCGTCTGTAAATAATTAATATATAAAAATTGTCCCTCCCCTTTTTTATAACAAAAAGGGGAAGGTAGTTAATCAACAAAATTTTAAACAAAGAGGAAATGAAGATATTTTATTATTGAAAAATTTTGTTAATCATTTTTAGTAAACTTTAATGACAAAAATATTTATAGATTGTTACAATTTAATTAAAATAATTTAATCCCAATCACACCTATTAAAATAAATAAAATTGATATGATTTTTTTTAAATTGATACTTTCTTTTAATAAAAAATATCCAATAAATATTGATAATAAAATACTTGTTTCTCTTAAAGATGTAACAACAGGTATTGGAGCTTTTGTAAATGCCCATACAGCCAAGGCATAACTAGCATATGATAATGTTACACCATAAAAAAATATCATTTTACCGTCTCTATAAATCCTTTTAATAATATCTTTTTGACCTCTTAAACTAAGAATAAATGGGAAAATCATAGCGTTTAATATGAAAGACCAGCTAACAAAAGATATTGCAGAATTACTCACTCTTGCTCCATATCCATCTACAAGTGAGTATGAGCCAATAAACAAACCTGTTGTAAAAGAAAATTTAATTACATTTAAGCTACTGTTTTTATAATCAGAAATACCAAGAAAAAAAATACCAAAACATATTAAGAAAATAGAGATCAAAATAAACTTATTTAAAACAACGCCTAAAAATAAAATTGAGACTACAGTTACAAATAAGGGGCCTGTGCCTCTTGCTATAGGGTAGACTTTTGTCAAATCTCCAATTTCATATGATTTAAGTAAGAACCATTGATAACCGATGTGAACAACAATACTTGCGAAAATATAAGGTATACTTTCTATTGAGGGTGCTGGTAATAAGATGATTGCAACAATTGAAAAAGGTATATGCCCTAAAATTATACCTGCTAGAGCAACTGCTTTATCTGAGTGTTTTTTGACCATACCATTCCAAGTGGCATGAAGTAGTGCTGCCAATAAAACGACAGAAAATACTAATGTATCCATAAAGAGTATTAATTCACTCTACCGTAAATATCTTGATATCTAACTATATCTGTTTCTTTTAAAATAGGTCCAGTTTGTATTTCAATAATTTTTACTTTTTTCTTAAATTTATTTTCTATTCGATGGATTGCTTCTTTTGGTATGAAAATTTTTTCTCCTGGTTTTTTAAAGAAATTCTTCTTGTTTAATGTAATTAGAGGTTTTCCATAAGTAATAGTCCAATATTCAGATCTATGAAAATGCTTTTGTAAGCTTAATTTAGAGTTAGGATTAACTACTAATTCCTTTACCAAAAAGTTTTTACCTTCGTATAGGTTTGTATATCTTCCCCATGGCCTATGAAAAACATTTTTTTTCTTAAAGTATTTATTTTTATTTTTTTTATATATTTTAGATATTTCAAACCAATTACCAAGATCTGACCATTGAATACTAAGTTTTATTGAATTTATATCTTTTGATTTTTCAAGAATTGCATAATCAAATGAAATTTCCTTACATTTATCAAAGAATTTTTTACTCAAAAAATATGTATTATTACTAACCTTAGATTTTTCTAAAGATTTTAGACATGCATTATAAATACTAGGCTGATATTTTTTAAAATTGTTAATTATTGATGATTTTTTTAAGTAAAACATACCAGAATTCCAATAGCCTCCGGATTTGATTATCTTTTTAGCTTTTTGCTCTGTTGGTTTTTCAATAAATTTAGTAACTTTGTTTAACCTATTTGTACTTTTTGTTTTAAGATATCCGTACTCGTTAGAAGGTCTAGTTGGTTTAATCCCAAATATAAATATATTTTGATCACTTAAATTTTTAACATTATTTTTTAATGATCTTGTTAAAATACTTGGATTTTCAATTAAATGATCTGAAGTAAAAAACATTATTGGTTGATCAGTTGGAATATCTTTAATTAAAGCACTTACTAAGATAGCTGGTGCTGTATTTTTTTTTGGCTGGTTCTAATATTATTTTATATTTTTTTATTTTAGATTTTTTCAATGTTTTCTTAACATCTTTTAAATACTTCAGATTTGTACTGATAATTGGAAAATCGTAAGAGTTATTATTTATTCTTTCAAAAGCTTTTTGTAATAAAGTCCAACCACCAAAATCAATAAATTGTTTTGCTTGAGTATTTTTTAAATTGGGCCAAAGTCGTGTTCCTGCACCACCACAAAGTATTACAGGTCTAATTTTCATCAAATATCAGCGTATGTTTTAACCTCGTTTTTACCACCTGGATGTGTGGGTGCACCTAAATAAGCTGGACCTACTGTTTGAGCATATTTCCAAAGAGTTCCGTTTCCAAAGTTCATTTTTCTTTGTTTCCATTTCTTTTTTCTCAAACTAAGCTCTTTTTTACTTAATCTAACGTTAATAGTCCCCTTTTTTGCATCTATATCAATTATATCTCCGTTCTTTAAAAGGGCTATTGGACCGCCTATAGAGGCCTCAGGACCTACATGGCCGATACAGAAGCCTCTTGTAGCCCCAGAGAACCTACCGTCCGTTATAAGGGCTACTTTCTCCCCTTTTCCTTGTCCATAAATTGCAGCTGTTGTCTGCAACATTTCTCTCATTCCTGGACCACCTTTTGGACCTTCATATCTAATTATAATTATATCACCATCTTTGTATTTTCTTTCTTTTACAGCTTTGTAAGCTTTTTCTTCAGAGTCAAAACATCTTGCTCTTCCTGTAAATTGTAATTTTTTCAAACCTGCAATTTTAACAATTCCACCTTCTGGAGCTAAGTTACCTCTTAATCCAACAACTCCACCAGTTGGTGTAATTGGGTTTTTATAACTTCTCATTACTTTTTGTTTTGGATTGAATTTTACATTTTTTAAATTCTCTTTCATTGTCTTTCCTGTAACAGTCATACAATCTCCATGGATATATCCTCCATCGTAAAGAGTTTTTAAAAGCATTGGAACCCCACCTGCTTCCCACATATCTTTTGCAACGTATTTTCCACCTGGTTTTAAATCAGCAAGATAAGGAGTTCTTTTAAAAATTTTAGCGACATCCATTAAATCAAATTTAATTCCAATTTCATTTGCAATAGCTGGTAAGTGTAAACCTGCATTAGTAGATCCTCCTGTTGCAGCGACAACTGTAGCAGCATTTTCTAATGCTTTTCTTGTAACAATATCTCTTGGTCTAATATTTTTTTCTAAAAGTTTCATCACCGCTTTACCGCTGTTAATTGCATACTTATGTCTTTCTTTATAAGGAGCAGGAGTTCCTGCTGAATAAGGTAGAGCTAATCCAATTGCTTCAGAAACACATGCCATCGTGTTAGCAGTAAATTGACCACCACAAGCACCTGCACTTGGACAAGCTTTTAATTCTAATTTTCTAAGGGCGTGAGCTGTCATTTTTTTTGATGTATATTTTCCAACACCTTCAAAAACATCAACAACAGTTACATCTTTACCTTCAAATCTACCTGGAAGTATTGAACCACCATAAATAAAAACACTAGGAATATTTAATCTCACCATAGACATCATTAAACCTGGTAAAGATTTATCACATCCTGCTAAACCAACTAAAGCATCATAACAATGACCTCTTACAGTTAATTCAGTAGAGTCTGCAATTACATCTCTTGAAATCAATGAAGATTTCATTCCTTCATGACCCATAGCGATACCATCAGTAACAGTTATTGTACAAAATTCTCGAGGAGTTCCTCCTGATGCATTTACACCTTGTTTTACAAATTGGGCTTGTTTCATTAAATTAATGTTACATGGTGCAGCCTCATTCCAAGTTGAAACAACACCAACAAAAGGTTTTGCTACATCTTTTTCTGTTAAATCCATTGCATAATAAAAGGATCTTTGAGGAGCTCTATCAGCACCTACAGTAGTATATCTACTTGGTAATTTTTTTTTATTAAATTTCCGCATTATAGACTTTCTAAAGTATAATTTAATTTATTAACATCTTTTTCTAAATTAATAAAGTTAGACTTTTCTTGCTCAACAATATCATTTGGGGCTCTTTCAATAAAACTTTTATTATTTAGCCTTGTATTAATTTTTTCCATTTCTTTTTCAATTTTATTCTTTTTATTTAATAGTGTTTCTTTAATTTTTGACAAATCTACATCTTCATCAAAGTAAATTTTAAATATTTCACCTTTAATGACCAAGTTTGCTGATGGTTTTTTAATATCCTCAGTTAGAAATTCATTAATTCTGCCAATTTTTTTTAATGTATTAGAGTTATTTTCAATAAATTTCATAATTTCAGGATTTATTTTGTCCACTAGGATTTTAACAAATGATCCAGGACTTATTTCTATTTCATTTTTAAAAGACCTTATAGATGAGACAAATTCGATTATTTCATTTACTTCATCAGAGTCTTTATCTTTATTAGAAATGGCTTCAGACCAGTTTTTTAACATAAGAAAATCTTTTCCATCTCTATCTAATTTATTTTTTAACCAAATTTCTTCAGTTAAAAAAGGTATGAATGGGTGCAAAATAACTAGAATTTGAGTGAATATGAAGCTAGCTACATTTCTTGTTTCTTCGATATTTTCATTATTTTCTGAATAGAAGACAGTTTTAGATAATTCTAAATACCAATCACAGAAAGAATGCCATACAAATTGATAAGCAATTCTTGCAGCCTCATCAAATCGATAACTATCTATTGATTTTTTAATCTTTTCATTTGTGTTAGTGAATTCAACAAAAATCCATTTATTAATATTTAGTTTTAAATCATTAGGCGTTTCTATATTTTCAAATTTACAATTATTTTGAATTAGAAAATTGTTAGCGTTCCATATTTTATTTAAAAAATTTCTATAACCTTTAACTCTATCCTCTGATAA
>CACBWM010000022.1 GCA_902542975.1 uncultured Pelagibacteraceae bacterium | reverse complement strand
TAACATTCAAAGATTTAAAGGACTTGGTGAAATGAACCCTGATGAATTATGGAATACAACTTTAAATCCTGAAACAAGAAATTTGTTACAAGTTCAATATTCAAAGAATAGTAAAAAAGATCAAGATTTGATACAAACCTTAATGGGTAACGATGTTTCTTCAAGAAAAGATTTTATTGTTGAAAATGCAATAAATGTTTCAAACTTAGATATTTAGATGGATTTAAAACAATCTGTCAAAGCAGCATCATTGAATAAGTCTACTTATATAAATTTAAGATGGATTGGAATTTTAGGTCAGTTTATAACTATAAACACAGTAAAATTTATTTTTGATTTTGAATTCGACTTTATTTTATCTAATCTAATAATTTTTATTGGAGCTTTAAGTAACTTCTACTTAATGTTTTTTTATAAAAAACCAATACTTTCAAATGTAACATCTTTTAATTTTTTATCTTTAGATATCCTTCAATTAAGTGCTTTACTTTACTTATCTGGAGGTATTTTAAACCCTTTTTCAATATTTCTTTTGATACCGAGCGTATTTGCTGCATCCAATTTAAATATAAGAACAAATATTGCTTTAATTTTAATTACTCTAGTATCTATTATATTTTTAACTTTCTATCATTATGAACTACCCAAACCATTAGATGAATATAGTATTAGCTTGTATTATTATTATGCAATTCCTCTAGCATTGATAATTGCATTATTTTTTTTGAACTATTTCGCATTTATTTTTGGACAAGAAACAAACTTAAGGAAAGATGCTTTGGATAAAATCCAAGAAGTAATTTCTAAAGAACACGAACTTGTTTCACTTGGGGGGCAAGCTGCAGCAGCAGCTCATTCATTCGGAACTCCTTTATCCACAATTAAAATTATTTCTCACGATCTCTTTGATCAATTTAAAGACAATGATGATGTAAAAAAAGATCTCGAACTATTAATTAGTCAGGTCAATAGGTGTAATGATATTTTAAAAAAACTAACATTAAATCCAACTATAGAAGATGATTTTATTGACAAAAATAAAACACTTTACGATTATATTAGTGAGATAGTTAACTCATTTAAGGAAATTTCAAATAAGAATTTCAATATTGATAAAGAGCAAGATTCCAACTCATTTGAAATATTAAAATCTGTCGAAATTGTTTATGGTTTGAGGAATTTCATTGGAAATGCTAACAAATTTTCAAATGAAAATATCTATATTGCCATCAAAAGCGACAGTCAAAAGACTGAAATAACAATAGAGGATGATGGTCCTGGTATACCAAAAGATATAATTAATAAGATTGGAGAACCTTATATTAAGACACTTAAACCTAAAGATAATAAAAAAACTGGATTAGGTTTAGGGATTTTTATAGGCAAAACTTTGTTAGAAAAAAATTCTGCCAAAATAACAATTAGAAATTCAGAAACTAGAGGTGGAGCTGAAGTAAAAATAGAGTGGGAAAATAAAAATTTAAAAAAGTTAGTGTAATTTTTTATTATTTTCAAACAAACCACTAAGCTGACCAATCATTACATCACCTAACTCTTGAACATCAGCAATTTTTATCGCTTTTTTGTAATATCTCGAAACATCGTGACCAATACCTATTGCAAGAATTTCGATATCGCTTTTGTTTTCTATTGATTTTACAGTTTGTTTTAGATGTTTTTCTAAAAAATCACCCGAGTTAACAGACAATGTTGAGTCATCAACTGGAGCTCCATCCGAAATAACCATAAGAATTTTCCTTTCTTCTTTTCTTTTCTTAAGTCTATTAAAAGCCCAAGTAATAGCTTCTCCATCAATATTTTCTTTAAGCAGACCTTCTTTTAGCATTAAGCCTAAATTTTTTTTTGATTGTCTCCAGTGAGTGTCAGCAGATTTATAAATTATGTGTCTTAAATCATTTAAACGTCCTGGATTTTTTAATTTTCCAAGTTTATTCCACTTTTCTCTACTCTTACCACCCTTCCAATTCTTCGTTGTGAAACCAAGAATTTCTACTTTAACCGAGCATCTTTCTAATGTTCTAGACAATATATCAGCACAAAGAGCGGCAATAGTAATTGGTCTTCCTCTCATTGATCCAGAATTATCTATGAGCAAAGTCACAACTGTATCTTTAAACTCTAAATCTTTTTCTTTTTTAAAAGAAAGAGAATTATATGGATCAATTATTATTCTAGGTAATTTTGAGCTATCTAATAAACCTTCTTCAAGATCAAATTCCCAAGATCTATTTTGCTTTGCAAGTAACTGTCTTTGTAATTTATTTGCGAGCTTTGTAATTATGTCTTGGAAACTAGTTAACTGTTGATCTAAATTTTTTCTTAATTTAGAAATTTCTTCAGAGTTTTCCAATGTTTCTGCTTTTGCTGTCTCATCAAATTCTGAAGTATATATTTTATATTCTTTATTACCTATTCCTAAATTTTTTTTCTGAACAATATTTTCTATTTCATTATTCTCAGCATCATCATTTCCTAGTTGTTCATCAAGTCTAAACTCGTTCATTTCATCAGAACTATCAACACCTTCATTTATACTATCTTCCTCTTCTCTTTCCTGAGAGTTTCCACTATCTGTTTTTTGATCGTCTTTTGAATTATTACTATCCCGCTCATCTTCTTTCTGCTCTTCTTTCTTATTTTCTTCTTCAGACTCGAAGATTTCCATGTTCTGAAGAATTTCCGATATTTTAGAATTGTATATATCCTGATTCTCTGCATTTTCTTTTAAAAAGTTTATGTGTTTATCTAAAGATTTTTCAAAATCATCTTTCCAATATGATAAAATTTTTTTAGCACTTTCTGATAAACTTACATTCATTAGTTTATTAAGCATGTAATATTCAAAAGCTTCAGAAACATTAGATTCTTCTTTCTTTTTTATGTTTTCAGATTTTGCAGTACTTATCTTATTTTTATATTTGTTCATTAAATTTTTAGAGATTCCCCTCATCATTTGTGATCCTAAAAGTTCATATCTTATTTTCTCAGAAATTTTATACAGCGTATGACAAGTAGGTGTTTTTGGAATATTTTGTTCCAGAGTAGAATTATCAGAAAATTTTCTTTTTAATGCCTCCGAATCTGCCTCGGCTCTTAATTTAATAAAGTTTTCTTTATCTTTTAAATTATCAAATTTAGAAATATTAAACTCTTTCAGATTTTTTTTGTCTTTTAATGGATATGTTTCACCTGAAATCGCTTTAATCGTTGAGTTTAAAGCTTGTTTAAATTGCTCTTTTATAAGATCATCTTTGTTCATTAAACCTGAATATTTATCATCGACTCTGGCAATTCTTCACCAAAACATCTTTGATAGTATTCTGCGATTGTATTCTTTTCTACATCATCACATTTATTTAAAAAAGTTACTCTGAATGCATAGCCCACGTCTTTAAATATTTCAGAATTTTCTGCCCAATGTAGTACTGTCCTAGGACTCATAACAGTTGAAATATCTCCAGCCATAAAGCCTTTTCTTGTTAATGTCGCAACTTTTATCATGTTTGCAACTCTCTCTTTACCTTTATTATTATCTAGAGACTTGTTTTTTCCTAAAATAATTTCCATTTCTTTTTCCAAAGCTAAATAATTTAATGTTGTAACGATGTTCCATCTATCCATTTGTCCCTGGTTTATTTGTTGCGTACCATGATAAAGTCCAGTTGTATCTCCCAAACCAACAGTATTTGAAGTTGCAAATAATCTAAAATATTTATTTTGTTTAATAACCTTATTCTTATCTAATAAAGTAAAATTTCCCTCAGCTTCCAAAACTCTTTGAATTACAAACATCACATCTGGTCTACCAGCATCATATTCATCAAATACCAAAGCTACTGGATTTTGTATCGACCAAGGTAGAATTCCTTCCTTGAATTCTGTAACTTGTTTTCCATCTTTAATTACAATTGAGTCTTTACCAATTAAATCTATTCTACTAACATGGCTATCTAAGTTAATTCTAATACATGGCCAGTTTAATCTAGCTGCAATTTGTTCTATATGTGTGGATTTACCTGTTCCATGATAACCCTGTACAAGAACTCTTTTATTAAATGAAAATCCAGAGAGGATTGCTAAAGTTGTGTCTTTATCAAACTTATAAGTTTTATCTATATCTGGTACATAATCAGTTTTTTTTGAAAATGCGTCCACTTCCATATCAGAATCAATACCGAATGTTTGTTTAATCGATAATTTAATATCTGGTGTCTGTTCAATATTTGTTGTCAATTTTTTCCTTATAAGTATTTTTTAATTGGGTATAAGCTAAAGTTATCACTTTAAGCTTATCTTCAAACTTTTTATTGCCAGCATTCATATCAGGGTGAAATTTTTTCACAAGTCTTTTGAATTTCTCTTGTATTTTGGCCCATTTTAAACCTACTCCAACACCCAAAATTTCAAAGGCTTTAAGATCATTACTATTAAAATTAAACTTATTCATATGATTCAAGTTACTAAAATCTTTAAATTTTCCATTTTCATCTTTTAAAGTATTATTCCACAATATTTTGAAAAAATTATCTGAAGAGCTAAAACTCTGTGTTGGCTTATGCCATGTCATGTCAGATTTTAAAAAGTTGATTATTTGTTCATCGCTCATACCTGAAAAATAATTCCAGCTTTTATTAAACTCTCTTACATGCTCAAGACAGAGAAGCCTATAATCTTTGCTGTTATCCTTTTCTTTTGGAGCTTTGTAAAGTCCCTCCTCGTTACAATTATTCCATTCACAAATATTTTTCATATTATATAATATCAAGTTTAATGGATATTAATCAACTTTCAAAAAAAATTGAAAATAAACTTTTGAAAGACACTTCCATAAAAGACGTAAAGATAATTGACAACACTTATAAGCATTTAAAACACAATTTACATCAGAAAGGTAAATTTCACATTAAATTAGAAATAAATTCTGACATATTAAAAAAAATGAACAGAATTCAATCTAATAAAGTAATTTACAAAATTTTAAGCGAGGAATTGAAAACCGTTATTCATTCTTTACAAATAAGCTTTATTTAATTCTTTTAATAAAAACTTATTCAATTCACCAGATTTGGCCTGATAATTTAGGTTTAATTTACCAAAATTCCTTATTAATATTAAGTTTATATTATCTGATTTATTTTTTTTATCACTTTTCATAAAATTTAGAATTGATGTAATTTTCTTTTTATTAAAAAGATCTTTATATTTATTTTTAATTTCTATCTTTTTAATATGATTATTTATTAATTCTGAATTTGGATCTGAAATAATTTTTTTTTCTTTACTAAAATTTACAGCATTCATTAAACCAAATATAACAGCTTCTCCATGATTTAATTTTTTTGAGTAACCAAGAGTAGC
>CACBWM010000021.1 GCA_902542975.1 uncultured Pelagibacteraceae bacterium | reverse complement strand
TTATTGTTTAATACTAGAGGATAAAAAAGAACAAGCTCAACTACTTTTTGATTTGTCAAAAGAGTTGGATGAGATTGACTCTTTTTTTGAAAATAAATTTAATATATTAATGGGTTACGCAAGCAAAGATGAAATAATTTCAGACGAAAATATTTTATATTTTCACTTATCTCACAAAACAAATAATGATTTTAACTATGAGCCAAAAATGGACTCACCTAGATATATCTGGAGTTATTTATCTTCATCAAATATTCTTAAAAATGCAAATTCCTTTGATATTGAAAATCCAGAAGATTTAAGATTATTAGAAAGAGCAACTCATGAAAATATATTTGATGAGAGAGAACTACTAGATACATATAAAAAATTTCAATTTAACATAACACAACTATTAAATGCCAAAGATGCTTATAAGCTACTTCCAGATTATGAGGGCAGAGCTTTATTATATCAAAGATTACTTTTATCTGTTGATGTCGAGCAAAGATTAAGTATGGCGTCTGAATTATATAAATCTTTCCAAAAAAAAAAGTTAGATAATGCGTTTGATAATGAAATCAAAGTCATTTTAAAAAAAATAAAAAAAGATGATGTTCCATCAAATTTTACTACTTTTTATGACAATCATACCCAGAATAAGTTAACAAAAGAGAGAAAGATAAAATTTAATAATAAAAAAATACATCAGTCAAAATTATTAAATTATTTTTTAAATAAAACTAGTTTGCCTAAAGCTGAAAAGGAAACAAACGATATTCTAAAAAAAATTAAAAGAAACAAAAAATATGTTTTTTCTACAAAAGATATGATACTTATTGAATCTCTTAAATCAGATGGTGTAAAAATAGATAAAAAATACGCAAACCTTTATGAATACAACTATCAATTTTCCTCTGATATAAAACAAATGCTATCGAATGGAGAGTTAGGCTTATTATTAATTAAAATAGTAGATATTGTTGGTGAAAGTAACCTTGAAGATCTAGATATAAACACTGTGAATTTATTAGTTTCAACTATGAATGAGCTAAAAAATGTAGATTTAAGGAACGAAATTCTAATAGAAGTCTTGCCTTTAAAAGTCTAAACAATAAATAAACTATGTCAGTAAAAGAACTAATCACAGTCCCTGATGATATTCTTAGAAAAAAATCTGAGCCTTTAAATAAAGTTGATGTTAATGAAAAAAAACTCATAAAAGATTTATTTGAAACTATGTACCATCACAATGGTATAGGTTTGGCAGCTGTTCAAGTTGGTATCCTTAAAAGAGTAGTTGTTTTAGATGTCTCAAAAAATGAAAATGAAAAAAAACCTTTATGCTTTATTAATCCACAAATAAAAACTTTAAGTGAAAAAATGTCTACATATGAGGAAGGTTGTTTATCAATACCTAATACCTTTATTGAGATAGAGAGACCAGAAATTTGTACCGTATCTTATATAGATGAAAATGGTGATAAGAAAGAAATGGAATGCGATGGATTACTCTCAACATGTTTACAACATGAAATAAATCACCTAGATGGAAAACTAATAATTGATTATTTATCTAAAATTAAAAAAGATTTAATAATAAAAAAATTGTCTAAACAAAAAACTTCTAATAGAGTTGTTGTTTAAATGTCAAATATTGTATTCATGGGCACACCGCAGTTTGCTGTGCCTATCCTAAAAAAAATTAATCAAAAATATAAAATTAACTGTGTATTTACTCAGCCTCCAAGTAAATCAAATAGAGGTCAAAAGTTTACGAAATCATCAATTCATATATGTGCAGAGGAACTTAATCTAGAAGTTAAAACTCCAAAAAAAATTGATGAAGAATTTGAATATCTTAAAGAATTAAATTTAGATCTTGTAGTTGTTGTTGCATATGGACAAATAATTTCAAAAAAAATTCTTGATTTAAGTAAAAAAGGTTTTTTGAATATTCATGCTTCATTATTACCAAAATGGAGAGGGGCGGCACCAATCCAAAGATCGATTTTAAACAATGAAACAAAAACTGGTATATCATTTATGAAAATTGATGAAAAATTAGATTCCGGACCAGTATGTAATAAATATTCAATAGATATTTTTGAACAGGATAATACAGAAACTTTATCAGAAAAATTATCTTATTTGAGTACAGAAAAAATTTTAGAAAATGTGCAAAAAGTTTTAGAAGGAGAGGCAATATTTAAAGAGCAAGATCATGCAAAAGCTACATACGCAAAGAAAATACAAAAAATAGAGGGAAAGATAGATTGGAATAATAGTGCTCGTAGTATAATTGCCCAAATAAATGGATTATATCCAAAACCTGGTGCATGGTTTGAGTTTAAAAACAAAAGATATAAAATATTAAAAGCCAAAATAAACAAGCAGTCAGCAACGATTGGTGAAGTAATCGACGAACAAATGACAATAGCATGTGGTGAAAATTCAATAAATATTATTGAAATTCAAAAAGAGGGTAAGAATCCACAATTAATCAGTGAATTTTTATTAGGGAATAAGGTTAGAAAAGGAACAATAATTTCAAGTGATTAGATATCAGATTTTAATAGAATATGAAGGTACTTTATATAATGGTTGGCAAATTCAAAAAAAAGGTAAGTCAATCCAGGAAAATATTGAAATTGTCTTATCTAAACTATTAAAAGAAAAAATAAAAATTCACGGGTCTGGACGAACAGATGCTGGAGTTCATGCTAAAGAGCAATCAGCACACTTTGATACTACAAACAAAATTATTCAAAAAGATAAATTATTGAATTCACTAAACTTCTTTTTAAATAAAAAAAAAATATCTATTTTAAAAATAAAAAGAAAAAATAAACTTTTTCATTCAAGATATTCTGCAAAAGAAAGACGCTATATGTACTTAATTAGAAATGATGCTTCTCCTTCTGTTATTAATTTTAACAGAGAGTGGCATATTAAAAAAAAAATTGATGTTAAATTGATGAAAAAGGGAGCCAAAAAGTTAATCGGGACTCATGATTTTTCAACTTTTAGAGCATCTAATTGTGCTGCAAAAAGTCCGGTAAGAACCATGAAAAAAGTAAAAATAACAAAAGTTAAAAATGTTATAAAAATTCAATTTGTGTCAAAATCATTTCTTAAGAGTCAAGTTAGATCCATGGTTGGTTCACTCAAATACCTTGGTGAAAATAAATGGAACTTAAAAAAATTTACCACTATATTTAAATCAAAATCTAGAAAAAATTGTGCTCCTATTGCTCCCGCACATGGCTTATATCTTGAGAAAATTATTTATTAGATTTCTTTTTTTTCTTTTTTATTCTCCATCTTGATCCTTCTCTAACTATATAGCCACAACAATTTTTCGAGCCACACTTACAAGGAAAATCCTTATAGTTTTCATCAAAACTAAAACCATAATCATAAGTTAGTTCCTCATTTTTATTTATATCTTTAATAGAACTAATCCATAATTTTAAACCTTTGCCCTCAACTTCGCAGTTTGGATCACAAGAGTGATTAATAAGTCTTGCAGTATTGTAAGCAAAATCACCGTCTAAATCATATCTATTATTTAAGTTAAAAAGATAAATCGCTTTATCATTATCAAATTTTGGATTATTTTCGGTCTGTTTTTTTGTAATTATTTTACCTGTGTAGTAAATAATCTTAGTTCCTTTTTTTATATTTTTAGATGCGAACAGTCCCCTGTTATCAATATTTGATGATTTTTGTTTGTATAGTTTCATGATTATTTATTTTCCGCCTCGATTAATGCATTTACATGATAATTAGCGCTTTCAGCTAGTGCTTTCAGGTCGTATCCACCTTCTAATAAAGATACTACTTTTCCGTTAGTAAATTTATTAGTGGCTTTTAGTGTTCTTCTTGTTATTTCATAAAAATCTTTGGATGAAAGTTCAAATTGAGCTAATGGATCGTTTTTGTGGGCATCAAAGCCAGCAGAAAAGATTAGGTAGTCAGGCTTATATTCAATTAACCTATCTAAAACTCTATCATAAGCATTAAAATACTCTTCAGAATTTGTGCCTGCAGGAAGAGGTATATTAAGAGAATTATTATACTTTCCCTTGTCTTTTTCTGAGCCACCACCTGGATAAAATGGATATTGATGTGTTGATATATAAAGTGAATTTTTGTTGTCATACATTACATCATAATTCCCATTTCCCCAATGAACATCAAAATCTACACATGCAATTCTTTTATACTTATATTTTTTTATTAAATAATTAACTGCAACACCTGCATTAGAAATACAGCAAAAGCCCATTGATTTATTTTTTTCCGCATGGTGTCCTGGTGGTCGTACAACACAAAAAGCATTTTTATACTTTTTATTCTCAATTCCATCTATTGCACTTATAGCTGATCCTGCAGCTTGAAATACTGCATCCTTACTTCCAGGCGATACAACTGTATCGCTATCTAAAAAATTTAAGCCACTTTTGGGAAATGAATTATTTAAATTATTAATATAATCTTCAGAATGTGTCATATTAAGAATATCATTAGGAACAACATCTGGCTTATCCCAAAGCAGTTCTTTATTTTTTTTTAAAGTATCAATTATTGAAACCACTCTCTTCGGTTGCTCTGGATGACCATCGCCTGTTATATGTTTTTCTGAAGATTCAGATGTTATAATTGCAGTTTTCAAGAGAAATAATTATGTAAAATGTTCTTATAAATCTTAGTTAACTTTTTTAAATCTGAGATCGATGTTCTTTCATTAACCATATGAATAGTATTATTTCTTAACCCAAGCTCAAGACGTGGTATTGAACCTAAAAATCTGCTATCACTTGTGCCACCTCTACAATTTAATTTTGCATTGTTGCCTGTAACTTTTTTTACAACTTTTTTTACCATATAAATTTCTTTATTTGGCTCTGTGTAAAATGCTTCTCCACTTACTTTATAATCTATTTTGGTTTTGCAATTTTCTTTTTTTGCAACTGCATTAATAATTCTACTAAGTTTTTTTTTCAAATATGTCGATTTATAAGTTGAATTAAATCTAACATTAAATTTAGCACTTGCAGATTGTGGGACTACATTTTCAGATATATTATCCACATTCATTTTTGTAAATTCCAAATTTGATGGTGGCATATACTTTGTTCCTTTGTCTAGCTGAACACTTTTCAGTTTAGATATTATTTTAGCGAGAGCAGTACATGGATTTATATATGTCCCATAAAATGCAGAGTGTCCACTTTTTCCATATACTGTTACTGTCCCATTCATAGAACCTCTTCTTCCAATCCTGATTTCGTCTCCAACAGATTTATTTGATGACGGTTCACCTACTACCGAAAAATCGATTTTTTCTTTTTTTTTCTTTAAATATTTCATAACGGCTGGACAACCATGACCTGTAGTTTCTTCATCTGCCGTAATTATTATTGATATAGAACCTTTAAATTTTTTATTTTTAATAAAGTTACTTACAGCACTTATCCAACATGCCACACTACCTTTCATGTCCTGGGATCCTCTTCCATATAAATATCCCTTTTTTACTACTGCTTTAAATGGCGGAAAATCCCAATTATTCAGGTTAGCAACAACATCTGTGTGACCCAAATAATTAATGTTAGGTTTTGATTTACCAAATTTTGCATATAAATTTAATGCGGGTTTAGCGCCTGTCCCTTTTGATTTTATTATATGACATTTAAAACCTATTGATGAGAGTTTCCTTGAAAGGAAATTCATAATACCCTTATCTTCTGTTTTAATTGTTTGAAATTTTATTAGCTCCTGAGCTAACTTTAATTCATTATAAGTTTTCATTAGTTTACTCTCTTAAAAGATCGTTAACAGATGTCTTTGATCTAGTTTTTTCATCAACTTGTTTAATTATTACTGCACAATATAAAGATGGTGCTTTTGGATTGTTTTTATCTGGTAAGGATCCTGGAACTACCACTGAGTAAGGTGGAATTTTTCCATAAGTTATTTCACCAGTTTTTCTATTAACAATTTTTGTTGATTGCCCAATATACATTCCCATGCTTAGAACAGAGCCTTCTCCAACTATTACACCTTCTACTACTTCTGACATTGCTCCTAAGAAAACATTATCTTCAATAATTGTTGGTAATGCTTGTGCTGGTTCTAATACTCCACCAACCCCAGTCCCAGCCGAGATATGACAATTTTTTCCAATCTGACAACAACTTCCTGCACGACTGAATGTATCCATCATAGTACCTTCGTCTATGTACGCTCCAATATTTACATAACATGGCATAAGAACAGCATTTTTTGCAACAAAGGAACCACGTCTTGCTGCTGTATTGGGGACCATTCTGAAACCAGCTTTTTCAAAATCTTCATTCG
>CACBWM010000020.1 GCA_902542975.1 uncultured Pelagibacteraceae bacterium | reverse complement strand
TTAGAAATGATTAAGAATGAGATAAAAATTCATAAATCTGCCTTGAAACCAATACTTTTAAAAAAAATGGGGGGGGCTTATAGAGTTTTAGATGGAAAGATAAGATGTAAAGCTTTATATGATTTAAAGAAAAAAATTAACTGTATAATTTTATGACCTCTGAATATGTAAAAAAAAATAAGAAAGAAAATAAAACAGCTTTTGATTTTTTTGGTTCTTCTGAATATAGGAAAAACAAAAATGAACTTTATAAAATTTTAAAAGAGGCAGATATTGATGGAGTAAGAAAGCTTGACAATTTAGCTCTCTTTTTTGATCCTAAGTATTTATCAAGAATATTATTCTTCAATTTCATATACAATAAGTTATTAGATGTCCCGGGGTATATATTGGAATTAGGTTGTCAATATGGAAGTACTGCAGCTTTATTGCAAAGCTTAAGGGATATTTACGAACCATTTAATAGAACAAGAAAAATATTTGCCTTTGATACATTTAAAGGTCTAAAAGGTGTTACAAGTAAAGACTTAAATTTAAGTCACGGTGATTTTAAGACTGTAGCTAATTATGAGATATTGTTAGATAAAATACTAAATATTAAAGAAAATTTTGGTGCTTTGCCACATTATAAAAGAATAAAAATCTATAAAGGCGATGTTAATTTAACTTTTGAAAAGTTTTTAAAAGAAAATCCTGAAACTGTTTTATCATTAGTTTTTTTTGATATGGATATTTATAAACCGACAGTTCAAATTTTAAAAAAAATAAAAAAACACATTACTAAAGGAAGTATTATTGTTTTTGATGAAGTATGCGATGAACTTTCTCCTGGTGAAACACTTGCATTAAAAGAAACCATAGGTTTACAAAATATAACTTTAAAAAGATGGCAATATAATTCAAGATTAACTTATTTTGTAGTAAGTTAATAAAAAATGTCCGAGATAAAGTATTCTTTAGTTTCTCCTGCAATAAGAACTGAGAATTGGTTAAAAATTTATGAGTCTGTAAAATCTAATAACACTAACTTTGAAATAATTTTTGCAGGACCGCGAAAACCTAACTTTAAACTTCCTCAAAACCTCAAGTATATAGAAACCAATGTAAAACCTGCGCAATGTTGGGAGATTTTATATGAAAATGCTCAAGGTAAATATATAATGAACATTGGTGATGATCTTATATTTAGAACTAAAAACCCATTAGATAAATTAGATGAGGAGCTTGAAATTTATAAAAATGAAAAAATTTTACTAGGTTTAACTTATAAGTTTAGAGGTATTGATCAAACAAAACAACAAACTTTCAAAATAAATAATAATGAAAATGAATCAGCATTACTTCCAATGTCGCCTCCCCTAAAAAAAGAATTGTGGTATAGATATGGACGTTTCGATAGCAGATTTATTTGCACATTCATGGAAGCTGATTTTTTTCTCAGAATGATAAATGATGGATATAGAGTAGTGAATTCAATAGTTTTGGTTACAGAAGATAAAATTTTAGAAGACAACAGAAAGATGAGTCGAGATTACATGAGAATTGATAGAAAACTTATGCTTAAATTATGGACATACAAAGTAAACCAAAAAGAATATTTTAGTAAAAAAAGAAATGAGCCTGTTAAAAATTTTGAAGAAAAAACAATCCTAACTAAATCAGAAAAACCTGCTGGTAGATGGTCAAATAATAGTAAATTATATAATTTTTTTATTACTTCAAAAACATTCTATAATATTAATATTTATTTTTATTTAAGAAACTTTTTATATAAAATTAAACAATCATTTTATGATAATAAATAAAAAAAAAATATTAGAAATATTTAAAGAAAAACAACTTGATAGTTCTATCGTAAATTTAATTAAGAAAAAAAAAATCTATTATTCTGAATTAAATACGATAAAGCGTGACAAAGCTATAGTTGATACTTTAAAAAAAATTAATACTGAAAACAGAATAGTAACTTCTAAAGGTAGAAAAAAAATTTGGGAAAAAGGCTGGGGAGATATCAATTACAATTTTAAAAAAAAAAAAAATATAAAAAATTTAATCCCACAATTTTATTCTAAGAGATCAAACTTATATTTTAGATTAAATGGTAGTTTCATCAAATCTGCAAAATCTTTCGAATACGAAATGATTGACATTTATAGACACTGGTATTTTAAAAAATATTTTAAAAATATAGAAAATATTTATGAGTTTGGAGCAGGTTCTGGCCATAATCTAATCAGTCTTATGAAAATATTTCCTCAAAAAAAAATCTTCGCATCGGACTTTAGTAAAAACAGCGTTAATTTACTTAAAAGTATATCCGATTACAAAAATTACAACTGGAAGTGTTTTCAATTTGATATGAAAAAAATAAATAAAAGAATTATTCTAAAAAAAAATTCCGCTGTTTATACGAGTGGATCTATTGAGCAATTATCTGGGAAGATCGATAATTTTTTTAATTTTATAATAAAAAATAAACCAAAAGTTTGTATTCATATTGAGCCGATGCCACAACTTTTTAAAACTAATAATCTTGAAGATATCCTGTCAATTATGGCTTTAGAGAAAAAAAAATATAGTACTAATTTTTTAGAGAAAATTTACCAATTAAAAAAACAAAAAAAAATAAAAATTATTAAATTGTTAAAAAGCCCTTTTGGAAGTCAATTAATTGATGGAATGAATTTACTTGTTTGGAAATTTAAAAACTAGTTTATTTGGTTTCTAAAATTTTTTTTAAAAGGATTAAGTGGATACCCTGCACCATATCCTCCATGGAGGGGCGTTTTTTTAAAAATTGTTGGTTGAATAACTATCTCTATTGTATCTCTATCCTTAATAGGAAAATCTGCCTTGTGATATAAATGATTTGAATCAAATATAAAAATTGGATCTTTTCCTGTAATTGAATGCTCAATTTTATGGGTAATGGCAGATCCAAAATCAATTGCTGGATTTTTTTTTGAAAAAATTCCCTTGTAAGCCATTATCTTGAGAGTTTTGTGGGGGAAAGAATCATAGTGATAACCCACGTTTGAATTTAATTTTTTTTTATGATTTGATAAATATCTCCATAGCCTCAGGTTTACTATTCTGTAATCACATTTAAAGTAATTTAAAATTATATTATTAAATTTTTTATTTTTTCTGAGATAATCATCTACTTCTTCCATAATTTTTTCTGGAATTATAGAAACATGGATTTGACTATCGGCCGATGCTGCTACTTTAGAAGAAGTAAAATTTGTAAGTAAACAAATATCTTTTTTTTGAATATCATCATATGCAATTTTTGTATCTAAATATTCATAAAGATTTTGAATATATTCATTTTTTTTTAAATGGGTTTTATAAAAGCCATTTTTCAGAAAAAACTTTGTATATCTAAATTGGGGTGGAAAAAAAAAGATATTTAATAATCTTGCAAAAAAGAGTCTGAGTATATGAAGTATAAAGCTTAAATTTTTTTGTGAAAAAAAATGTGTATAATACGGATTGAATTTATAAAATGAGTATGGAAAAGAAAATTTATATATTTTTTTTAAAAACGATTTCATTATTTTTTTGAATTATAATTATCTTTGGCATCACTATTTAATATCAACATTATTTTTTTTTTCAAACCAAAAACAACCGCAAGCATAATTATTATTTTTTACTTTGTTAGGATCCGCATCAATTATTATTCCCTTATTAAAACCATCGTCTTCAATTAAGGAAAATTCTTTTAACTTATAATTACTAAAATAATTTATAATTTCTTCATATGTATAAACTCGATGTGCATTAAAATAAATTTTTTTTTTACCTAGGGGAGTGACAAATAACAAATTACCTTCATTTGCTAAAACTCTTTTGATTTCGCTAATTGCCAGAACATCTCCTTTAAAATTTATTGGATCACCATATCTCCCTAATCCAACATGCTCTATTACATGCATACAACTTATCGAATTTAAGGAGTTGTCCTCTATATTTTTCATATCAATTAAATTAGTTTTTCTAAAACTCAGGTTCGGAAGTTTAATTGTTGGCGTATTTAAATTATATTGAACAATATTACAATATGCTGAAGCAATAGTAACAAATCTTAAATCTGAGCAAAAATCATAATGTATATCTGGTTTAATTTTATTTAGAACTCTGGTAGCCCAGGCAGTATGATAGAGATAATGAGCATCAAATGGCTCTTTTTTTTTGTTATCAAATAATTTTGGAGATAATCTAAGATATTTAAATTTATTAGTATCAGATTTAAAAAAAATATAAATTTGAAATAAATATTTTGGGAGTTTCATTAAAAAATATATAAATTTTAAAAAAGATTTCATTAGTTATCTTTTACTAAAATATATAATTTGACTTCCAGAATTATCAATTCTAAATGGTACATACAAAAATTTTGAAAATTTTTTTAAAAATTTTTTTTGGTTTTTTTTAGGAACAAAAAAAAGAATGAAACCACCTCCTCCAGCTCCTAGTAATTTTCCACCATAAGCGCCCGACTTATAGGCTTCTAAAAAAATCTCGTCTATCTGATTATTTGTTACCTTAGAGGATAATTTTTTTTTTAGTTCCCATTGTATTTTTAAAGCCTCACCAAACTTTTTGAAATCTAATTTTTTTTTGTAAAAAATCTCGGATAAAGTTTGTTCGGTTAATTTCGCAATATTAAATAAAAATTTATCATTTTTATTTTTTTTTATATTGTTCACTTTGTCTACAGCTATTTGATTGGCTTTTCTTTGTAAGCCAGTAAATAATAATATAGAATTTTGTTCTAATAATTTTAGCTGTTCTGAAGACATAATTAGATCATTTACTTGAATATTTCCGTTATTTTCAAATACAATATGATTTAGACCTCCAAAAGAAGCTGCTGTTTGATCCTGGGACCCAACCTTTTCCTTGATTAAGTTTCTTTCAACATGTATGGCTTCCATGGCTAATTGTGTTTTTGAGACATTTTCATTTTTTAAAGAATGTAAAGCATGCAAGAAACAAACTGTGAAAGTCGAGCTTGAACCTAATCCAGATAAAGCGGGTAAGTCGGCACTATGAACTATTTCTAATCCACCATTTTTATTCATGTTCATAAAATTTAAAGATTCTCTTATAGAGGGATGTTTGATTTCTGAAATTTTTTTAACTTCTTCTTTTTTAAAATATCTTAATCTATACTTATAGTTAAAAAATGGAGGTAAATTCCTCAGATTAATATAACAGTATTTATCAATAGTTGTACTTATTACTGAGCCTGAGTGATTTTTAAACCATTCTGGATAATCTGTTCCACCTCCAAAAAAAGATATTCTGAAAGGTGTTCTAGTAATAATCATTTAACAAAGTTTTTTTTGTACCAATAAATTGTTTTTCTTAAACCATCTTGCATATTAATACTAGGTTCAAAATTTATAATCTCTTTTGATTTACTAATATCAATCAATCTTTTTGGAATCATTGTAGGTTTAGTCAAATCAAATTTTATATTTAAATATTCAGCATTTTCTATTGTTATTATTTTTTTCAAAATCTCTTTGATGGTAATACCTTTTCCAGAAGCAATATTTAAGACTTGATAATTATTTATATTTTCAACTATTTTATCAAGCGCTCTTACAAAATCTTCAATATACAAGAAATCTTTTAAATCATTTCCATCTCCCCAAACTATAATTGGATCTTGTTTTTCAACAATTTTTCTTATTAGAGAAGCTATTACTTTAGACTTTTCTTCATCAAATTTATCATGAGGACCATACAAGTTTCCAGGTCTGATAACTATTGTTGTCATCTTATTTTTAATTTTATTAGAATAAATTTCACAAACTTCTTCTGTAAACTTTTTCATCCAACCAACTACATGATATTTTTCAAAAAATTTATAGTTTGTATCATTTTCTTTAACTGCATAATCAACGTGTGGATAAACAGTATTACTGCTTATAAATACAAATTTTTTTATACCAGCTTCGTAAGCTGCCTCTAGCATATTTAAGTTCATTCTTATATTTGGAGTCAAATGAACCAGAGGAGTTCTTTCCATTATTGCTGCGCCTGATGAATTTGCGGCACACATTATTACTATATCAATATTTTTACAGATTTCTTTACATTCAGATAAATTTTCCAAATTTGATTTTACATACTCAACATTTTCAACTTTGTAAAAATTTTCATTTTCATAGTAAGTAGCTTTTATTTTATAATCTTTTTTATTAACAAATTTTAAATAATTTGTTCCTATAAAACCTGACCCGCCTGTAACTAATACTCTGTTCATTCTACTTATCTCTTTCAGATAAAATTGGTTCTTCTGCGATGTCCCATTTAAAATTAAAAACAGGGTCATTCCATTTTATTGTAAACTGGCTCTCTCTTACATATTGTGTATTTTGTTTATAATGAAATATTGCAAAATCGCTTTTAACTAAATGACCGTTTCCAAACTTTGGTGGCACAATTATCTGTTCTCTATTTTTTAAAGATAGATCAAAACTTTCCCATTTTTTATATTCGAGGGAATCTTTATTATTATTAACTACAATTAGTTGGAAATTACCATATAAACAACTTATCAATTTCCATGTATCATGGTTACCATGAATTCCTCTGAGCACATTTTTTTTTGAAATCGATATATCGTCTTGTAAAAAATCTATATCTAAATTATTTTCTCTCATGAATTCTTTATTGTATGTCTCTATATATTGTCCTCTAAAATCCTTAAATACACTTGGTGTAATTTTGAACACACCATCTAGATTTGTGCTTTCAATTTTCCAGTCTTTATAGCTTTTATTTTGCATCTTTGAAATAATTGTGTCTTAAATCATTTTCATTTTTGTTTTTTAAATACCAATCCCATGTTTTTTTTAATCCTTGCTTTAAATTTATTTTAGGATCGTAACCTATAATTTTTTTAGCGTTATCAATATTCATTATCCTTCTTGGAAAACCTGAATTTTTTGAAATGTCAAACTCATAATTAAAATCTATAATACTTGAGAGTATTTCAACCAATTCTTTAATTGTATATCCTTTGCCACTTCCAAGATTTAAAAAATCAAATTCACCAGTACCTTTAACCATTGTTAAAATAATACCGTCCGCAACATCTTCTGCATAAGCAAAATCTCTAATGGAGGAGCCATCCCCCCATATAACAACAGGGTTTTCCTTATTAAAAATTCTATTCATCAAAGTTGGTATTACCATTGCATTTTCTGGATCAAAATTGTCTCCGGGGCCATACACATTGCAAGGCCTTACTATATGATAATCTTTCAATTTGTATTGTTTCTTATAGGCTTGTATTTGCAATTCAGCCATTCTTTTTGCCCATCCCGGAAACATATCCATAGGTGGCTCTGAAAAACTTGAGTCTTCTTCTTTAAATATTTCTCTACTTGAATATGCTCCAATTGAACTTGTATATACTAATTTACCTACTGCATTTATTCTACACGCTTCTAAAAAATTTGTATTCATCATAATTAATGGAACAAAAAAACTTGCAGGTTTTTCAATTGTTACTTTAACAGATCCTTTAATTCCTGACATATGAAATGCATAATCTTGATTTGAAGTTACTCTTTTGCAGAAATTAAAATCTGTCAGATCTCCGAATAAATGATCAGCTCTTTCATCAACATTTATTTTATCTAAAGAAATAATTGTTACATTCGCACCCAGATCACACAATTTTTTTACTACTGATCTACCAATAAGTCCAGTCCCACCAGTTACAACAATATTTTTATTATTAAAAAAATTATATAATTCTTTATTGTTTATCATTATTTTTTTTCTAAATTTATTATCTCATCGCAATAACTATACAATTCTTTCTGATGTGCAATAATTATTATTATTTTGTCTTTTTTTATTTCTGAAAGAGTTTGTTTGAATTTTTCAATATTGTAATGATCCAGATTATTTACAGGTTCATCAAAAAATAAAATTTCTGAATTTTTATATATTGCTCTTGCTATTGCTAATCTTTGCTTTTCTCCTCCAGAAATTAATTTTGCATTATTTTTAATTTTAGTGTTTAAGCCATATTCTAGTTTTTTTACAAATTCATTTAAACCAGCTTTTGAAACTGCAAAATTAATTTTACTCTCTTGTCTTTCTATGTCTTCATCCATAGTGTCTAAAATTATATTATTAATCAAACTATCCTCGTTAATAAAAATATTTTGAGGCACTATAGATACTTTATTAAACCATTGGAATTTATTAACTTTTCTTAAATCAATATTATTTAATGTTATTTCCCCTTCATAATCATTGATTAATCCACATAATATATTTATTAAAGTAGATTTTCCTATTCCTGATTCACCCTTTATTGCGTAAGTTTTATTCTTTTTAAATTCATAGGAAAAATTTTTAATTAAGTCGTCTTCTTTGTTTTGATATTTAAATGACAAATTTTTTATTTTTAAAGATTTTATTTTTTCAAGATCATTATTGTATTTAAATTCACTATCATTATTTTTTTGGTAAACTTCTACACTCAGGGGTTTTTGTAAACTATCAGATGATGAATAATGACCCTTGATAGATATAAAAAGGCTGTATACTAACTGAAATGAGGGTGCAATTTTTACAAAAACAATAAAAATCAGAGCAATTTTAGCTAAATATAAAAAAAATAAATTCTCATTAAATAGAAAAAAAATTAATATCATTCCGAATATAAAGAAAACAATTTCAAGTATATATTTGGGTAAGATCGATATAATGTCATTCTTAGCTTCTAATTTATTCATCCCTGTAGTAAAATTTAAAATTTCATCACTTTGTTTAGTTAATAAATTTGAGATTTTAAAAAAGGTAAAATTATTTATAGTTTCATCAACGCTCTTTACAATTTTTTGAAATTGGTTGGATAAACCAACAGAATTCTTTTTTGCTATTTTTTTTAATATTTTATATGTTGAAAAATAGTATATTAAAAGAATTCCAAACATAATTATTGAAATTTTCGGCTCAATATAAGTAACACCTGCTATCATAATAATTATTGTGAACAATTTATTTATAATTGTAGATATCGGAGATATAAACATTGAGATGAATCTTTTTACCTCAAAAATTATATCTTTGAGAATTGATGCATTATTAACATTTAATAGATTCAAATAATCCATTTCGGTATAATATTTAAAAACTTTGTATTGTAACTTTCCAATTATTTTACTCCAAAAAAAAGAGAACTTATAAAGTAAAATTAAGTTGAATAAATTAAAAAGAATAAAAAAGATAATGATTAGTATAAATAAAACTTTAACAAAATCATCAAGTTCGTAGTTTAAGTATAGTCTTATGCTCTCTATTTTATCGTTTATGATCTGATTTTCGTTAGACATATTTTGGAGACTTAAAATAAATGGATATATCAAGATTATGCTTAAGAATTCTAGTATTGCCAAAAAGAGAGATGATACCATTAAAGTAATTAGTTTAAATTTTTCTTTAACAGAAAGTGTTCTTAAA
>CACBWM010000019.1 GCA_902542975.1 uncultured Pelagibacteraceae bacterium | reverse complement strand
CTAAATACATTTGTTGAGTCACATATCATTGTCAAAACACCTTCTTCACCAATTTCCTTTAATCTTTTTGAATTCATATTATCTCCAGTTAATGGATCTGGATCACACTTCCAATCACCAGTGTGTAATATATTTCCAACAGGAGTTTCAATTTTTAGTCCATTTGGCTCTAGTATAGAATGTGTTAATGTTACAAATTCTATTTTAAAAGGACTTAAGTTGACGATGCTATTTAATTGTACAACATTTAGAAATTCTGTTACATCAATTTTTTTTTCCTTAAATTTTTCTGAAATTAACACTGATGTAAATGGAGTAGCGAATATTTTACATTTAAGTTTTGGCCATATATGAGCAATTGCACCTACATGATCTTCATGTGCATGAGTTAGAACAATACCTAATAAATCATCTTTTTTATCAACTATAAAACCAGGGTCAGGATAAATCAAATCAACTCCAGGAATTGCATCATCTGCAAAAGTAACTCCTATATCTACAATTATCCATTTTCTATTATTTGGATTTCCATAGGCGAATAAATTCATATTCATCCCAATTTCTCCAGATCCCCCTAAGGGGCAAAAAATTAATTCTTCTTTCATTTATTTAAATACATAGCAGCCTTTAAAACTCCATCAGTAGTTAAGTTGGACTTTATTTTTACTCTTAGTTTTAAAGAATTTTTAAACATTTTTGCTAGTCCACCGGTAAATATTATTTTATATTTTTTTTTGGTTTGTTTAATAATGGAATGAATTATATTGTCAATCAGACCAGTATAACCAAAGAAAAATCCTGAATTAATTGCACTTATAGTATTTTTACCTACAACATTGTTTGATTTTTTAAATTTTACATTAGGTATTAAAGATGCTTTTTTTGATAAATTTTCTAATGATAGATTTATTCCAGGAGCAATTACCCCTCCGTTATAACTATTTGCTGAGATTACATCAAAATTAGTTGCTGTTCCAAAATCTACTACAATATAATTATTTTTATTGTCAATTACTGATATTGCATTAGCCAACCTATCAGAGCCAATTTGTTCTCTATTAACTTTTATACTTAATAATTTACTTAAATTGATATTTTTTAACTCATTACAATTTGTCTTATAATATAATTTAAAATAATTTTTAATTTTCTTGTAACAGTTAGGAACAACAGAGCAGAATAAAATTTGTTTTAATTTTTTATCATATTTTCTCAAAACATTTAAATTTTTTTTTAAATATTTTAAATTGATTTTATTTGTAGATAGTCTGATTTTTTTGACAATGTTTTTATTTTTATAAACACAGATTTTTATATCTGTATTTCCAATGTCTCCAATAATGTAAAAATTAGGCATAATAAGAATATTTTTTTTCGAAGCTATTTTTTATAAAATTTATAATTTTAGATTTATTAATTTTATTATTATATTTATTTATATAAGTAGTTTCATATTCTTTTATTGTTGGACTACTTTTTATATTAATACCTACTCCAATAATTAGAAATTTAATTTCATTATAATAAATTATTTCTTGAAGAATTCCGCATACCTTTTTATTCATTATTTTTAAATCATTTGGTGGTTTTATATTGATTTTATATGGAATAATATTTTTTAAAATATTTTTTATTATTTTAAGATTTGAAAATGTAATTTTTTTTAAATTTAAACTTTCGCTAATAGGAAAAAAAATTGAAATAAAAAGATTTCCTCTTCTAGAAACCCATTTTTTTCCCCTTTGTCCTTTTCCATTAGTCTGGATATCGCTAGTAACTATGCCTTGTTTTATTTTTTGTTTGATTAATCTTATTGCTGTATCATTAGTGCTTTTGACACCCTTATAAGAATATATTTTGAGTTTCATTAATTAATATTTATTTGTGAAATTATATCTACTATTCCACTTGGATATATAAAGTAAGCAAGAATGAAAAAAGTTGATGCAACTAGTGTAAATTTTAAACCTAAATTATGTTTTGATTCAAATTTTTCTTTTTCTGGATCGAAATATATAATTTTGATTATTCTTAGATAATAAAAAGCAGCGATTACTGTTGCTAGCAATCCAACTATTGCTAAAAAATACATTTTTTCATTTATTACAGCCACAAAAATATAGAATTTTGCAAAAAAACCAGCCAGTGGTGGTATTCCCGCTAAAGAGAATAACACAACAAGCAATGATAATGACAATAACGGATGATTTTTTGAAAGACCCGATAAATCATCTATGTTCTCATAATATTCATCGTTTCGCTTAAGCATAAACAAACAACTAAAAAAAGCTAAATTCATGACAAGATAAATTGTTATATATGTAATAGAGCTCTGCACACCTTGCGTTGTGCCTGTAGATAAACCTGCAAGAGCGTATCCCATATGACTAATTGAGCTGTAGGCTATTAGTCTTTTTAGATTTTTTTGACCAATTGCTGCTACTGCTCCGAATACCATTGATGCAATAGACAAAAATATAATTATCATTTGCCACTGATCACCTAATTCATAAAAAGGAATATATAAAAATCTAATAAATACTGTTAATGCAGCAATTTTTGGAAGTAATGCAAAAAAGACTGTTACAGATGTTGGTGAGCCTTGATAAACATCAGGTGCCCACATATGGAAAGGAACAGCGGAAATTTTAAATGCTAATCCGACTAAAATAAATACTATTCCAAAAGTTAATCCATATTCAATTTCTTTTGTATTTACCATAATTTGATTAAAATTAGTTGTTTCTGAAAAACCATAAATGAGTGAACACCCATATAATAAAAGTCCAGATGAAAGAGCACTTAAAACAAAATATTTTAATCCAGACTCTGTTGATAGTAAATTATCTCTATTAAATGATGCTAACACATATAATGCTAGTGATTGCAATTCTAATCCCATGTAAAAAACAATAAGATCGTTTGAACTAATCATCACCATCATACCTAAGATTGAGCATAAAATAAGAATTGGATATTCAATTTTGCTAATTTTACTTATCTGAATGTATTTAGATGATGATAGCATTACAAAAATTCCAGATAAAATTAAAAGAATTTTCATAAATCTAGCTAAACTATCTATATTGTAACTATTATTGAATAATGATGATTCAATTTGCGCGTCTAAATTAATTATTAATGCTAAAGCAGCGACTAAACTTACAGTTGTTAAATTATAAACTAGTTGAGAACTATTTTTCTTAAATACCCCAAATATTAATAAAAACATAATCATTATTGATATAAATAGCTCTGGAATTATAAGTTGTAGATTTTCCATTAATCGCCTAATGCTAATTTATTAATCTTGTCAAAATCATTCATATCTATCATGTTTGCAACTGATACCTCTATAGAGTTAATCAAAGGTTCTGGATAAAAACCAAAAAATATAATTGGTAATACTAAAAGCCATAATGTAACAATTTCAAATCTTTTTAAATCAACCATTTTTTTTACATCTTCATTAATTAATTTTCCAAAGATAATTCTCTTATATAACCAAAGCATATATGCCGCCCCCAAGATCACTCCTAGACTTGCAATCGTCGCTACAAGTATATTTTTTTTAAATGCACCCATTAAAACTAAAAATTCACCAATAAAACCACTTGTTCCAGGTAATCCAAGAGCTCCTAAAGTAAAAACCATAAAAACTATTGCGTACTTTGGCATTATAGAAACTAAGCCTCCATATCTATTTATAAGTCTTGTATGAAGTCTATCGTAAACAACTCCAACACATAAAAATAGTGCTGCAGATACCAAACCATGACTTATCATTTGGAAAATACTTCCTTCTATTCCTTGCTGTGTCATTGTGAAAATACCTAGTGTTACAAATCCCATATGAGCTACAGACGAATAAGCTATTAGTTTTTTCATATCTTCCTGCATTAAGGCTACTAGTGATGTATAAATAATCGCTATCAAACTAAGTGTGTAAACTAAAGGAACAAAATATAATGAAGCATCTGGAAACAAGCCTAGAGAAAACCTTATAAATCCATATCCAGCCATTTTTAAAAGTATTGCAGCTAGTAAAACTGAACCAGCAGTTGGTGCCTCTACATGAGCATCTGGTAACCATGTATGCACCGGCCACATTGGTGTTTTAACAGCAAAGGAACTAAAAAATGCTAGCCATAATAAATTTTGGTACTTAGCGTCGATACCCAATTCGTATAACTTAATGACATCAGTTGTACCAGTTATCCAATATATTGATATAATAGCAACCAGCATTAAAACTGAACCTAGCAAAGTATATAAAAAGAATTTAAATGCTGAATAAACTCTTCTTTCCCCACCCCATATACCAATAATTAAAAACATTGGAATAAGACCAGCCTCAAAAAATAAATAAAATACAACTAAGTCCAACGAGCAAAAGACACCAATCATAAATGTTTCAAGTATCAAGATTGCTATTAAAAAATCTTTTAATCTATTTTTGATAGTTGCATTTACAGTTATTACACAAATTGGAGTAATGAATGTTGTAAGTAAAATAAATAAAATTGATATCCCGTCTACCCCAACTTTGTAATTAACAAATCCTGATATCCATTCTCTTTCTTCAACAAACTGAAAGTCAACTATAGATTTATCAAAAACAATCCATAAATATAAAGACAAGAAAAAATTAGCTAAAGTTATAAAAAGGGCAACATATTTGCTACTTTGATATTGAGAATTAGACGATCTAACAAAAAAAATAAATAAGGCTCCTATTGTTGGAAGTAAAATTAATGATGATAGAATTGGGAAATTCATATTATTTTACTATTAATAAAGTTAATAAAATTGAAAAACCTAGAAGCATTATAAAGGCATACTGATAAATATAACCTGATTGAAACTTTACTGCTTTAAAAGAAAAAAATTTTACTAAATTTGAAATTCCATCTGGTCCAAATTTATCGATTATTAATCCATCAATTTTTTTCCAAAGAAATATTCCAAAACTTTTTGAAGGTTTAATAAAAATTTGATCATACAATTCGTCAAAATACCATTTTTTTTGGAGAAAAATGTAAACAGGCATGTTAATAGAAACTATTTCATTTACAATTTTAGTATTTTTAACAAATAGATAATATGACAATGGAATTGTTAAAACTACTAATGTAGGAGTTAAAAACAAAAACCAAGTTGGAGGATGTTCTTTTCCTAATGGTTCTATAAATTTTATAGACTCTCCCCAAAAATTGTACATTGTATCATGACCTATAAATAATTCTTTAAATAAAAATCCTGAAAAAACAGCACCGACTGCTAATAACACCAAAGGCAACATCATACTTAATGGAGACTCGTGCATTGTATCAATACTAAGATCTTTATTTTTGTAATCTCCATGAAAAGTTTTAAATATTAATCTCCATGAGTATATAGAAGTCATTACAGCGGTTAATACACCTATACCAGCAGCATAAATTCCAAATTTTGTTTCACTTATATAAGCAAATTCAATTATTGCATCTTTAGAATAAAAACCTGATAAGAAAGGAAATCCTGTTAAAGCTAATGTACCAACAACCATTAATGCATAAGTGTAGGGTAATTTTTTAAATACTCCCCCCATCTTAGTAACATCTTGTTCATCTTTAAATGAATGAATTACTGATCCAGAGCCTAAGAAAAGTAGAGCTTTAAAAAAAGCATGTGTAAATAAATGAAACATTGCAACATTATATGCGCCTACACCTGCTGCAAAAAACATATATCCCAATTGACTACATGTTGAATAAGCGATAATTTTTTTTATATCTGTTTGCACTAATGCAACTGTAGCTGCAAAAAAAGCTGTGGTCATTCCAACTAAAGTGATTACAGACAAAGCTAATTCTGAGTACTCATAAATTGGAGAACATCTAACGACTAAAAAAACTCCTGCAGTTACCATTGTGGCTGCATGAATTAATGCGGATACTGGTGTTGGACCTTCCATAGCATCTGGTAACCATGTATGAAGCAAAAATTGAGCTGACTTTCCCATTGCTCCAATAAAAAGTAATAAACAAATTAAATCTATTGTATAAAATTCAAAAGATAGAAAATTTATTTTTTGATCTATAATTTCAGGTATTTTAAGAAAAACTTCGTCGTAATTTACTGTGCCAAAAATATAAAATATTAAAAAAATACCTAATGCAAAACCAAAGTCCCCAACTCTATTTACTATGAAAGCCTTAATAGCAGCAGCATTAGCAGTCTCTTTTTTATACCAAAAACCAATTAAAAAGTACGAGCAAAGACCAACTCCTTCCCATCCAAAAAATAATTGCAAAAAATTATCTGATGTTACTAAGGTTAACATAGCGAATGTAAATAATGATAGATAGGACATGAATCTTGGTTTATGTGGGTCATGAGACATGTAACCAACAGAATAGATATGAACTAAGGATGAAACTAGAGTAACTACAACTAACATTACTGCAGAAAGAGCATCAACTTTAATTGACCAATTTACATTTAAAGATCCTGAATTTATCCAAGTTGCGATAATTGCATTATGCTCATATCCTGATGAAACAACTTTATAAAATATGAACAAAGATAATAATGCGGAAATAGAAACCAAAATACACGTAATTAATTGCGATAATCTATCACCAATGGTTTTGCCAAAGAAACCCGATATGATTGAACCTATCAAAGGTAAAAATAATATTAAGTATTCCATTTACCCTTTCAATCTGTCGATTTCTTCGACTCTTATTGTTCCAGAATTTCTGTAATAAACTACAATAATTGCAAGTCCTATTGCGGCCTCAGCTGCAGCCACTGTTAATATGAATAATGTGAAAACCTGGCCACTCAGATCGTTAATAAAAATAGAAAAAGATACTAAATTTATATTTACAGCTAAAAGTATTAATTCAATACTCATCAATATAACAATAATATTTTTTCTATTTAGAAAAATACCCACAATACCAATTGTAAATATAATAGCAGCGAGAGTTAAGTAATGTCCAAGACCAATACTAAGCATCTATTTTAACTCCTTTATTATTTTCAACATCAACTAATTCAATACCATCTTTTCTATCTCTAGATATTTGTTTGAAATAATTTTGTCTTTTTACTCCAGATCTTTGTCTGAAGGTCAATACAATTGCACCGATCATGGCTACCAATAAAACCATTCCGGATAATTGAAACAAATGGATATAATCAGTATATATAACGCTTCCTAAAGATTGAGTATTTGTTAAGTCAGTATTTATTTCAATAGCAATTGAATCTAACAAATCTGGTTTATATTTCCATCCACCTATAACAATAATTAATTCAAAAAATATAATTATACTTACTAATAGACCAACTGGAATATGGGAACTTCTTCCACTAGAATTAAACCATTCATTTTTTTTGTTGAGCCACATTTAACATCATAACCACAAATAAAAATAATACTGCCACTGCTCCAACGTACACAATAAGCATTATCATTCCTAAAAATTCGGCACCAATCATGATGAATAGGCAAGAAATACTAATAAAGTCCAATATTAAAAAAAAAACTGAGTTAACTGTGTTTTTCGAAACAGTTACCATAATTGCAGAGACAATTGCAATCAGTGAAAATATATAAAAGACTATTGCGTGAGCAATCATTGATTATCTGTGGGAGCTATCAGCATTAATATTTGCTGCTAAAATATTCTCCCATCTATCTCCATTCTCTAACAACTTTTCTTTGTTATAGTAAAGTTCTT
Organism: uncultured Pelagibacteraceae bacterium; assembly: GCA_902542975.1. Lineage (GTDB taxonomy): Bacteria > Pseudomonadota > Alphaproteobacteria > Pelagibacterales > Pelagibacteraceae > Pelagibacter. The sequence continues at coordinate 1,812 of CACBWM010000019.1, read as the reverse complement.
CTCTTGTTTCTGTAGCAAATTCAAAATTTGGACCTTGCACAATCGCATCAACTGGACAAGATTGTTCGCACAAACCACAATAAATACATTTTAACATATCGATATCATAACGAGTAGTTTTTCTACTTCCATCTTCTCTCTCGCTAGACTCTATTGTTATAGCCTGAGCAGGACAAACAGCTTCACATAGTTTACAAGCAATACATCTCTCCTCACCATTTGGATATCTTCTTAGCGCATGTTCTCCTCTTGCTCTAGGACTAATTGAACCTTTTTCAAATGGATAATTAATTGTTTTTTTTGGTTTAAATATCTCTTTTATTGCCATGATTAATCCTGTTAAAAAATCAATCATAAAAATCGTTTTGAAAAATCTTATTAAGCTCATTCTAATTACCCGGTAATAAATCAAAATACATTAAAAAACTTGCAGTTAATACTACATAAATTAATGAAAATGGTAGAAAAATTTTCCATCCAAGTTTCATTAATTGATCATACCTATATCTAGGTACTATAGCTTTTATCAAAGCAAATAAGATAAATAAAAAGAGTATTTTTAAGATTAACCATATTGGAGCCGGAATAACATTAAATGGAAATAAATCTATAGGAGATAACCAGCCACCCAGAAATAAAATAGATCCCATTGCACACATAAGCAAAATGTTAGCATACTCCCCTAACCAAAACATTGCATACATCATTCCAGAGTATTCTGTCTGGTAACCTGCAACTAACTCTGCTTCAGCTTCGGGCAAATCAAAAGGTGGTCTGTTCGTTTCTGCTAAGGCTGAAATAAAAAATATTATAAACATCGGGAATAGAGGTATTACAAACCATAAATTTTTTTGAGCTAAAACGATGTCACTTAGATTTAATGAACCTACACAAAGTAATACATTTATAATTATTACACCTATGGAAACTTCATAAGAAACCATTTGAGCAGCTGATCTAATTGCTCCTAGAAAAGGATACTTTGAATTAGATGCCCATCCACCCATAATTATTCCATAAACACCTAAAGATGAAACTGCAAAAAGATACAAAATACCAACATTGATATCTGCTAGTACAAATGTTTCACTAAAAGGAATTACCGCCCAAGCAATTAAAGCCAAAGTCATTGTAACTATTGGGGCTAAGATAAATATAACTTTATTTGAGCTTGCTGGAATGATTATTTCTTTAAAAATGTATTTTAATGCGTCAGCTAATGTTTGAAATAATCCAAATGGACCAACAACGTTAGGACCTCTTCTTTTTTGAACAAATGCCCATACTCTCCTATCTAACCAAACAATCATTGCAACAGATACTAAAACTGGGATCAGCATAAACAGAATTCTATAAATTTGTTCAAAAAATATAAATAGTTCAGCCATTAATTATCGGTTCCAGTTTTTGGTAAACTCATTCTAATATTTTTACACTCTGACATTGTTTTTGATGCTCTCGCTATTACATTGGAGTGATAATAATCAATCTCTTCAGTAATAATTTTTTCTGATTTAAAATTATATTCAGGCACCTCAAAACTAGCTTCATTTTTATTATTAAGATTTAAATAATTTATTAATGAATCGATTAGTTGATTTTTATCTTTATATAAATTTTTTCTCTTAATGAATGAGGACAATTCATTTATTATTTGCCAATCCTCTTTCGCTTCACCTGGTGGATATGATGCCTTGTAGGCTTTTTGTAATTTTCCTTCTAAGTTTGTAAAATAACCATCTTGTTCTGTGTAAGTAGCACCAGGCAAAATAACATCGGCAATACTTGCACCTTTATCACCGTGACTACCTA
>CACBWM010000018.1 GCA_902542975.1 uncultured Pelagibacteraceae bacterium | reverse complement strand
AATATCAAACTAAAATACTAAAACAAAAAAAATTGAGTAATTATTTATGAGAAATCCTAATAACCCTTGCATATTCTGTTTTACAAAGAAAAAGGAATATCTTTTTGAAAACGAACTTGCTTATGCAACTACTGACACTTACCCAGTATCAAAATTTCATTCACTTATAATTCCAAAGCGGTGTGTCAAAAATTATTTTGATCTAACCTCAAAAGAAATCTTAGCCTGCAATAAATTAATTAAGAAACTTAAAAAAAAAATTGAAATGAACGATAAATCCGTAAAGGGTTTTAACATTGGTACCAATTCAGGCAAGGTTGCTGGGCAATCTATTAATCATTGTCATATTCATCTGATTCCAAGACGAAAAAATGATGTTAAAAATCCTCAAGGCGGTGTTCGAGCTGTAATTTCTGCTAAACAGCATTATGTAAGGAAAAAGTAAACTTTATTAACATTTTTTTCTTCAGATGAGATTATTAGTCAGTTGAACTAACATTTTTTATAGATTATGAGATTAGATTAGTATTATATTTAGCGGAGATAATAATATGTTCACAACAAATCCATTTGCTGTACTTTCCTCAACAGTTCCTTCAATTGCTTTGCAAACATTTGTCTTGTTGATGTTGGCATTAGTAGTTATTGGAACACTGATGGATATTATTCATAAGAAAAATGTAAAATATTTTTTTAATAACGCTAAAAAAGCAAAAAAAGCGGCAAGTAGAGAATTAAGTCTTGGAGAGAAAACAGCGATTATATCAAAAACAGTAGTACATGATATTGGAACTACATCTGAATTAGGTTTGGGTAAAAGAAGATTTGCACATGTATTAGGAATGTATGGAACAATATTATTTTGGATCGGGTCAGGTGTTATGATATTTGGATATTCTTCTCCTAATGCTGTAACTCCGTCTATATGGCCAATCATTTGGCACGCTGGTGCAATTTTAACCTGCCTTGGAGCATATTGGTTTTGGTTTTTTTTAAGAGTAGATGTATCTGCTGAAGCTCACTCAGTTTTTAGAATCATAAAAGCAGATTTATTTGTTTTAGCTTTAGTATTATCTTCTACGTTTGGTTTAGCTTGGTCGTATTTCCAATATTCAGGATCTACCGGTTTAAGTATTTTATTTTTAATTTTGTTTGCGGTAGCTAACATAGTTTTATTTGGAGGAGTTTACTGGTCTAAATTTGCTCATATGTTCTACAAACCAGGTGCCGCAATCCAAAAAAATTTAGCAGAAGCTGATGGTTCAAGAGATAATTTACCTCCACCTGCAGATGCACCAGAACAATATGGACTTGGAATTAAACGTGAGGCACCAAAGCACTATTAATATGATTGATAAAATTTTAAAGAAAGGTAATAAGTAGGTATGTCAACTTTTGTATACATGACAAGATGTGATGGTTGCGGTCATTGCGTAGATATATGTCCATCAGATATCATGCATATAGACGAAACTATCAGAAGAGCAAAAAATATAGAACCAAATTTTTGTTGGGAATGCTATTCATGTGTTAAGGCATGTCCCAATCATGCAATTGATGTAAGAGGATATGCTGACTTTGCTCCTATGGGTCATAGTGTAAGAGTTAGAAGAGAAGAAGAAAAAGGAACTATATCTTGGAGAATTAGATTTAGAAATGGTACAGAAAAAAATTTTGTATCACCAATAACTACAAAACCTTGGGGAAAATTCATACCAAAATTAGCTGAAGCTGATACACCTAATCAAGGGGAAATTAATTCACAAATTTTATATAATGAGCCACAAGGTTTAAATACTGAAAAAGATTTACCAACTTTAGACAAGAATTCATTTAAGCAAGGCGTTTATTATTAATGGCTAAGCACAAAACAATCGTTGAAGAATGTGATGTACTAGTTGTCGGTGGGGGTATGGCTGGAACAGGTGCTACCTTTGAGGCAAGACACTGGGGAAGAGATTTAAAAATAATCTGTGTTGAAAAAGCAAACATAGATAGAAGTGGAGCAGTTGCACAAGGTCTTTACGCTATTAACTGTTATATGGGTATGCAGTGGGGCGAGAATATGCCAGAGGATCACGTGCGGTATGCTAGAAATGATTTGATGGGTCTTGTTAGAGAAGATTTAGGTTATGACATGGCACGTCATGTAGACTCAACTGTTCACATGTTTGATGAATGGGGTCTTCCAATGATGAAAAATAAAGAAACTGGAAGATATCAAAGAGAAGGTAAGTGGCAAATTATGATACACGGTGAGAGTTACAAGCCAATTGTAGCTGAAGCTGCAAAAAAATCTGCTGATAAAATTTATAACAGAATAATGATTACTCATCTTTTAAAAGATGAAAAAAATCCAAACCGCATAGCTGGTGCAGTTGGATTTAATGTTAGAACTGGAAATTTTCACGTATTTAAATCAAGAACAGTAGTTGTTTCTGCTGGTGGAGCATCGCACATATTTAAACCAAGAGCAGTTGGTGAAGGTATGGGTAGAACATGGTATGCGCCTTGGAGTAATGGATCTGCTTATGCACTACCTATTCAAGCAGGTGCAAAAATGACTCAAATGGAAAATAGAATTGTACTTTGTAGATTTAAAGATGGTTATGGTCCAGTTGGAGCATATTTCCTTCATTTAAAAACATATACTCAAAACGCTAATGGCGAAAACTATGAGAAGAAATGGTATGAAGCCACTAAAGAATTAGTAGGAGAATATATAGACCATCATCCAACACCAACTTGTTTAAGAAATCACGCATTTATTCAAGAAACAGCTGCAGGTGGTGGACCAATCCATATGGTCACAAAAGAAGCATTCCAAGACCCACACTTAGAAACAGTTGGATGGGAAAATTTCTTAGGAATGACGGTTGGACAAGCGGTGGTTTGGGCATCTCAAAATATTGATCCAAAATATACAAATCCTGAATTAACAACTTCAGAACCATATGTAATGGGATCTCATGCTACATGTTCAGGAGCATGGGTTAGTGGACCAGAAGATATAGCGCCTGATGAATATTTCTGGGGATACAATAGAATGATGACTATCGATGGATTATTTGGAGCAGGAGATGCAGTTGGTGGAAGTGCTCATAAGTTTTCATCTGGTTCATTTACAGAAGGAAGGTTAGCATCTAAAGCTGCTGTTAAATATATTCAAGATAAAAAAGCTGATGATATAGAAGTTTCTGATGCACAATTAGAGAAGCTTAAAGAAGAAATATTTAAGCCAATTGAGAACTATACAGTGGGAAGAAATGAAATTACTGGAGGAACTGTTTCTCCTAGCTATATTTTACCTATACAAGGGTTACAAAGACTACAAAAAATTATGGATGAATATTGTGGTGGATTAACAAATAATTACATGACAAACGATAATCTGCTTAAAAAAGGCTTAGAACAGCTACAATTACTTCAAGAAGACTTAGATCACGTCGGAGCTGAAGATTATCACCAATTGATGAGAGCATGGGAACTTAAGCATAGAGCTGTAACATCAGAATGTGTTGCTCATCATACGTTATTTAGAGAAGAAACGCGTTGGCCAGGCTATTATTATAGAGGTGATCACATGAAACTTGATGATGAAAATTGGCACTGTTTAACTGTTTCTAGAAGAGATCCTGAAACTGGAAAATTTGAAATGGAGAAAAAACCTGTTTATCATATAGTTGATGATAAAGAGAAGAAGCAAGCTTCCTAACCATTTTAGATGAGTATTGTCGACAAATCAGACGAAGAAATCATTAAAATTGCTGATCCTATCTGGGATAACATGGTTAGATGTTCCAACATGAAAGATTATGGTGGTTTTACCAGGGATTTATCATCACAAATGCTTTATGGGGCAAACGAAGTAGAGCTAGGCAAGCAATGGGCAAGCAATAAGCTAATCTCAAGCCTTAAAGAAGGGTGTAAGGCAATAGGCTGTCTAAGAAGAGGCTTGTATGTAACTGTTATTTATAAACAAAACAGTACAGAGATACCTGGAGACTTTTTAGGTCGACTTGTCCTTGGCGAAGAGGGAGATGAGGTCAAAGTTTTTGGAGCAACTATTTTTTAAATTTAATTAAATACCATTTGCATTTAATAAAACTTGTGGTATCTCGCGGGTATGCTTCAAGTTTTTAATCAAAATATTAAGAAAATTCCTTTATTAGTTTCAAGTCAGCTTTCAAAAATAATTAAATCTTTTCTTTATCTTTTTATATTTTTTACTTGGGCAATTATAATCCTAGGAACATTTCAAAATTTTATTTAATTTATTCTTATAATCATTGACTTTAGATTATGAGAGGAATAGTTAGATTATATGGAATATTTTCTTCCAATAGCTCAAGTCGAAATCAACATACTCTTTATATTTGGTTTAAGTTTAGCAGTTGGTATTCTTTCAGGATTATTTGGTGTAGGTGGAGGATTTTTAATGACACCGTTTTTAATATTTTTAGGTATTCCACCAGCTTATGCAGTGCCAAATGAAGCAAGCAATATTTTAGGTACATCGGTATCTGGTTCAACTACTCATTATTTAAAAGGCACATTAGATTATAAAATGGGATTGATGATTGTAGTAGGAGGAACTATTGGAACCTTACTAGGGATCCTAACTTTTTCTTATTTTCAGGATATTGGAAAAATAAACATCGTTATCTCATTAGCCTACATGTATATCTTAGCTATACTTGGAACTTTGATGCTTATTCAAGGAGTATCTGAAATTGATAAGGCTAGAAAAAAAATTGTTGTAAGAAAAAAATTACATACACATTATTGGATACATGGTCTTCCTTTTAGAATGCGTTTTAAAAAATCAAAGGTTTATGAAAGTGCATTTACTCCAATTATTATTGGTTTAATTGTTGGTTATATTGCAGCAATTATGGGAGTGGGAGGTGCATTTATTTTGGTTCCTGCAATGATTTATATTATTGGAATGCCAACCAAACTAATTCCTGGTACATCTTTGTTTGTTACAATATTTGTAAGTGCAATCGTAACAGTTCTTCATGCTTTTAATTATGGAACAATTGATCTTGTTTTAGTTTTTGTACTTATACTTGGCTCAATTATTGGTGTTCAGTTTGGTCAAAAAATTGGTGAAAAAGTTGATAGCTCAGAATTTAAAACAATCTTAGCAGTACTTTTATTATTAGTTGGAATTGCAATTGCTTATGATACTTTTATTAAAGAAGATGCAATTGTTGAAACGGTGGTAAATGGAACAAAAAACCTTGGTAACATTGCACAGTTTATTTTAGATTATTCTAAAGACCTTCCAGTTTTTTATGGACTTACATCAGTTGTATTAGCAGTAGTTCTTGGAATTGGAGCTGCAATTTTAAGAAATTATATTTCTAAATGGAATAAAGCAAGAGAAGCTAAGCTTAAAGCTTAGGCACTTCTGTATAATTTAGTCATAACAAATTCTCTATGACCTAGTGCTTCAGCACAAGTTAATCTTCCGTTTGCAACTCTTATTGTAGCTTTAATTAATTCGTCTCCTGCTTCATCTAAATTCATTTCTCTTGATAGGATTTTAGAAACATCAACATCAATATGCTCACTCATAGTTCTAGCAGTCAAAGGATTAGCAGTTAGTTTTACTACTGGTTCAATTGGGTTTCCAATTATATTTCCTTGTCCAGTTGGAAATAGGTGAAGATTAAATCCTCCTGCAGCTTGTAAAGTAACACATTCAGCAGCAGCTGATGAGGTATCCATAAAGTATAAGCCTGGACCTTTGGTTGGTTCTTCTGCTGGCTCTAGTACATCAATAAATTTACATCCACCAATTTTTTGAAAGTTTCCAAATGCTTTTTCTTCAATTGTAGTAAGTCCACCAGCTATGTTTCCAGCTGTTGGTTGACTTTCGGAAAGATCGTCTGTTGCTTCTTTTAAAATAAAATCATTATAAGAACTCCACGTTTTTCTAAACTTCTCTTGAGCCTCAGGAGTTTTTCCTCTTTTTTCACAAACAGTTTCAGCACCCGTTAGTTCAGATGTTTCACCAAAACATAAATGAACACCAAGCGGCTCTAATTTATCCATTAAATTTCCAACTGTTGGATTTGATGCTAATCCTGATGTTGTATCAGACTCTCCACATTTAACTGATATCCATAAATCACTTATAGGACGTTCTTCTCTTTGTTTCTCAGATGCCCAAATTGAAAATTCTTGAGCTTTCTTAGAAACTCTTGCGATAGTGTCTATATCTCCTACACCTTCTATACTAAAACCTTCAACTGGTTTTCCAGTCGTTGCAATTGCATCAACAATTCTTTTTGTCCATTTAGGCTCAATACCAATTACTATAACTGCTGCTACATTTGGATTTTTTCCTGTTCCAATCATTGTTCTAAAATGAAGCTCTAGGTCTGCCCCAAATTGTAATCTTCCATAAGAATGTGGAAGTGCAATCGTACCTTTAATATTATTAGCTACAGCTTCAGCACAAGCATTTGAAATATCATCAACAGGTAGAATTATTACGTGATTTCTTGTACCTGTTCTTCCATCTTCTCTTTTATATCCTAAAAACGTTTTTGGAATTTCCATTTTACCACTTTTTAGTTTTTACGTTGTGAACATGTACATGTTCGCCTTTTTTAATTGATTTTACGACTTTGCCAATATCATGCCCATACTTTAATATTGTATCTCCCTCTTTAAGATCAGTCATAGCAATTTTATGACCCAAAGGTATTTCATCCTTTGATTGAATTTTTACTGATTTATCATTTTCCATAATCCAGCAATCACAGTCTTGTTTAGGAGTAATTTTTTCAATAACTACAACACCTACATTGTCTTTTTCATCGTGGATTATAATATCTGTGCCAGCCATTGTGACGATTTCTTTGTTTGAAATTCGATCCAATTTATATATGAATTGGGCACTTTGACAATTAAAAAATAGAATTAAGAAGGATTTGATATGGCTAAAATGACAACCGAAGAAGCTTTTGTAAAAGTTTTACAAATGCATGGTATCGAACATTCGTTTGGTATTATTGGTTCTGCATTCATGCCTATTTCTGATCTTTTCCCAGAAGCTGGAATAACTTTTTGGGACGTTGCTCATGAAACAAATGGTGGATTGATTGCTGATGGTTATACGAGAGCAACTGGAAAAATGTCAATGGTGATTGCTCAAAATGGTCCAGGAATTACAGGACTTGTTACACCAATAAAAACTGCTTACTGGAATCATACTCCGTTACTATTAGTTACACCTCAAGCAGCAAACAAAACTATGGGCCAAGGTGGTTTTCAAGAAGTAGAGCAAATGAATCTATTTAAAGATATGGTATGTTATCAAGAAGAGGTTAGAGATCCATCAAGAATGGCAGATGTTTTAAATAGAGTAATTGAAAAAGCATTTAGAGGATCAGCACCTGCACAAATAAATGTGCCAAGAGATTTTTGGACACAAGTGATAGATATAGAATTACCTCCAATTGTCAGATTTGAAAGACAAGGTGGTGGAAAAGATGCTGTTGATAGAGCTGCGAAATTATTATCAGACGCAAAATTCCCAGTAATTTTATCTGGGGCAGGAGTTGTTATAGGTGATGCCATTGATGATTGTAAAAAATTAGCAGAAAAGCTTGATGCACCTGTTTGTAATGGATATCAACATAACGATAGCTTTCCAGGAAGCCATCCATTAGCTGTTGGCCCATTAGGTTATAATGGATCTAAGGCAGCTATGGAGTTAATTTCAAAAGCTGATGTTGTGTTGGCATTAGGAACAAGATTAAACCCATTTTCAACATTACCAGGTTATGGAATTGATTACTGGCCAAAAGATGCAACTATAATTCAAGTTGATATGAACCCAGATCGTATAGGTTTAACAAAAAAAGTTACTGTAGGTATTTGTGGCGATGCTAAAATGGTTGCTCAACAAATATTAGAAAAACTTTCATCAAATGCCGGAGATATTGGAAGAGTAGATAGAAAAAACCTAATTCATCAAACTAAATCTGCATGGTTGCAAACTCTTACAAGCTTAGATCATGAAGATGATGATCCAGGCACCGTATGGAACAAAGAAGCAAGAGAAAGAGATAAAGATAGAATGTCTCCAAGACAAGCATGGAGAGCTATCCAAGCTGGGATGCCAGAAGATGTTATAATTTCAAGTGATATTGGAAATAATTGTGCAATAGGTAATGCATACCCAACATTTGAGAAACCAAGAAAATATTTGGCACCAGGTTTATTTGGACCATGCGGTTACGGATTTCCATCTATTCTTGGAGCAAAAATTGGATACCCAGATACTCCAGTTATAGGTTTTGCTGGTGATGGAGCTTTTGGAATAAGTATGAACGAAATGAGTTCGTGTGCAAGAGAGGAGTGGCCAGCAATAACAATGGTAATTTTTAGAAATTATCAATGGGGGGCTGAAAAAAGAAATTCAATTTTATGGTTTGATGACAACTTTGTTGGAACAGAGTTAGATCCAGAATTAAGTTATGCAAAAGTTGCTAATGCATGTGGTTTAAAAGGTGTTATTGCAAATACAATGGAAGAAACCACTAAAGCTATTAAACAATCATGTGAAGATCAGAAAAAAGGTATTACTACATTTATCGAAATAATTCTAAATCAAGAATTAGGTGAGCCATTCAGAAGAGATGCTATGAAAAAACCAGTTAAAGTAGCTGGTATAAGCAAGAGTGATATGAAGCCTCAAAAGTCTCTTGTTAGTTGAGATTAGTAAAATTTCATTATAAAAAATAATTATTGGATTTAATAAACAACAATTTCTGTGGATGGACAAGACAACTTCCTGAGAGAAGTAATTTTAAATTACTAGATCAAGACATTTACTGTGATTATTTAATTGTAGGAGCTGGGTATACAGGATTATCAGCTGCTAGAAAACTTTCAGATATAATGAAAGATAAAAAAATTATTCTCATTGATGCACAGTTAGCGGGCGAGGGTGGAAGTTCAAGAAATTCAGGCTATCTAGTTGATACTACATTGAATGATGGTTTTACATCTAACAGCGATAAAGAGAATTATGTAAAAAAAACAAAAATATATCACTTGGGTATAGAAGCTGTTAGAAAATTTATAAAAGAATATCAGGTTGATTGTGATTGGAATGAATGTGGAAAATATTTTGCTTCCTCTAAAGAGCAAGATGAGACAAAAGCTCAATCGTTCAGCAAATTATTAAATAGTCTTGGTTTTAAAAATAAAATTTTATTTAATAAAGAGTTAACTGAAAAATTGGGAACGCCTTTTTATAAAATTGGAGTTTTTACCTCAGGAGGAATTCTTTTAAACCCTGGTAAATTAGCTAGAGCAATGGTTGATACATTGCCAGATAATGTAAAATTATATGAAAATTCTCAAATTTACAATTGGAAAAAGATTAATAACAAAATTGAATGTTTTACAAAAAAGCACAAAATAACTACTAAAAAAATTATTTTTTGCACAAACGGTTTTTTGAAATATTTGAATGTAAAAAAAAATTATAGTTTCCCAATCACATTAACTGCTAGTCTCACGAGAAAACTCACAGATAAAGAATTTAAAGATATAGGTTCTCCAAAAGAGTGGGGTGTTCTTCCTATAAGACCAATGGGTGCTACGATAAGAATGACTAAAGATAGGAGAATACTTATAAGAAATACTGCAGAGTTAAGAAACCCTTTTTTCAATGAATAGAAATGAATTAAATAAAAGAGCTACAATTCATAAAGAAGGCATCAAGAAAAGATTTAAACAATTACCTGATAATATAATAGAGAGCAGTTGGTCAGGGATTGTGTGTAGAAGTGGTAATAGCTCTCAAATATTTGAAAAAATTGATGATAATATTTTTAGCGCAGGCTGTTACAATGGATCTGGAATTGGAGTAGGAACACTATTCGGTGAACAAATAGCTCTAATGGCCTCTAAAACTTTGAAAAGTTTATTTGGTTCTCCAATATTATTCATGAAAATTTCATCATATCCATCATTATCAAAATCAGCTGAAATAACTGTTCTTATCTTAGTAGGTTCGTTGTATGGAGATGTTGATATATCTTTAAATTTGTCTCCATCTAAAACATATGCTCTATGCATTCCATCCCAGTTTGAAGATAAGATATCTAATCTCCCTCTATATAAAAGATCACTTAAAGCTGTTCCTCTACCATTTTCAAATCTATCTTGTACAGCATACTCTTCAGCAACATCTTGGAAAGAACCTTTAGAATTATAATATAAAAAGTTGTCTCCTCTTTCATTTGCTGCAAAAATATCAGATCTATCTGAAAGAATGTGTCCAGACACAATAGCTCTGCCTCCAGTAATTTTATCGATTGATAATGATTTCGCTTGGTCTTTTATTCGATTTCTAATTAATTCATAAAATCGCGTAGGACCTCCATAATTTGCAACATAAATACCGTATGCACCATCACCTTTTCTATCTACACAAACAACAGATCTTCCAGCGGTTAAGTTTAATTCATTTTGATTAATTTCTTTTTCGAATAAATCTTCAAATTTATTATTATTTAAATCTATTAGTCGATCAGAATAAATTTTTGATCCACTATATGTATCAGTATTTAAAAAATATATTTCTTCATAGCCATCTTGATCGATATCACATGCAGCAACACCAATTGTTCTTCTTTCTTCATCAGTGAATATTTTTTCATTTACAATATTTATTAGTTTCCCATCTTTATAAGAGAGGGCTAAATTTTTAAAACCAAAGCCAGTTACTACAAAATCATATTTATTATCTTTGTTAACATCCGTAACAGATACTCCATAGCTTAATCGA
>CACBWM010000017.1 GCA_902542975.1 uncultured Pelagibacteraceae bacterium | reverse complement strand
AAATTTGTAACGCTCAAACATTCTTCAGTAATTTGTTCCTCTGTACAAAAAATATGTGCATCATCTTGAGTAAAGGCTCTTACACGTAATAATCCATGCAATGCACCTGAAGGTTCATATCTGTGAACTTTTCCAAATTCTGACATCTTTAAAGGTAAGTCTCTGTAACTTTTAAGTCCTTGATTAAATACTTGAACACACCCAGGACAATTCATGGGTTTAATTGCAAATACTTTTTCATCTGGTGTAGTTGAAGTATACATATTAGCTCCAAATTTTTCCCAGTGGCCAGACTTTTCCCACAAAGATCTATCAAGTATTTCTGGCGTATTTATCTCTTTGTAACCATCGTGATCTTGTTTCATTCTCATATAAGAAACTAGTTTTTGGAATAAATTCCATCCTTTCTGGTGCCAAAACACAGATCCAGGACTTTCTTCTCTAAAATGAAATAAATCCATCTCTTTTCCAATCTTTCTATGATCTCTTTTTTCTGCTTCCTCAATTCTCTGAAGATAAAGGTCTAATTCTTTTTGAGTTGCCCAACCAGTACCATATATTCTTTGAAGCATTTCATTTTTAGAGTCACCACGCCAATAAGCTCCAGATACTTTTGTCAGTTTAAAAGCTTTACCTATTTTACCAGAAGATACTAAATGTGGACCTCTACATAAATCATGCCATGTTTCGCCATGATGATAAACAGTCAGTTCTTCGTTTTTAGGAATGCTCTCAATTATCTCAGCTTTGTATTTTTCTCCAATTTTTTTAAAATGACTTATTGCTTTATCTCTCTCCCAAACTTCTCTTCTTGTTTTTACATCTTTATCTATTATCTCTGACATTTTTTTTTCAATCTTTTTTAGATCATCGCTAGTAAAAGGCTCTTTTCTTGCAAAATCATAATAAAATCCATTTTCTATAACTGGCCCAATTGTTACCTGTGTGCCTGGGTATAGTTCTTGAACGGCCATAGCCATTATATGTGCAGTGTCATGTCTAATGACTTCTAAACCCTCAGGATCTTTAGCTGTAAATATTTCAATAGAACAATCTTGATCAATAAGAGTATATAAATCTTTAAGTTCACCGTTTATGCTCATCACCAAAGCTTGTTTACCTAAAGACTTGCTAATTTTTTCAGCAACCTCTGTGCCTGTTATACTTTTTTCAAAGTTTAATTTTTTTCCATCAGGTAATGTAATATTTGGCATTAGTTTATTAATTTTTTATACTCTGAATAAGTAGAAAAACACATTTTTTCAACATTAAATTTTGAAACGACATTTTTTCTACCTTCTATGCCCATTTGATTGATAGTCTGTTCATCTAAATTCATAATTTCTATTAATTTTTTTGAAAGATCGTCAGAGTTATTTGCTTCAAATAAAAATCCTGTTTTATTTTCATTTATAGTCTCTCTTGATCCCCCAATATTACTTGCAACAATTGGTTTTTTCATTGCCTGAGCCTCAACGGATATTCTTCCAAAAGCTTCTGGTTCTATTGATGAAGAAACTATGATGTCTGAAACTTTGTAAGCTAGAGGCATATTTTTACAATGATCTATAAATTTTACTTGGTTAGTTAATCTATACTGTTCAACTAACCTAATAAGTTTCTTTTTATAAAGTTCTCTTCCTTGATCGCTCCCAAGAATAATTACATTAAATACCTCGTGTCCTAAATTAATATTTACTTTATTAATAGCATCTAAAAACATTTCTTGGCCTTTCCATTCTGTTAATCTTCCGGGTAATAGAACAGTTTTTCTCTCAATTTTAAGTCCCCATGATTTAAATAATTCATCTTCCTCTGTTTCTATAGTAGTTGATGGATCAAAATAATCAGTATTAATGCCTCTAAATATCACCAAGAATTTTTTTTTATCATTAAGGTATTCAGAGTAGTTTTCTTTAATATGTGAAAATATAAAATTAGACCCAGCAATAATTAAATCTGATCTCAACATTACAGAGTTATATAATTTTTTTAATTTACTTTTAAAATTATATGTTCCATGAAATGTAGTTACAAATTTACGTCGTGTGATTTTGGTAGCTAGTAAACAAGACCATGCAGGTGCTCTACTTCTCGCGTGGACAATATTAATTCCATAAAATAAAATTATTAAAGAAATAATTATTGAATTAAAAAAAATTAAAATGGGGTTTTTGGAATTGACAGGTAATCTTATATATTTAACTTTTTTTTTATCTACAAACTTTGTTAATTCTCCACCGTTGCAAATTAAAAAAGATTTACAATCATTTTCATGAAGATAATGTGCGATATCATAACAACCTGTTTCTGCGCCACCGTATCCAAGTTTTGGTATAACTTGCAGAACTTTCAATTTTGGATGCATATGGTAGAGTTATAATATTTCAAATCAATTTTAATACTTTATATGAAAAAATTTAAATTTCTAAAAATTTCTAAAACAAAAAAACTAAGATATATAAGCAATTATTATAAAAATAATCTTTATATTATATTTTTACCAGGTTTTGCATCCGATATAGAAGGAGATAAACCTAAAAGATTTTTAAACTATGCTAAAAAAAATAAATTGGGTTTTTTGGCACTAGAATATTCTGGATACGGAAAGTCTTCAGGTGAGTTTACAAAAGGGAATATTTCCACTTGGGCAAATGATGCGAAACTGACTATTAAAAATATAGTTAAAAAAAATGATATAATTTTAATAGGTTCTAGTATGGGTGCTTGGATCTCTTTATTATTATTTAAATCAATCAAAAAACAGATTAAAGGCTTTGTGGGAATTGGCTCTGCTCCAGAATTTTTAACAAGAATAATGTGGAAAAAATTTTCAAAAAAGACAAAGAGTGAAATTATCGAAAAAGGTATTAGCAGAATTAAAAATGGTGGATATGAGTATCTCATAACTAATCAATTAATTAAAGATGGAAGAAAAAAACAAAATAAAGTTTTGAATGTTAAAATTCCGATGAAAATACCTGTTACTATGGTCCATGGTCAAAAAGATGAAGTTGTACCAATTAAATACTCAAGAGAAGTTTTGAAAATCTTCAGCAAAGCAAAAAAAAAATTAAATATAATTAAGAAGGGTGACCATAGTCTCTCGTCAAAAAAAAATATAAACATTATTTGTAAAGAGTTAGACAATATTATTAAAAATACTAACTAGCTTGACCGACTAATTTTTTGTTTGATATTGGATTTTCTAACTTATCTAACATTTCTTTTGGACAAACTTGGACGAAATTATTTATTTCATTATCAAAATTCTCAACAATTTTTTTCGAGATTGTTGAATTTGTTTCTATCGCATGCTCTTGAATTAATTTCCTTAGATGCTCAATCCAAAATTTAGTTTCTAGAGTTTGCCAAACTACACTTTCAGGATTTACTTTTTTATCAAATTGATTTTCAGGGTCATAAATAAATGCCATACCTCCTGTCATGCCAGCCCCAAAATTATCACCAATATCTCCTAATATAATAATGTTTCCGCCTGTCATGTATTCACAACCATTTGAATCACAACCTTCTACTACTGCAGTTGCACCTGAATTTCTAACAGCAAATCTCTCTCCTGCTTGTCCTGAAGCTAATAATTTTCCAGAAGTAGCTCCATATAAAACAGTGTTTCCAATAATAGTATTTTCATTTGAAACAAGGTTGCTTTCATCTTGTAATTTAATCACAATAGTTCCACCTGATAATCCTTTAGCAACATAATCATTTGCATCCCCTTTTAAAATTAGTTTCAATCCTTTAATAGCAAAAGCACCAAAGGATTGGCCTGCTGAACCTTTAAAATTTAATTCGATAGAATTTTCATCAAGTTTGTTATTTCCAAATTTTTTGTACAAATGATAAGAAATTCTAGTACCAACTGCTCTATCAGTATTTTGAATTTCAAATTCTTGATTTATTTTTTCTTTTTTATCTATTTTGTCTTCTATTTCTGGCCATAATTTTTGATCTAAAGTATCTGGAACAGAATTAATTTCGGGTTTCTCACAATATCTTTTATTTTTTCCTGGATCTGCCTGAACAAAAAGAGGATTTAAATCTAGATCATCCAAGTTTGGTGATCCTTTGCTTACTTGCCTTAGCAAGTCAGTTCTTCCAATTACTTCATTTAAAGATTTGAAACCAAGATCAGCAAGTATTTCTCTTACTTCCTCTGCTATAAATGTAAAAAGGTTCACTACTTTTTCAGGAGTTCCTGTAAATTTCTCTCTTAATTTATCATCTTGTGTGCAAACACCCACTGGACATGTATTTGAATGACATTGTCTGACCATTATACATCCCATTGCGACTAAAGCAGTTGTTGCTACGCCAAATTCTTCTGCTCCCATCATGGCTGCAATTACAACATCTCTTCCTGTTTTTATTCCACCGTCAGTTCTAAGCGTCACTTGATGTCTTAAGTTATTTAATGTCAATACCTGATTTGCTTCTGTTAATCCCATCTCCCAAGGAACTCCAACATATTTAACGCTTGTCTGTGGAGTAGCTCCTGTACCTCCTGAGTGCCCTGAGATTAAAATTATGTCTGCTTTAGCTTTTGCAACTCCAGCAGCTATCGTTCCAATTCCTGATGAAGCAACTAATTTAACTCCAACCCTAGCCTTAGGATTTATTTGTTTTAAATCATAAATTAATTGAGCTAGATCTTCTATTGAGTAAATATCATGATGTGGTGGAGGGGATATTAAAGTAACTCCTGGCGTTGAGTGTCTCAATCTCGCAATTTCATCTGTAACTTTAAAACCTGGTAATTGTCCACCTTCACCTGGTTTAGCGCCCTGTGCAATTTTGATTTCAATCTCATTGCAATTATTTAAGTAATTAATGGTTACTCCAAATCTAGCTGATGCAATTTGTTTAACCCTTGAATTTGCACTATCTCCATTCTCCATAATCTTAAATCTTTTTTCATCTTCTCCACCTTCACCACTACAAGATGCGCCTTTAATTCTGTTCATACCAACAGCAAGAGTTTCATGTGCTTCTTTAGATAAAGCTCCATGAGACATACTTCCGCTTCCAAATCTTTTTAATATATTAGATGCAGGCTCAACATTAGATATATCGATAGGATTTTTAGATTTAAAATCTACTAAATCTCTTAAACTTATTGGATTTAAATTGTAAATACCTTTTGTGTATTTTTTATATATTTCGTAAGATCCTTGTCCAACCGCAGTTTGCAGTAAATGAATAAGTTTGCCTTGATACTGATGTGTTTCACCATTTTTTCTATATCTGTAAATACCTCCAATAGGTAAAATATTTGAATTATCGAAAAATGCTTCTTTGTGTATAGTTCTAATTTTCTTTTCTATTCCTTTTAAACCAATTCCAGAAATCTTTGATAGCATCCCAGGAAAGTAATCTTTTACTATTGTTCTGCTTAGTCCCACAGTTTCAAAATTACATCCGCCTCTATAAGAACTTAAAACAGAAATTCCCATTTTAGACATTATTTTAAGAAGACCGAGATTGACTGATTTAATGTATCTTAAAACACATTCATCAAAAGTGAAATTTCCAAATAATTTCTTAGAATGTCTTTGATATAAGCTATCAAAAGCTAAATAAGGATTCACTGTAGTAGCACCAACACCAATTAATGTTGCAAAAGAGTGAGTATCTAAAGCATCTCCAGTTTGCACATTAATAGAAACATAACCTCTCAAACCTAATTTAACTAAGTGTGTATTTATCGCTCCTATACATAAAAGCATCGGCATTGGCATTCTATTTTGTGAAATATTTTTATCAGATAATATAATTTGTTTAATTCCCTCTCTAACAGCTTGTTCAGATTTAACTTTGATTGAATTTATTGATGTCTCTAAATCCTCATCTTTGCTGAATGTACAATCTAAAACTTTATTATTATTTCCAAAGAATTTTAAAAATTTTTCAAATTGTGCATTTGATAATATCGGACTATTTAAGACATAAATATTGTCTTTAGTTAATTTACTAAAATCTAAAATATTACCAAGATTTCCAAATCTTGTCTTTAAACTCATAACTTTATTTTCTCTTAGAGAGTCAATTGGTGGATTTGTAACCTGACTAAAGTTTTGTCTAAAGTAATGATATAATGGTCTATATTTGTCAGATAAAACTGCTAAAGGCGTGTCATCACCCATTGAGCCTGTTGCTTCTTTAGCATCTTCTGCCATTGGATGAAGAATTAATTCTAAATCTTCTATGCTATATCCAAAACAATGTTGAAAATTCCTCAAACTTTGGCCTTCCAGCTCTACTTTTTCAGTTTCTGCCTCTAATTTTTTATCAAGATCAATAATCTGATTGTTGTAATGTTTATATTCTTTTGAAAGGTAGTTTTTTATTTCATCGTTTGAATATACTTTGCCTTTTTCTATTCTCACTCCTAATATTTCTCCAGGTCCTAATCTTCCTTTAGATACAATTTTTTTCTCATTTAAATCTATCATTCCTGTTTCACTTCCTGCAAAAAGAAGTTTGTCTCTTGTCACTGTATATCTAAGTGGTCTTAATCCATTTCTGTCAGTTGCAACAATTACCCATTCATTATCAGTTGCAGCTATAGCAGCTGGCCCATCCCAAGGCTCCATGGTACTATTTAAAAAATTGAATAGTTGTTGATGATCTTTTTTTAATACCTTATTTTTTTTTGACCAAGCGTCTGGTATTAACATTAATTTTGCTAGAGGAGCAGGCTGTCCAGAAATATTTAATAACTCAAAAACATTATCTAATGATGCAGAGTCAGAATTGCCAGCTGGTATTACAGGCTTAAGATTCTCTATGTCTTCGAAAACTGGACTAAACATCTCTTCTTCGTGAACCTTCATCCAATTAACATTTCCTTTAAGAGTATTTATTTCACCATTATGCGCTATAGATCTAAATGGTTGAGCCAAGTCCCAACTTGGTGCAGTATTAGTTGAAAATCTTTGGTGAAATATTGCATACCTAGATATAAATCTTTCATCTTTCAAGTCAGTATAAAAATCTGACAAAGCTTCTGCTAAAAACATTCCTTTGTAAATGATAGATTTAGAACTAAATGAACATATATAAAAATTATTTAATTGATTATTGAGAGCTTCTTTTTCAATTACTCTTCTAGTTTCATACAATTTTTGTTCCAGAGATTTATTGACAACTTTTTTGTCATTGTATGTGAACAATACTTGAGTAATTTCAGGTCTTGTTTGTTCAGCTTTTTCTCCTAGGACAGAGGGATCAACAGGAACTTGTCTCCAACCATAGATACTAAAATTTCTCTTTGTTAGTTCACTTTCAACAATAGTTCTACATTGCTCTTGAGCGCTATAATCATTTCTTGGTAAGAAAATCATACCCACACATAGTTCAGAATTATCATGTTTATGACCAGTGACTTCAATTTTTTCCTCAAAGAAATCTTTAGGAATTTCGATATGGATTCCAGCACCATCTCCAGTTTTTCCGTCTGCATCGATTGCGCCCCTATGCCAAACAGCTTTTAAAGCATCGATTCCATATTCTACAACTTTTCTTGATTTTATACCTTCGGTGGATGCTACTAAACCTACACCACAAGCATCATGTTCCATTTCTTCCGAGTAAACATGATTACTTTTTAAAATTTTTAAATTTTTATTTCTTAGCTTCATTAAGCAACTCTAAGTTTTTGTTTACTTTGTAAATAATTATCAATTGATGTTGCCGCATCTCTTCCGTCTTTAATACCCCAAACCACTAAAGATGCTCCTCGAACTATATCTCCAGCTGCAAAAACTCCCTCTATACTAGTTTCCATAGTATCAAAATCAGCTTTTATTGTTCCCCATCTTGATACTTGCAATTTTTCTTCATTAAATAATTTTGGAAGATCTTCTGGATCAAATCCAAGTGCTTTGATCACAAGATCAGCTTTAATTTCAAAATCTGAATTTTCTTCCACAACTGGTTTTCTTCTACCGCTATCATCTGGCTCACCCAATTTCATTTTATTAACAACTACACTTTCAATTTTATTTGTTCCCTTAAACTCTTTAGGGCTTGTTAACCAAATGAATTCAACACCTTCATCTTCTGCATTACCAACTTCTCTTGCTGATCCTGGCATATTTTCTCTATCTCTTCTATATAAACATTTTACAGATTTAGCATTCTGTCTTACTGAAGTCCTTAAGCAGTCCATTGCTGTGTCGCCACCTCCAATTACTACAACATCTTTGCCTTCAGCATTTAAAGTTCCGTTATCAAACAACTCAACTTTATCACCTAGTCCTTTTTTATTTGATGCTGTCAAAAATTCCATTGCAGGGAAAATATTACTCAAATCGTTACCAGGCAGGTTAACTTCTCTAGCTTTATAAACTCCTGTGGCTATTAAAATTGCATCGTGTTTTTCTCTTAACTCCGTCAAGCTGGAGTCTTTTCCAACTTCAAAGTTTAAGACAAATCTAATTCCGCTTTCTTCCAAAAGTTTTATTCTTCTTTGAACAACATGCTTTTCTAATTTAAATCCTGGGATACCATATATTAGTAGCCCTCCAGCTCTGTCATAACGATCATATATAGTTACCTTGTATCCTTTTTTTCTGAGCTGTTCTCCACAAGCAAGTCCAGCAGGACCAGAACCTATAATTCCTACACTCTCATTTTTTTCGCTATTTATTTCTATTGGTTTAACCCAACCATTTTCCCAAGCTTTCTCTGTAATATATTTTTCTATTGATCCAATAGTTACTGTTCCATGACCCGATTGCTCTATTACACAATTTCCTTCACACAGCCTATCCTGTGGGCAAATTCTTCCACAAACTTCTGGCATGTTGTTTGTACTTTGTGATAATTGATAAGCTTCCTCATATCTTCCCTCAGCAGTTAGTTTAAGCCAATCTGGTATATTGTTACTTAATGGACAATGAACTTGGCAAAATGGTACTCCACATTGGGAACATCTGCTTGACTGCTGAACAGCTCTATCTTTTAGAAATTCTTGATATATTTCATTAAAATCCTCTTTTCGGTCTGATATATCTCTTTTAGGTGGATTTTGTTGACCTATATCAACAAATTTAAGCATTTTTTCTGACATGGTGGAGGCTGTATACACGATAAAAATTTAATAATAAACAATTACAAGGTCATAAATATTGACTAATATTCCACAAAACTTAAGTAAATCAGCGGTTTTTTCTTATTATGCATAGATGATATGCAAATATGTAATTGCTTTAATTTGGTTACAATTTCATTATGAAGTATTGGATCTAATGATTTCAAAATATGTAGAGACGCTTATTTTATCAATTATTCAAGGAATTTCTGAGTTTATTCCAGTTAGCTCGTCTGCACATCTTTTAATTATATCAAAATTGAGTTACTTCAATGTTAGCAACCTACAATTAGATATTAGTCTGCATTTAGGTTCTTTGTTAGCAATTATTTTATTTTTTAGAAAAGAGTTAATAAATATCATTAATAATAAAAATATATTTCTACTAATAATTCTTGGGTCTATACCTTTAGTTATTGTTGGTTATATTTTTTACTCCACAAATTTAATTGACCAATTTAGAAACTTAAAAGTTGTCGCTTGGACAACTTTGATTTTTGGAATTTTATTATACTTTTCAGATAAGTTTGAATTTAAAAATAAAATTTCTTCAGAATTAAATATTAAAAGTATTATTATAATAGGGTTATTTCAGATTTTAGCTATTATTCCAGGAGTCAGTAGATCAGGTATAGTAATTACAGCTTCAAGATTTTTAAAATTTGACAGAGTTGAATCATCAAAGATAGCTTTTTATTTGTCTATTCCAGCTTTAGCAGGTGCAAGTGTTTTGGGATTTAAAGATGTTATTGATGATCAAATAAATTTTGATGCTATATTTATTTTTTCTACTTCAGCTTCATTTTTATTTTCTTATTTTACAATTAAATATTTTCTTATTTATGTTAAAATGTTTAGTTTGAGTTTTTTTGTTATTTATAGAATAGTTTTAAGTATTATTCTTTTTTCAATTATTTACTTGTGATTTTTTGGACGTTGGAGCAATTTGAGAAAATATTACAGCAATAAGAATTAATACACATCCTATAATATTATTTATGTTAAGAACTTGACTTAAAATAATCCATCCAGCAATTGTTGCAAAGACACCTTCA
Source organism: uncultured Pelagibacteraceae bacterium (assembly GCA_902542975.1). Taxonomy (GTDB): domain Bacteria; phylum Pseudomonadota; class Alphaproteobacteria; order Pelagibacterales; family Pelagibacteraceae; genus Pelagibacter. The sequence continues at coordinate 2,027 of CACBWM010000017.1, read as the reverse complement.
AGAGAGTAAATTATTGCTGCTGGAGCTTCTTCAATATTTTTTTGTGCAAACATTTGTAAAGTAAAAGCAATTCCTCCAGATAAGACGCCTGCATATAATATTGAACTATACTCAGTTAAAATTTTTGTAATAACTACTTCCTCTAAAATAAAAGCAAATATAAGAGATAAACCAAAAACAAGAGCTGCTTGTAATGCTGCATAAAAAATTGGTATATTAAATTTCTCCATAAATTTTCCAGCGAAAATTATATGTAAAGCCCAAAATAGTGAGCATAGAATAACTAAAGCATCACCTATCATAATTTCTGAGTTTGAAAAATCACTTAATAGGTAAACACCTATTATACATAAACCTATTGAAGGCCAAAGACTCCAATGGACTTTAATAGAATAAATAAAAAATAATAAAATTGGAACTAATGGAACATAAAAAACTGTGAAAAAAGCTGCATTAGCTATATTCGTGTATTGTAATGCGGCTTGCTGCAAGTAAGTGCCTAAAAATAATGATATACCCATTAAAAATAAATATTTTAAAAATAATTTTTTATTAGAATTGATTTCATAATTAATTTTTTTTCTTTCTAAAATTAAAGCAATGGGTAGGACTGTAAGAAAACCAACAAAAAATCTAGATGCATTGAATGTTAATGGACCAATATTGTCCATGCCTGTGTCTTGAGCAATGAAAGCAGTGCCCCAAATAAATGTTGTTATCAAAGCGCATATTAGCGATGTAGTTTTGGACATTAATTTAATTAAATTTAGATAATATTATTCATTCTACAACAGCTATCAAAATCTTCTTTATTGATATAGCAACCAGCCATTTTTCTTATACCTGAAAATGCGCCTCTACCATGCATTACTCTCCAATTATTAAAAATTAGTAATTCACCAGGTTTTAAAATGTGCCTCCACTGATATTGCTTTTGGTTTGCCATCGTATCAAATATTTTAATTGCTTTATAAAAATTAATTGTTTTCTGATTATTTTCTCTAAAAGGTGCTCTATCGTAATTGTTAAAACTAATTTGATCAAAATTATTTTTTTCATTTAATTTTATTATTGGTCTTTTTGCTTCAAGGCGAACACCATCACCAATATAAGAACCTTTAACTTTTGTATTTGTTAAAGTTTTAAAATGTTTTTTATATTTTTGTTTGATTTCATTTGCCAATTTAAATCCATCTACCATTATAGAATCTCCACCTTTAGCATCATACTTACAACAAAGCAGTAATTGTAAACCCGGAGCATCATTACTATATGTAGAGTCTGTATGTGGTCTCAGTTCTTGGTTTGAATATGCACTGTCTGCTTTTTTATTATTTGATTCAAAAGTCCACAATCCTCCAAAAATTGAATTTCTGACATAACCAATTTTTTTAGCTATATATTCAACAGAGTTTAAGTTCTTTGAACAATTTCTTACGACTGCAAAACCATATATGTGGATTTTTTTTAATAAATTTTTAAATCCAACTTTAGTTTGTAATTGCTTATAATTAATAAAAATTTGATTTTTTATGTCTTTATCTTTCCAAAATTGAGTATCACTTATAGTTTCCTCTTTTTTTAAAGAATTTTTTTTTAAGAATTCATATGAATATTTGGTTGGTTTATTTTCATCAGACCATAATATTTCAATGAATTTCCCTTTTTTTAATAATTTTGCTTTTTTAACTTTGATATTAATGTCTAAATTTGCGGTATAAGTTATTCTTTGATTGGTTTTAAAATCCCAGTTTTCTTTATTTTTAATATGATCTCTTAACCAAATATTAGGAAATGTTTCAAACTTATTGTCATTAAAGTAAAATACAGTTTTATTATTTAAAAGTTTAAAATTTTTAATCATTGCTTAGCTAATTTGTAGGCAAAGTTTTTACCAAGGTTATTTTTTAATTCATTATTAAATCTTGAACCCTCAGCTCCGTCAATAATTCTATGATCGTAGGAGAGAGATAAAGGCAACATTGTTCTAGGTTTAAATTGTCCATCAATATAAACAGGTTTAATAT
>CACBWM010000016.1 GCA_902542975.1 uncultured Pelagibacteraceae bacterium | reverse complement strand
TATATAAGTTTGGTAATGAGAGTGAACAATTAAGAGCAAAGATTAAAATTAACAAACCTGGTTTAACACTTCAAATAATAAAATCGGGAAGTGTAGGACTTGCAGAAGCGTACATGCGAAATGAATTTGAAACAGATAATCTAACTAATCTAATAGAAATAACAGCTAAAAATATAAAAATTGTCTATAAATTTTCAGGTATTTTTGATTTATCAATGATTAATAAATTAAAGAGTATTTTCATAAAAAATAATAAGAGTAGAAGTAAGAAAAATATTTCAAAACATTATGATTTAGGAAATGATTTCTTTTCGTTATGGTTAGATCCTTCACTTACTTATTCAAGTGCAATTTTTGAAAAACAAAAAGACGATTTATTTTCTGCTCAACTAAATAAATATAAAAAGCTTACAGAATTAATAAAGCCAAACGTAGGAAATAAAATTTTAGAAATTGGCTGTGGCTGGGGTGGCTTTGCTGAATATGTGGGTAAAAATTATGATGTAAAATTAGATTGTATAACAATTTCTAAAGAGCAATTTGAATTTTCAAAAAAAAGAATATTTGAAAATGGATTGAATGAAAAAGTGAATATATTTTTGAAAGATTATAGAGATGTAAAAGACAAATATGACTCTATCGCATCTATAGAAATGATAGAAGCGGTTGGGCAAAATTATTTAGTCAATTATTTTAAAAGTATAAAAAAAAATCTATCTGAGAATGGAAGGGCCGCGATACAAGCGATAACAATCGATGATAGTTTATTTGACAGATATAAAACCAAAGAAGACTTTATACAAAAATACATATTTCCTGGAGGTTTTTTGCCATCAAAAAGAAAATTATATGATTTATCTAGTAGCAACGGTTTAGAAATTAAAAAATACGAGTCATATGGCTCTCACTATTCCAATACTTTAAAAATATGGAGAGATGAATTCCTAAAAAAATGGGAAGAGATTTCAAAACATGGATTTGATAATAAATTTAAACGTATGTGGCATTTTTATTTGTCATATTGTGAAGCTGGGTTTAAATCAAAGAATATAGATTTAATTCAATTTTCCATGCAAAATAAAATTTAATATGATTAACAAAAAATTTTTTAAAGTATTTTTATTGATAATTTTCACAGGATTAATTACAAGCTGTATAAATAATCAATCTATGAAACCAGAAGATTTTAAAGATCAAAAACCAAGACTAATAATTGAAGAATATTTAAGCGGAAACGTCAAAGCTTGGGGTATACTACAAAACAGATCAGGTAAAGTTACAAGACAATTTTCAGCAGACCTAGATGGTAAGTGGGATGGCAAACAACTTATATTAGACGAAAAATTTATTTGGAATGATGGTGAAATACAAAATAGGCAATGGGTAATAGATAAAATTGATGAACATAATTACGAGGGAACTGCAGGCGATGTAGTTGGTAAGGCTAGGGGGTATTCATATGGCCCAGCATTTAAATTTGAGTATGTTTTGTTAGTTCCTGTGAAAGGAAAAAATATCAAAATTACTTTTGATGATTGGATATTTATGCAAGACGAAAGAGTAGCTATCAACAGAGCTAAGATGACAAAATTTGGAATTAAAGTTGCAGAGTTGACTGTGATGTTTGTTAAAGATTAATTTTATTTTTTTTGTAATTTAGTTAATTTCCGTATTAAATAAAAATATAATCGATCAGGTATTATTTTTAAAAATTTAAGGATCAAAGTTAATTCTTTTGGGTAGTGTATCTCAAAATTAGAACCATTAATAAGCCCATCATAAATTTTGTCTGCCGAGAATTCTGGAGTTTTTAGAAAAGGCATCTTAAAATCATTCTTATCAGTCATTGGTGTTTTGATAAAACCTGGAGAAACTAAACAAACCCTCACGCCATATCTTCCAAAATCAAAATGTAAACTTTCAGCAAGATTACTTAAAGCAGCTTTGGATGGTCCATAGCCACTTGAGTTAGGTAAGCCTTTGTATCCTGCAATCGAAGATACAATGGTAATAATACCTTTTCCTCTTTCTCGAAAATGAGTTTCAACTGCTTTTATACAATTTAATGTTCCAAAAAAATTTACTTTAAACACATTTTCAATTTGCTCTACATCAATTTCTTTTTCTTTTTTTGGATCCCAGGTACCCGTAGAAAAAAAACAAATTTCGATGTCACCAAGTTCCTTTTTTATATTTTCAAAAACAGACTTACACTTTTCCTTATCATTTACATCAAGTGGAAAAGATTTAATATTTTGATGCTTATCTTCGATTTCTTTTAATAAATTTTCTCTTCTTGCAGAAATAGCAACTGTCCATCCATTATTAGCAAATTTTAACGCAAGTGCTTTGCCAATTCCTGTACTTCCGCCGGTGATCCAAATTACTTTTTTATTCATATTTAACTGCTGTATAGTACTTAAATGCTAAAAAATAAAATTTTATCTTTTATTCTCTTTGCAATTACTACGTTTTCAGCTTCATTTATTGGAGGTTTGGTTACCATAAATTTTAAAGAACCTTGGTATTCAAATTTATCTAAACCTCAATACAATCTACCAGATTGGATATTTGGGCCAGTATGGACATTACTTTATTTATTTATGACAATAGCCATATGGAATGCGTGGCATAAAAACACAAAAAATTTAAATATTGTATTTTTATATTTCATTCATCTTTTTTTTAATACAACTTGGAGTGTTGTTTTCTTTGGTTTCCATAATATTTCTTTAGCAATTTTAAATCTTGTTGTGTTAATTATATTTATTGTTTTATTGGTATTTAAATATATGAATATAAGTCAATTAAGCATGTACTTGATGATTCCATACTTGTTATGGTGTTGTTTTGCATTGCTTTTAAATATAAACATTTTTTTGATAAACTAATATGGATGATGTTGTAATAGTAGGTGGTGGTATAATTGGAGCTGCAACTGCATACTTTATGTCCAAAGAAGGCAGAAAAGTAAAAGTCATTGAAAGGGATCCAACTTATAAAACTGCATCATTCCCATTATCACTTGGTGGATTTAGACGACAGTTTTTTCAAAAAGAAAATATTCTTTTAGGAAAATTTGCAAGGGAATTTATATTTCAAATACCAGAATTATTGAAAACTGAAAAAAATCCAAATCCAACAGCTAGCATGGTGCCCAATGGATATCTTCTAATGTTTGGACCAGATCATGCAGAAGAGCAATACAGAGCTTTAGAAAATCATAAAGAATGTGAAGCGGGTACAAAAAATGTTAAAGGTTCTGAATTGAAAAACTATTTTCCTTACATTAATGAGGAAGGAATTGAAACTGCAACATTTACTGATAACAAGAGTGAGGGATGGATTGATCCATTTTTATTTCATAGCGCTTTAAAGCATAAAGCAATTGATCTTGGGGCAGAATTTATTAAGGGAGAGGTTAAGAGCTTATCTGAAATTAATGCAAAGACAATTATTTCCGCAGCTGGGTGCTGGACTAAAGAACTACTTGAAGATATTCCTGTAGTACCTCAAAAACATACAGTCTTTAGAGTTAAATGCCCTAAACATATTCCAGAGATGCCATTATCCGGAGATCTAACAACAGGAGTATATTGGCGACCAGAAGGAAAAGAATATTTAGCAGGTTCTCCAATTTCAGTTTTTGATGCAGAAGATCTCGAACCTGCATGGAATGATTTTGAAGAATTAGTTTGGCCTGCTCTTGCAAAAAGAATACCAGCATTTGAAGAACTAAAGTTAACAGGTGGATGGGCTGGATATTATGATTGTAACAAATTAGATAATAATGCTGTAGTTGGAAAACATCCAAAATATGAAAATGTTTATATGGCCTCAGGATTTACCGGTAGAGGTTTAATGCAAGCACCAGGAATTGGTAGAGCTCTAACTGAATTAATAACTACAGGCAGTTATCAAACTATAGATATTAGTGTTTTCGCAGTCGAAAGAGTATTAAATAGCTCTGCAAGACCCGAGCCCTACGTTTTATAATTTTTTTACGTAAACTCCCATCATCCCATTAAAAAAAGAAACAGCAATTATAATAATCTGACCTTTTAGTGAGTAAAAATCAAATGATGGATAAAAACTGATAGCTATACTCAAAAAAATATAGGTTAATAAAAAGGGTCTATAAAACTTCTTTAAAAATTTCATAAAAATTCTAATTAAATTTTTACAAGCATTTTTCCTATGTTTTTACCTTCTAATAAATCAATGAATGATTTTGGCGTATTTTCTATACCCTCGTAAACAGTTTCCTTAAATTTAATTTTATCTTCTAATAGCCATTTAACCATATCGGTTTCAAACTGATCTCTATCATTTTCATGATCAAAAATTATAAAACCTTTAATAGTTAGTCTTTTTACAAGAACATGGGCCATATTTTTTAAACCAGAGCCAGGATTAGTTGCATTCATTTGGGATATCCTTCCACAAATTACAATTCTTCCAAAGTTCTTCATTTGAAAAATAGCTGACTCTAAGAAATCGCCACCTACATTATCAAAATATAAATCAAATCCTTCAGGACAAACTTCTTTAAGATGCAAAACAAGATTTTCAATTTTTTTATAGTTAAACGCATGATCAATTTTTAAATCATTTTTTAACCATTTAACTTTTTCATCTGATCCTGTACTTGCAATTACTTTACAACCCATATTTTTTGCAATTTGACAAACAGTAGATCCAACACTACCTCCAGCTGAAGAAACAAGGATTGTTTGACCTGGTTTTAACTCACCATGTTTAAAAAGTCCTATATAAGCTGTATGACCTGTCATTCCAAGTGGACCTAGATATGTTTGTATAGGAATATTCATTGGCTCAATTTTTTTTAGATCATTGGAATTACAAACAAAGTAATCTCTCATTCCGAAATTACTAAAAACAATATCTCCTTCTTTAAAATTTTTGTCTTTAGACTCTTTAACTATTCCTAACGCATAACCTTCCATCTCTTCACCAATATTAAAAGGTGGTTTATAGTTTTTTCTTTCAGTCATCCTTGCCCTCATATAAGGATCAACTGAAATCCATAAATTTAAAACCAATATATTTTTCTTAGTATCTAAAGATATCTCTTTTGTTTTTATTTCAAAGTCAGTTTCTTTTGGTAAACCTGTAGGGATATAGTTTTTTAAAGCTACGAATTTGCTTGTTACAGGCATTAATTATGATCCCCAAATAATATCAAGTATTCTCTCTCTTTTGCATGCTTTCTTATATTTTAAATAATTTTCTAAATATACCTGATAGTAATCTTGATGTTTATCCTCTGCTTTGTAAAAAATCTCAAATTCTTTAACATATGTGACTACCTTCTTTTTAAATTTCTTTTCTAATCTTTTTATATCTTTTTCAATTAAATCTTTCTGATAATCGTTTTCATAAAATGCTACAGATCTGTAGCTGTATCCTTTATCGCAAAACTGGCCATAAGCATCAAATGGATCAATATTAAGCCAGAAGTTTTTTAAGAGTTCTTTATAGGATATTTTCTCCTTGTCATAAATTATTTCAACAACCTCAAAATGACCAGTATCTCCATAAGTGACTTCTCTATATGTTGGATTTGCAGTGATCCCTCCTGAGTAACCTGATATAACTTCTTCTACACCTTCCAACATTTCAAAAGATTCTTCCATGCACCAGAAGCAACCTCCTGCAAAATACGCTTTATCTTTTGAATGAGAGAATGATGTCGAGACAAGAAATAATAGTAAAAAGTAGTAAAATAACCTCATATCTAAAATATATAATAATGAGGGTTTAAATCTATGGTATTAAAGGTAGCTACTTATTTAAGTAGCATACCTTTAATAAATCTATTTTATTTTTTTTGATATTTAGCAGCCTCTTCTGATCCACTAGTTGCAGACCCTTTACTGTAAGAGTGCGCACCCATTCCTGCTAATTGGCCATCTTTTACGATCAAATATTGATTTCTAATTTCATTTCCTTCAAAGAAACATTCTAATATTTCTCTAACACCATCTGCATATCTTGCTTGAGCAGATAAAGATGTACCAGAAGTGTGTGGTGTCATTCCATGATTTGGCATTGTTCTCCATACATGATCATTTGGAGCGGGCTGAGGAAACCATACATCACCTGCGTAACCACTTAGTTGTCCGCTTTTTAGTGCTTTTGCTATTGCGTCTCGATTACAAATTTTACCTCTTGCAGTGTTAACTATGTATGCTCCTTTTTTCATTTTGCTTATCATTTCATCATCAAACAAATTTTCAGTTTCAGGATGAAGTGGGCAATTAATTGTAACAACATCGCAAACTTTTACCATAGACTCTACTGACTCATGAAAAGTTAAGTTTAGTTCTTTTTCAACACTGTCAGGTAATTTATGTCTGTCAAAATAGTGCAAATGAACATCAAATGGTTTCATTTTTCTAAGTGCATCTAATCCTATTCTTCCAGCAGCAACAGTTCCTATATGCATTCCTTCAACGTCATAACTTCTTTGAACAGCATCTGCAATATTCCATCCACCTTCATTAACTATTCTATGTTGATTATGATAATCTCTAACCATTGAAACAATCATCATGACTATGTGTTCAGCAACTGATCTTGAATTACAAAAAGTTACTTCAACAACATCAATTTTATTATCCATTGCTGCTTGTAAATCAACGTGATCAGAACCTATTCCTGCTGTAATTGCCATCTTAAGGTTTTTAGCTTTAGCAATTCTTTCTTTAGTTAAATAATAAGGGAAAAATGGTTGAGAGATAACAATGTCAGCATCAACAATATGTTTATCCGCTTCACATCCATCTCCATCTTTACTGTTAGTAACAACCAACTCGTGTCCATTACTCTCTAAAAACTTTCTCAAACCAAGTTCACCTGAAACACAACCAAGTAATTGGCCTGGTGTAAAATCTCTTCCTTTAGGCGATGGCAATGTCATTCCATCTGGATATTTCTCCAATTTTGGTAAATCCGACAGAGGATAAGATTTAGGCATTCCTCCTTTTGGATCATCATACAATACACAAAGTACTTTCATTTTTACTCCTATTACTAGCTTCTTAAAGCTAAATTATTAATTATTATTTGAAAAGACTAGCACAAGTTAAATAGGACTAGCAAACAAATTGTGTTTATTTTGGGTAATTCCTTTTAGCAATAAATTTATTCAAGATTATGCCGAAAACTATTACAATAATTGATCCACTTATAACTGGGGATATTAAATATTCAAAAGATACAGATCCCATGATCACAATTATAGGATTCCCTCCTGCAGGAGGGTGGGTTACATTAAGAATGATCATTAATCCGACACCTATTCCAACGGCGACAGGTATAATAATATATATCGGGAGTGGAACGAAATTCACGAATATCACACCAACAAGTGAGGTTAAAAAATGACCAAAAAATATATTTTTAGGTTTTGCAAAAGGACTTTCTGGATAACCATAAAGCAAAACCATTGTAGAACCAAAGGAAGCAATCAAAAATAATCCATAAGGTGTTTTATAAGTAAGCAATGACAAAACCCCAATTGTCAAAGTAGAAAATATTGCAGCGATAGCAGGTTTTTTAATATCCAAATTATTCATCAATGCTGAGTTTCTTAATTGCAATTAATGGCATTAATACACAGTTTTTTCTAGATAGATTTTTTTTATTAAACAATTTATTAAATTTATTTAGATTTTTTGGCAAAGGTTTAATTTCATTTTCAAAATAATCGATAAGATTTTTTAATAAATAATTAATTTTATTTTTACTTTTTTTGATAAGTTTATGAGATATTAAGCTTGCAGAAGCTTGACAGTAAACACAGGATTTTGTCTGATACCCAATATCTTGTATTATATTTTTCTTAATATTAACTCTCATTTCAATTATATCGCCACAAGTTTTATTTTTATATTTCGATCTATGAGTGTAATCTTTCAATATTTTATTATTAGTCGTGTCGGATGCAATTTTTATTATATCTAAATCCATATTTATTTAATAATATCACTAAAAATTTATAAAAAATAAATTAATTTATGCCTGATTTAAAAAATCCTAAAGTAGCTATTCCAATTGTTTTATTTGCAGGCATACTTTGGTCATTTGGACCATATGTCGTAAGACATATAGATCAACCCGAAACTGTCCCTTGGCAATACTTGTTTGCGAGAGGTATTGTTATTTTTTTATTGCTCAATGTTTACTTGTTCCTTGAAGAAGGAATTTCTTTTTATAAAAATTATTTAAAAATTGGGATATCTGGAGTTATAGGTGGTGTTGGTTTAGGAACAGCAATGATAACTTTTATTTGGTCAATTACTAATACGACAGCAGCAGTGACTCTATTATGTTTAGCTGCTATGCCTTTTATAACCGCATTACTTGGTTTTCTTTTTTTGAAAGAAAAAATATCAATTACAGTATGGATATCAATTTTAGTTGCTGCATTTGGTATAATTGTAATGGCCTACGGTAATACCGAAGAAAATTCTTTAATGGGTTTAATATTTGGATTAGTATCAGCATTAGGTTTTTCAATTTTTTCAGTAAGCCTGAGATGGAGAAAGCAAACTCCCAAGTTTACAACAGTTGCTATAGCAGGCTTATTTTGTTTTTTATTTTCAACAGTTATGCTTTTAAATAACGATGCAAATTTTTTATCTTCAAATAAAAATGAAGCATTATTTGCCACTCATGGAACACTTGTGTGCATGGGCTTAATTCTTTATTCAATTGGATCTAAACATATTCCTGCAGCTGATTTGACTCTATTGTCTTTGACTGAAGTAATAGGAGGAATATTTTGGGTTTGGCTTCCATGGCTTGGAATAAATGAAATTCCTTCAACCAACACAATTATTGGTGGCTTCTTTATTTTTTTAGCTATATTTTATTATAGTATGATAATGCAATCTAATAGAAGATTTATTGGATTAAATTAATTTTACATGGTTCAAAATAATAAGATTGTTAATAGTTGGAATGAATGGGATCCATTAAAACATGTAATTGTTGGTAGAGCAGATGGTACTTGTATTCCAGCACCCGAACCTGCTTTAGATGCTAAAGTTCCAGAAGATTCTGATATGCGAGGAACTTATGGTCCAAGAACTAAGGACACTGTTGATAAAGCTAATGAGCTATTAGATAACTTTTCAAATTTGCTTGAAAAAAGGGGTATAAAAGTTGATAGACCAACGCCTTTAGATTTTAATCAACCAACATCAACTCCTGACTGGAAAGCCGAAACTATGTTTGGATGTATGCCACCTAGAGATGTTTTGTTAACTGTGGGAAATGAAATATTAGAAGCTACAATGAGCTACAGGTGCAGATGGTTTGAATACCTATGTTACAGACCATTATTAAAAGACTATTATAATAAAGATCCAAATATGAGACACGAGTCAGCACCAAAGCCTAGATTAACAGATGCAGACTATAGAAAAGACTATTTATCAGATAAAATTGGTGTAACTAAAAGACTTGAATGGACAGAAAATAAATACTTTGTCACAACTGAGGAAGAGCCATTATTTGATGCCGCAGACATTCTAAGATTTGGAAAGGATTTGGTTGTACAACACGGATTTACAACTAATTTAAAAGGAATTGATTGGATAAAAAGACATTTTAAGGATCATAGAGTTCATGCTGTGAATTTCCCAGGCGATCCTTATCCAATTCATATTGATGCAACCTTTACCCCAATTAAAGAGGGGTTAATTATTAATAACCCACAACGAAGACTTCCAAAAGAACAAAGAAAATTATTTGAAGATAATGGATGGGAAATTATTGATGCAGCACAACCTGCCCATAATACCCCGCCACCACTTTGTTACTCTTCAGTATGGCTATCAATGAATGTTTTAGTTCTTGACCCTAAAACTGTATGCGTTGAAAAAAGTGAAAAATATCAAGCTGAACAGTTAGATAAATTAGGTATGGAAGTTATCCCTGTTGAGTTGAGAGATGCATATGCTTTTGGTGGAGGCCTTCATTGTTGTACAGCCGATGTTTATAGAGAAGGTACTTTAAAAGATTATTTTCCAAAACAATAAAATGAATGCAAAAATTAATACAAAACGCAAAAGAGTAAAATTTGCTTCAGATAATGTGACAGGAGCTTGTCCAGAAGTTTTGGATGCAATTATCAAAGTAAATGATGGTATTGCCCCGCCGTATGGTAATGATGAAATTTCAGGTGTGTTACAAGAAAAATTTTCTAAAATTTTTGAAAAGGATGTGATTGTTTACCCCACAGCATCAGGAACCGCATCAAATGCTCTAGCACTTTCTGCTATATCTCCATCATTTGGAAATATTTATTGCCATAAATTTTCTCATATCAATGTTGATGAGTGTGGAGCCCCTGAATTTTATACAGGCGGAGCAAAACTTATTCCATTAAACGGTAAAGACGGCAAAATAACAGTTGATGAGCTAAATGATAATATTGGAGGGTTTGGAATTGTGCATCATACTCAACCATCTATTGTTAGCATAACTCAAGCAACAGAAACTGGTGAAGTTTATACTTTAGATCAAATTAGAAATATCTCTGAAATTGCACATAAAAAAAAATTAAAAGTACATATGGATGGTGCTAGGTTCGCTAATGCGCTTGTTTCACTAGATGTTACTCCCGCAGAAATGACATGGAAATCAGGAATTGATATATTATCTTTTGGAGCAACGAAGAACGGATGTATAGCAGCTGAAGCAATTATTATATTTAATAAGGAATTAGTTGGCAATTTACCTTTTTTGTTAAAAAGATCCGGTCATCTATTGTCTAAAATGCGTTTTGTTTCTGCACAATTAGATGGATATATCTCAAATGATGTTTGGTTAAAAAACGCAAGACACGCAAATCTAATGGCAAAAAAATTAAGCGATGGTTTAGTTTCCAGTAATCAAGTTAAACTTGAATATCCAACCGAGGCAAATGAAGTTTTTGTTAAACTGCCAAAAAAGATGGTTGAGCATTTAAATACAGAAGAATATATGATGAGCAATGAGGAATTAGGCGGCAAGACAGTTAGACTTGTTACAGCTTGGAATACTAAAACTAGTGAAGTAGACGAGTTTCTAAAAACTATATCTAATTAACTAGGATTTTCTTTTAAAAATTTAATATAGTTGATTACTTCATCAAATTTGTCATCAGGAATATCTTTATAAGTAGAATTAAATTTGTTTTTTACACATATTGCTACATGAGCATATGGATTTCTTCCTTTTGGATGATTTGGATGATCAGGAAGTTGACCATCCAAATAATCGCCAGCTTCCTGTATCATTTTCCACAGTTTACTTGCGTTTTCTTTGTTCACAAAAATCTAATCTTTGATTTATCTCTTTATTATCGAGTTGTAGATAGAGTTTTTTAATTAAATTAATTTAATAAATTTTCTTTCCAAAAAGCTAAATACTCTGGCATAAAAGTTTTTCCATGGTTACCCCCTTCAGTAACACCTTTTCCAATACAATTTTCTTTTTTAAGACCCTTGAACATTGTTTTAAAAGCTTTTCTTGGATTTTTACGTGATAACTCATTAAATTCATCCAAACTTTTTATTTTTGTATTTTTTATAATTAAATCAATGAACTCTTTATTAGGATTCCCATCATCCTCTGTGTAAAAATTAGGACACTTCCAAAAATATTGAGTTCTTTTTTCAATTTCTGGCTCATAATTTCCAGTAAATAAATGATACCATCCCTCTCTTAAATCGATTCTAATATCAGCACCTTTAGCTTGCATTTTTTCCATTATATCTACACATGGACCTGGCAAGGTATAATCCTCAGCTAAACCATGTACATACCAAATTTTAGTTTCTTTAACTGGCGTTGGATTTCTAAACATTCCAGTAATTCCACATTCAGCAGATCTTGGTTGAGACGCAGCAAAATAGAGATCTTTACTAACTAATATATCTCTCAATCTTTTTTCTGCAGCCATTATTGAAAGATTTCCTCCCCTTGAATAACCAGAGACACCTACTTTTTTAATATTTATTTTTGGATCCTTGCTGAGATACTCTAATGCCATAAATACATCTATATAAGTAGACCATATAGAAGCCTTTGATTGATCTGTATAAGTATGTTTTGCGCCTCTCGCAGAAAAATTATCTAAATACATTGTCGCTATCCCCATGTCTAACAAAGGTTTTTGTTGATCTCTCATAAACTCTAGCCAATTTGCAGTAAATTCATCAGCACCACCACTACTATGAACGATTAATAATAAAGGAAAAGGACCTTCTCCCTTTGGATAAGTAATAAGAGCATCAACTATTATTGGGCTCTCTTTATACCAGCCCTCCATAATACCTTTATAATCAGAAGTTTGATATGAATTAATCTTAATTAATTCTCCATTGC
>CACBWM010000015.1 GCA_902542975.1 uncultured Pelagibacteraceae bacterium | reverse complement strand
AAAATGAAAAATATGAAGATTCAAAATTTTTATTTCAAAGAAATATTGTATACAATCCCAAAGACTCAAAGTCATATCTATATTTAGCAAAAATATTTAAAAATGAAGAAAACAAAACAGAACTGGAAAAAAATATAAATACAGTTTTACTACTCGAGCCAAACAACGAAGAGGCAATGTATCTATTAATAGATATTGAGTTAGAAAGATCTAATTTTTCTAAAGCAGAGGAACTTAGAGAAGATTTTAAGAAAATATGCTCGAACCTTTGTGATAAAATCGCATCTATAAACAAACGCCTAAAAGAGTTTGAAAAAAAAGATGCGTCTTGAAAATAATCTAGATAAAGTTTTAATAATCGATTTTGGGTCTCAGTTCACACAATTAATTGCAAGAAAAGTAAGAGAATTAAATGTTTTTTGTGAAATTATAAGTCACAACAAACTTAAAAACTACAAAAATGAAAAAAATGTGAAAGGCATCATTTTATCAGGTGGTCCCTTAAATGTTTATCAAAATAAAAAAGTTAAATTCAATAGAAGTATATTAAGTTTAAATATTCCAATTTTAGGTATTTGTTTTGGCCATCAGATAATCTCTAAAGAATTAGGAGGTAAAGTAAAACGAGCAAAATCAAGAGAATTTGGGTTAGCAAAAGTTACAAAATTAAAAAAAAGCGCTTTAACCGAAAATTTCTTTTCAAAAAAATCCACCAATGTATGGATGAGCCATGGAGATGAGGTAATTAAATTACCTAAAGGTTTTAAAGTTATAGCAAAATCCTCAAATTCGAAATTATGTATGATAGAAAATGTAAAAAAAAAAATATATGGCATACAGTTTCATCCAGAAGTTTCCCATACAGTTAAAGGCAAAATAATATTAAAAAACTTTGTAATTAAAATTTGTAAAATTAAAAAAAATTGGACATCAAAAAATCAAAAATCCAAACTTATGCAACAAATTAAAGAACAAGTTGGAAATTCTAAAGTAATTTGTGCATTATCTGGTGGTGTAGATAGCAGTGTAGTAGCAAAATTAATTAGTAATGCGATTGGAAAAAACCTAACTTGTATATTCGTTAATACTGGCCTGCTCAGAAAAAACGAAGAAAAACAAGTAGTAAATACTTTTAGAAAAAAATTTAAATTGAATTTAATTTATGTAAATGCTGAACAATTATTCATTAGCAAATTAAAAAACGTAACAGATCCAGAAAAAAAAAGAAAAATTATTGGAAATTTATTTATCAAACTTTTTGAAAAATACGCAAAAAAAATAAAAAATGTAAAATTTTTAGCTCAAGGAACTCTATACCCTGATTTAATTGAAAGTAAATCTGTAACAGGAAGTCAAACGTCAAAAATTAAGTCTCATCATAATGTAGGTGGTCTGCCGAAAAGGATGAAATTAAAATTGGTTGAGCCATTGAAGTATTTATTTAAAGATGAAGTTAGAATGTTAGGTCTAGAATTAAATTTAAGTAAAGAAATTATTTCTAGACATCCTTTTCCTGGTCCTGGTTTAGCAATTAGAATGCCAGGCATAATTACTAAAGAAAAAATAAAAATTTTAAAAGAAGCAGATAATTACTTTGTAAATGCATTAAGAGAAAACAATCTATATCATAAGATATGGCAGGCTTATGCTGCATTACTGCCTGTTAAAACAGTTGGTGTCATGGGAGACAATAGAACCTATGAATATTTATGTTTGCTTAGAGCAATAACATCTGAAGATGGGATGACAGCGGATTATTTTCAATTTAATAAATCATTTATGCAAATGGTATCGAATAAAATAGTTAATAATATTCGAGGTATAAATAGAGTAGTCTATGATGTGACTTCTAAACCACCAAGTACTATTGAACTAGAATAGAAATAAATTATAATTTTACTATGAAATATTTACACACAATGATCAGAATTTCTAATATTCAGGAGTCGTTAAAATTTTTTTGTGATGGACTGGGTTTAAAAGAGACAAAAAGAATGGAAAATGAAAAAGGCAGATATACATTAATTTTTTTAGCTGCACCAAACGACAATAATGCAGAAATTGAACTAACTTATAATTGGGACGGTGACAATTTAGGAGAGGGATCTAGAAATTTTGGTCACTTAGCTTATAGAGTTAAAAATATATACGAAATATGTCAAAGACTAATGGATATGGGTTATACAATTAATAGACCACCTAGAGATGGTCATATGGCATTTGTGAAATCACCAGATAAAATATCAATAGAAATACTTCAGGAAGGAAATCTTCCTCCTAAAGAGCCCTGGTCATCAATGGAAAATACAGGAACTTGGTAATATTAGAAATACTTTATATATTTTTCATTAATATTTAAAATTTCTAAATCGACTAGCCCACCTATTACTAATTGAATAGCAACCAATAATATAAAGCCTAAACCTATATAAGCTATCCATAAATGTTTTTGTATATAATTTGCTAAATAAGTAGCTAAGGCTCCAGTAAGAACTACTGATAATACTAAGCCAAAAATCATAAAACCAAAATTACCTTTAGCTGCACCCACAACGCCAATAACGTTATCAAAACTAATCGTAATATCTGCAAATAATACTTTGTAAATACTTTTGATAAATGAAGGTTCCATAGATTTCTTTTTAGGTGACTTAATTTTTTGAATTTCAAATAAATCTTTTCTTAAGTCATTAACAATCCAAATTAAAAGTAATCCACCAAGAATTTTAATGAAGTAAAACTTAAATAAATATGTTGCAAATATTGCAAATATGACTTTGAAAACTAACGCACCAACTACTCCCCAAAATATTATCTTTTTTCTATTTTTTGGAACGAAGTTAGCAGCAATCAATCCTATTATTATTGCATTATCTGCAGCTAGAATAATATCTATAAATATAATTTGCAGTAAAATGAGTGATTGTTCTATCAAGATGCTATTATAATAGTAATTATTTATTATATTTCAATAAAACATCAAAAATTTTTATTGATTTAAGTTTTAATACATAATGAGATATGTTTTTTAAAAATATGGAGGATTTATGAAACTTTTCAAAATTTTGCTCTCTGTTTTATTTTCTGTTCTTTTAACTACTAATACTTTTGCTGCAGAAAAATGGGATATGGCACTAGCATATGGTGCAAGCAACTTCCATTCTGCTAATGCAGCTGAATTCGCTAAAAATGTTTCAGAAAAAAGCGGGGGGAAATTAACAATAGTAACACACCCAGGTGGATCTCTATTTAAAGGTGGAGAGATATTTAGGGCTGTTAGAACTGGACAAGCTCAAATTGGTGAGAGATTTATGTCGGCTCTAGGTAAAGAGGATCCGTTATTAGAGATTGATTCACAACCATTTCTTGCGACATCATATGATGATGCTATGAAATTGTATCAAGCATCTAAGCCTGCAATAATTAAAGGTTTAGATCAAAAAGGTCTTGTATTTTTATATGCTGTTCCATGGCCTGCGCAAGGTCTTTATAGTAAAAAAGAGATTAACAGTGTTGCTGATTTAAAAGGTTTAAAATTTAGAGCATATAATTCTGCAACTATTAGAATGGCTGAGTTGACAGGTATGGCTCCTACAAAAATTGAAGCAGCTGAAATAAGTCAAGCATTCTCAACCGGCGCGGTTGAAAGTATGATTACTTCACCAACTACTGGTAAGAACAGTAAAATTTGGGAAAATGGAGTAAAGTATTTTTATGATATTGCGGCTTGGTTTCCAAAAAATATGATTGTAGCTCACAGAGGTTCTTGGAATAAGTTAGATAAAGCTACACAAAAAATGATAATGGAAGAGGCGGCAGTTGCCGAGAAAAAAGGTTGGGCACTTTCAAAAAAAGGAAATGTTGCTGATAAAAAAGCTTTAGCTGATGCTGGAATGAAAGTAGGCAAAGTAAATACAGCCCTTGAAAGTCATTTCAAAAAAGTTGGTGCTACAATGGCAGAAGAATGGAAGAAAAAAGCTGGCGATAGAGGTGCTAGTGTTCTTGCTGCCTATAATTAAATCATTATAATTAAAAAGGCCGTATTAAACGGCCTTTTTATATGTTTACTAAAGTCAATAAATTTTTAAATAATCTTTATAGTTATTCAGGCTATATCGCTGCATTCTTTCTTATTTTGGTTGCAGTTTTTATTTTAATTGGAATTTCATCAAGAATATTTGGTTTTTATATAAGAGGCCTAGCTGAATATTCTGGATATTGTATGGCTGCCTCATCTTTCTTTGCTTTATCTTATACTTTTGTGGAAGGTGGTCACATTAGAATTACTTTATTTTTAGAAAAAACTACTGGGATTAAAAAGAAAATTTTGGAATTATGGAGTTTGATAGTTGCAACTATATTTTCTGGTTATTTAGCATTCTATTTTTTGAAAATGCTAAAAATATCTTATGAATTTCAAGAGAGAAGTGAGGGAGCTGACGAAATTTTAATTTGGATACCACAAACTAGTGTTGCTTTAGGATCACTAATATTTTTCGTATGCGTATCTCATCAATTAGTTTTGCAAATACAAACAAAAAAAAATGACTGAAATTTTACTTACTATATTTTTCATAAGTGTTCTCTTGATATTTTTAGGCTCAGGAATTTGGGTTGCTATAAGCATGGTTGGTGTTTCATCTATAGGAATGATGCTGTTCACCACAAGACCAGTTGGTGATGCGATGGCAACAACAATTTGGGGAGCCTCATCCTCATGGACTTTAACTGCACTCCCTTTATTTGTTTGGATGGGTGAAATTTTATTTCGGACGAAGTTATCTGAAAATTTATTTGAAGGATTATCCCCATGGATGCAGAAACTACCCGGTGGCTTAGTGCATGTTAATGTAGTCGGATGTGCTTTATTTGCAGCTATTTCGGGATCTTCTGCAGCAACTGTAGCCACAGTAGGAAAAATGTCTATCCCAGAACTAAGAAAAAGAAAATATCCGGAAAGTATTCTACTTGGAAGTTTAGCTGGTTCTGGAACGCTGGGTCTTCTAATTCCACCTTCAATTATTTTAATTATTTATGGTGTGACTGTCCAAGAGTCGATAGCAAAACTATTTATTGCAGGAATTTTACCAGGAATAATGATTGCGTTGATCTTTATGACATATGTAATGATTTGGTCTTCAATAAATAAAAAATCCATGCCCACTTTTAAACAAGACTTCACACTTATGGAAAAGGTAAGGAAATCAGGAAAACTGATACCTGTAATATTATTAATAGTTTCAGTTATTGGCTCAATTTATACTGGTATAGCAACCGCAACTGAAGCAGCTTCTTTGGGTGTAGTAGGTGCATTAATTTTATCATACTTTCAAAAGAGTTTGTCTTTAAGAACATTTAAAGAGTCTCTCTTGGGTGCCACTAAAACTTCTTGCATGATAGCTTTTATATTAGCTGGAGCAACTTTTTTATCTTTGGCAATGGGTTTTACAGGATTGCCAAGAAATCTTGCTCTATGGATTGAAGGAATGGAACTTTCTCCTTATGTTTTAATTTTTGTTTTAATGATCTTTTATATAATTCTTGGAATGTTTCTTGATGGTATCTCTGCTGTAGTTTTAACAATGGCTATAATTGAACCAATGATTAGACAAGCAGGTTTTGATATGATTTGGTTTGGTGTTTTTCTAGTTATTGTTGTCGAAATGGCTCAGATCACGCCGCCGGTTGGTTTTAATCTTTTTGTTCTTCAGGGTATGGCTAATAAAGATATGGGTTATATAGCAAGAAGCGCGTTTCCACTCTTCTTGCTAATGATTTTTGCTGTTATCTTGGTTGTGATATTTCCAGAAATTGCTCTTTGGATGCCTGAGCAAATGATAAAAAATATAAACTAGTATTTTGATTTTTTAGATCCGTCTATAACACCTTTTAGCTGATTGTATTCTTCACAATTACATCCCCCTAGAACATTCAATCTTTCTTTTGCTAAATTCATTCTATTGGTTGCAACATATAATTCACCTAAATATTCGTTAATTCCTATGTGATTTGGCTCAATCGCTAAACCTTGAAGATAATATTTCTCACCATTTTCAAAATCACCAATTTTTCTTGTTGCAAATCCAAGATAGTTTAAAGTATCTGCTTTATTTGGTTTCATCTTATTTGACTTTACCAAAAATTTAATTGCTCTTTCGTATCTTTTAATCGCTTTCTCGGTTTTACCTTTTTTTTCTAATTTTTTTGCCATTTTTATTTGTTGTACAGCTTTATCATATAACGTTTCCTTTGAGCTCGAGTCACTTGAACCAGCAGCAAAAGATGTTTCTGCTAAAAAAATTAAAAAGAACATTGAAAAAAATATTTTTTTTATCATTATTTAAATTTCCTTAAGTTAGTTAGTGTTTTTAGCTCTAAGCCATTATCTATTAAATTATTTTTTATAGATATAGCTGTAGATAGTGAACTTTCATTATCCCCATGTATGCACACAGAGTCTATTTCACAAGGTATTTGCTTTCCGCTGTGACAATTAATGGCCTGGTTCTGAACCATGCTTAAAACGTGACTTTTTGCTTTATCTGGATCTGTAATAAGTGCATGAGGCTCTTTTCTAGACACTAAATTTCCATTATCTTCATAATTTCTATCGGCAAAAATTTCACATGCTATCCTCATATCAAATTTCTTTGCAGCCTCTTCCATTTTTGAACCTGTCGGCACCAAATAGATTAAATCTTTATTAAAATTGCAGATTGATTTTGCAATGATGGTTGCAAGCTCAATATCCTCGCAAGCCATATTATTTAATGCACCATGTGGTTTAATATGTGTAACGATTTCACCGTGTTTTTCAGCTATATTTTGTAAAATTTCATACTGATCAATTAACAATTTATTTATTTCATCTGACGATAAATTTAGTCTTTTACGTCCAAAGTTTTCCGGATCATTAAATGATGGATGCGCACCTATGCTCACACCGTTTTTCTTACAAATTTTTACAACTTGGTTCATGCTATCTTCATCACCAGCATGATAACCACAAGCAACATTAGCTGAATTGACAATTTCCAGTAATTTTGGATCATTTTCATCTGAATGATGCTTTGATTTTTCACCCAAATCACAATTGATATTAATTTCCATACTAATAAATCATAAGTATAACATGGTATGATAAAAAATATATTAAATCTTGGTGACGCAGCTCTGTATTGTGATTTTGGAAGTGAAGTAAATCAAGAAATTAATTCAAATGTTATCAAATATTTTTACCATATAAAAAAATTAAATTTAAAAGGTATTACAAACTTAACTCCATCTTATAATAAATTAATAATTTCATATGATTTAAATATACATTCCTTTTTATCTTTAAAAAAAAAAATTGAAAATATAGAGATTAAAGAAAACAATAAATTAGAAAAAAACTTAATCGAAATTCCTGTGTGTTGTGATAATAATTTTGCATTAGATATTAAAAGAGTTGAAAATAAACTAAAATTAAAATCAGAAATAATCCTAGAAAGATTTTTTAGCAAAAATTACTTTTGTTATATGACAGGATTTGTGGCTGGCATGCCTTTTCTCGGTGATCTTGAAAAGGATATGAGATTAAAAAGATTAGAAACACCAAGAGTTAAAGTTCCAAAAGGTTCAGTTGGAATAACGGAACAATTTTGCAACATATATACTTTTGAAACACCTGGGGGATGGAATATTTTGGGAAATACACCACAAAATATTTTCGACACATCTAATCAATCAAATCCTAATCTTGTTAATCCAGGAGATACAATAAAATTTTATAGAATAACTTTAGATCAATATAATGAAATCAAAAGATAGAAACTACTTTAAAATTTTAAGAGCTGGTATCAACACCACATATCAAGACTTAGGAAGAAATAATTTATACCATATTGGTATTCCTTTTAGTGGAGCCATGGATAAAAGAAATTTTCAATTGTTAAACTCACTTCTACAAAATGATTACAATTCACCGGTAATAGAATTTGCTTATCAAGGCCCGCATTTGAGGTATTTCGGAAAAGATATTTTTTTTTGTATTTCTGGAAATGTATCATTTAAAATTATAACAAAAGAGGGTGTTATTGATGGTAATTCCTACCAATGTTATTTGTTAAAAAATGGTGATGAAGTCGATATTCATTCAACCAACAAGTCTGTTTATGGATATTTTTCGATTAATGGAACTTTTGGTGTTGATTATTATTGGGGAAGCTGTTCAATAAATACACAAGCTCAAATTGGACCAAATAACGGGAATAAATTTTCTAAAGATTTAGAAATTGAAATAATTGATATTAATAATTCTTTTAACAAAAGAAAACTTGATTACTTAGGTAGCACTATTGAAAATATAAGGGTCATTAAAGGCACAAACTATGATTATTTTTCTGAGTCTTCACAAAATAAATTCTTTAAAGAAAGTTTTAAAATTACAAAACTTTCAGACAGGATGGGTATGAGATTAGAAGGTCCAAAAATTGAAAATATCGTTGATCCTAATATAAAATCTGAAGGTTTGGTAAAAGGTGTAATTCAAATAACATCTGCTGGAGATCCAATAATTATGTTATCAGATCATGGAACTATTGGTGGATATCCTAAGATTGCAACCGTCATATCTGCTGACTATGATCGACTGGTACAATTAACACCAGGATCTAATATTAAATTTAAAGATGTAAGTTTAGAGGATGCTGAAACATTATATAAACTTTATCAGATGGAGACTAATAATATTATTTCTCAAATTAAATGAATTTAATTACAAAATTACCAGGACCGCTTTTGATTTTTTTTGGTGCTTTCAGTTTAAGTTTTGGAGGGTTGATAGTCAAATCTTTCGAAGGCTCCACTCTATGGCAGATTCTATTTTGGAGATCAGTTTTTTTTATAATTGTAGTTCTGATCTTTCTAATTATTAGTTATAAGCAAAATTTTATTTCGGCATTTTATAAATCTGGAATCCCTGGTCTTATTGGAGGCATTATACTTGCCTGTGGCTTTAGTGGTTATGTTTTTGCGATGTATAATACTACTGTAGCAAATACTAATTTTATAATTCAAACCCAAACATTATTTTTAGCAATCTTTGGATATATATTTTTAAAAGAAAAAATAAATTTAATAACATTAACTTCTATAGTTTTAGCAATTTCAGGAATAATTTTGATGGTTGGAAGCTCATTAACAATTGGACAAATGAGTGGAAATATTGCTGCTTTCATTATGCCAATATCATTCGCAACATTAATTTTAATAGTTAGAAAATTTCCAAGTGTAGATATGGTTCCATTACAATTTATTGCAGGCGTTATTGCTTTGATCATTGGATATTTTATGTCTAAAACGATCTTTATATCTTTAAATGACATTTTTTTGGGATTTTTAGCTGGTTTTTTCCAACTTGGTTTTGGTTTTATTTTTATTACAATCGGTGCAAGATCTACACCTTCAGCCTTAGTTGGAATCATAATGTTATCAGAGGCAGTTTTAGGACCTTTTTGGGCCTGGATGTTTATAAATGAAAATCCTCCAACCAGCGTTTTAATTGGTGGTTTAATAGTGATATTTGCAGTTTTAATACAATTTCTTTCACTTATGAAAAAAAAAAGTGCAACAAATTAGAGCTATAAATTTATATTAGTTATGTTATAAGAATCTATACGGGAGAGACTACTTTTGTAGCGCCGAAGGAGCAACCACCCCGGAAACTCTCAGGCAAATGGACCGTACATATTAACTCTGGAAAGAGAATAATTCTCGCCGAAGGAGCAAATCTCTCAGGCAAAAAGACAGAGGGGGCATATAGAGTTAATATGAATATAAAAAAAACATCGTTATATAATCTTCACATTAAGTACGGCGCAAAGCTTGTAGAGTTTGCTGGATATCAAATGCCCATCCAATACAAAGATGGAATTATACAAGAGCATAAATACACACGTTCACACTCTGGTATTTTTGATGTTTCTCATATGGGTCAATTATTTATATCGGGCGGTGATGATCTTACAAATGATCTTGAAAAGATTTTTCCTGCGGATTTGAAAAAATTGAAAACTAATCAAAGTAAGTATTCATTTTTAATGAATAACAAAGGAGGAATTCAGGACGATCTGATAATTACCAAAACATCTGATGGATTTTTAATTATCTTGAATGCTGCATGCAAGTATAATGATTATGAAGTAATAAAATCTAAACTTGATAATCAATATAAATTAAATCTTGACGAGTCATTGTCATTAATTGCATTGCAGGGCCCCGAAGCAAAAAATGTTTTAAATAAAGTTATACCTGGTTGTGACAGTCTAAAATTTATGAACGGAAACAACCATGTCTATAAAAATGAAAAAGTATACATAACTAGATCAGGATATACTGGTGAGGATGGATTTGAAATTTCTATAAAAAATAGTGATGCTGAAACTTTTGTAGAAAGTTTGATAGAAAATGGATCTAAATTGATTGGTTTAGGAGCAAGAGATACATTAAGAATGGAAGCTGGACTCTGCTTGTATGGAAATGATTTAGACAACGATACAAGTCCTATCGAAGCTAATCTAAAATGGGCAATACCTAAGAGCAGAATTGAGACTGAATTTGTTGGATCAGAAGTTTTAAAAAACCAATTTCAAAGCGGAGTAAAAAAATTGAGAGTTGGCATAAAACCAGACAGCAAAGTAATTGCTAGAGGAAATACCAAAATTTACAATGATAAAAATCAAGAAATTGGGAAAGTAACAAGTGGCACATTTGGACCAAGCGTTGAACATCCAATAGCAATGGGATATGTCGATAATAGTTATTCAACTGTAAATACAAAAATATTTCTTGAAGTTAGAGGAAAAAAAATTCCCGCAAATATTTGTAACTTACCGTTTTATAAAAAAAATTATGTAAAAGGGGAAATTAATGTCTGAAGTTAAATATTCAAAAGAACATGAGTGGATTAAACTAGATGGAGAAGAAGCTACAATTGGAATAACCAAGCATGCAACAGAAATGCTTGGGGATATAGTATTTGCTGAACTCCCAGAGAAAGGTTCAAATGTCGATAAAGATGGAACTGCTGGAGTGGTTGAGTCAACGAAAGCTGCTAGTGATGTTTACACTCCTGTTAGTGGAGAAGTTATAGATACAAATCAAATGATAGTTGATGATCCATCAAAAATAAATGAAGACCCAGAAGAGTCTGCATGGTTTTTTAAACTTAAAATAAAAGACAAATCTGAAATGGATAGTCTTATGAGTAAAGAAGAATATGAAAAATTTGCAAAGGAGACATCAGCATAATGTTACCAAATTCAGAAAAAGATTTTATAAAAAGACACATTGGACCTTCTAAAGAAGACCAATCAAAAATGTTAAAAGAATTAAATTATCAATCAATAGATGATTTAATGAATAACACTGTTCCAGAAAAAATAATGTTTAAAGGTGAGCTTAATATCGGAGAATCTAATTCGGAATATGAGGCGTTAAGAAAATTAAGAGCAATTTCAAAAAAAAATCATGTTTACTCAAATTTTATTGGAATGGGTTATTATGGAACTTATACGCCATATGTAATTTTAAGAAATATTTTAGAAAATCCAGGTTGGTATACATCATATACACCTTATCAGCCTGAAGTAGCTCAAGGAAGACTTGAGATGTTATTAAACTTTCAACAAATGATTGTTGATTTTACTGGAATGGATATCGCTAATGCTTCTTTATTGGATGAAGGTACAGCAGCAGCAGAAGCCATGGGTCTTAGTCATAGATTAAATAAAAAAGATAGTAATTTAGTTTTTGTGTCTGAGGATTGCCATCCTCAAACAATAAATGTAATTCAAACTAGAGCCGAACCAATGGGTTTAAAAGTTTTAGTTGGAAAAGAAGATGAAGTTTTAGATCAATTAAAAGAGGATTTAGTTTGTGGAATTTTACAATATCCTGGAACTTTAGGAGATATTAAAGATCCTAGTGAAGCAATTAGCAAAATTCATAAAAAAAACGGTAAGGCTGTATTAGCTTGTGATTTATTAGCATTAGCAAAATTAAAAACACCAAGAGAACTTGGTGCTGATATAGCTGTTGGGAGCTCTCAGCGATTTGGAATACCAATGGGGTATGGAGGTCCACATGCAGCATTTTTTGCAACTAAAGACGAGTATAAAAGATCGATGCCTGGTAGAATTGTTGGTGTGTCGGTTGATAGACATGGTAACAAGGCATATAGATTATCTTTACAGACTAGAGAGCAACACATCAGAAGAGATAAGGCGACAAGCAATATTTGTACTGCACAAGCTTTATTAGCAATTGTTTCAGCAGCATATGCTATTTATCATGGCCCAGATGGAATTAAAAATATTTCTGAAAGAGTTTCTCAATTAGCAAAAAGTTTTGCTGATAAAATAAAACAGTCAGGTTATGAAATTTATTCTGATTATTTTTTTGATACTGTTACAATTATTACCAAAGAAAAGACTGATCAAATTTATAAAAATGCTCTAAATCAGAAAGTTAATATACGAAAAGTAAATTCTGAAATGCTTGCTGTCTCTTTCGATGAAAGAAAAAACGTTTATAGAGTAAATCAATTATTAAAAATTTTTAATGCTGCAGAATCAATAAAAAAAGAGGATCCTTCAGTTAAATTACCTAATTTACCAAAAAATTTATTAAGAACTTCAAAATATTTAGAGCATCCAATTTTTAACTTATATCATTCAGAAACTGAAATGCTTAGATATCTTAAAAAGCTAGAGGATAAGGATATAGCATTAAATAGAACTATGATAGCACTTGGTTCGTGCACAATGAAGTTAAATGCTGCCGCTGAAATGATCCCGATTTCTTGGAAAGAATTTGCAGAACCTCATCCTTTTGTTCCAGTTGAACAAATGGAAGGTTTTAGAGATTTGTTTACTGATTTAAAAAATTGGTTAAGATCTATAACAGGTTTTTCCGGTGTTTCTCTACAACCTAATGCAGGCGCTCAAGGAGAATATGCAGGTCTAATGGTTATAAGAAAGTACCACTTAGATAGAGATGATGCTCATCGTAATATATGTTTAATCCCAAGTTCGGCACATGGTACAAATCCAGCAAGCGCACAAATGGTTGGAATGAAAGTCGTTGTTGTTAATTGTGATAAAGAGGGAAATGTAGATTTCGATGATTTAAAGAAAAAAGTAGAGCAACATTCAGAAAATCTTGCAGCTTTAATGGTAACTTACCCATCTACCCATGGAGTATTTGAGGAAAAAATAACTGATATTTGTGAGTTAGTTCATAAACATGGTGGACAGGTCTATATGGATGGAGCAAATTTAAATGCCCTTGTTGGAGTTGCAAAGCCTGGAAATTTTGGTCCAGATGTTTGTCATATTAATCTGCATAAAACATTTTGTATTCCTCACGGTGGTGGTGGACCTGGAATGGGACCTATAGCTTGTAAAAAACATTTACAAGTTTATCTGCCTAATCATCCAGTAATAAAAGATTGCGGACCAACAAGTGGAATTGGAGCAGTATCAGCAGCTCCTTGGGGTAGTTCAAGTATTCTATCAATCTCTTGGATGTATATTAAAATGATGGGATCAGAAGGATTAAAGCTTGCTACTCAAGTTGCAATTTTAAACGCAAATTATATCGCTCATAGACTTAAAGATCACTTTCCTATTTTGTACAAAGGTGCAAATGGCAATGTTGCACACGAGTGCATAATTGATATTAGAAATATTAAATCTGAAACAGGGGTAACTGAAGAAGATATTGCAAAAAGAATGATAGATTTTGGATTTCACGCACCAACTATGTCATGGCCTGTAGCTGGCACTATGATGATAGAGCCAACCGAAAGTGAAGGGTTATCAGAAATAGACAAATTTTGTGACACTTTAATTAAGATTAAACAAGAAATTGAAAAAATTAAATCAGGTGAATTTGATAAAATTGATAATCCAATTAAAAACGCTCCTCACACTGATACTGAATTATCATCAGATGTATGGGAACATAAATATTCAAGACAAGAAGCAGCATATCCTGCAAGTTTTTTAAAACAAAACAAATTTTGGCCTCCAGTTGCTCGGGTAGACAATGTTTATGGAGATAAAAATATATTCTGCACATGTCCAAGTATGGATGAGTTTAAAGAAGACGCAGCATAGCCTTAATGCGAATTGCAATAATCGGATCAGGAATCTCTGGTTTATCAGCAGCACAAAAGCTTTCCAAAAAACATCATGTTGATTTATTCGAAAGCGAAGATCATTTTGGTGGTCATTCATATACTTTAGATACTTTAATTAATGGTAAAAAAGTTCCTGTAGATATTGGCTTTATTGTTTTTAATCATGAAACTTATCCAAATCTCATAAATTTTTTTAACGAATTAAAAATTGAAATTGAAAAAAGCGATATGTCATTTTCTGTTTCTGTAAAAGATACAAATTATGAATATTGTGGTAGAGGTTTAAACGGAATTTTTGCAAATAAAGCTAATCTTTTTAATTTAAAATTTTTAAAAATGTTTTTTGATATTATAAATTTCTACAAAAAGTGTAATCAAATTAAAAGTTTAAATGAAGAGATTACTCTTGGAGAATTTCTTGAAAAAAATAAATGGTCAAAAAATTTTATTAATTTTCATCTAATCCCAATGGTATCTGCTATCTGGTCTATGCCCCCAGTAGAAGCAAATCAAATGCCAATAAAATTTTTTTTAAAATTTTTTCAAAATCATGGACTTTTTAAATTAAAAAATAGACCACAATGGTACACAGTCACCAACAGAAGTAGAACTTATGTAGAGAAAGTATTAACTCAAATAAGTGGAGAATATTTTAAAAATTATAAGATTAGTTCGATAAAAAGAAATAAAATTGGTGTTCAAATATATTACGGTGCTAGTAACGAATTTTTTGACTATGATAAAGTTGTCATCGCTACTCATGCAGACGATGCATTGAAAATTTTGAGTGAGCCGACTGAGGATGAAAAAAAAATACTTTCAAATTTTAAATATAAATCCAATCTAGCAGTAATACATACTGACGATGTATGTATGCCAAACAATAAAAAAGTTTGGTCTTCATGGAATTCCTCAGTTGATAAATCAGATATTAGTAAGACATCATTAACTTATTGGTTGAACTTATTACAAAATCTGAAGACAGAAAAAAATATTTTCTTAACCTTAAATCCTTTTTTTGAAATAGATCAAAAAAAAATCCTACAAAAAGTTACTTTTACCCACCCTTATTTTGATCAAGATGCTTTGAATAATCAAAAATTATTAAAAGAAATACAAAATAAAAGAAATGTATTGTTTTGTGGAAGTTATTTTGGTTACGGTTTTCATGAAGATGGAATAAAATCATCCATTAATATGATTGAAAACCTAAATGATTAAAAATTCCAATATTTACGAAGGTAAAGTAATTCATAAGAGATTTAAGCCAA
>CACBWM010000014.1 GCA_902542975.1 uncultured Pelagibacteraceae bacterium | reverse complement strand
GTGGCGGAACATTGACCCTTAGATCTAACGAACTTCATCTTGGACAAGGTGGTGAGACGATTGCTGATACTGCTAAAATTCTATCAAAGTATGGTGATGGTTTCATGTTAAGAACTGATGATGATAAAAAAATTGAAGATTTTAAAAAACATTTAACTATTCCGATAATAAATGGTTTAAGTCCATCATCTCATCCAACCCAGGTGTTATCAGATATTTTTACTGTTGAGGAAATAAAAAAAAAACCAATATCAAAATTAAAAATTTGTTGGATTGGAGACGCCAATAATGTTTTGGACAGTTTAATTGCTGCATCAGTTAAGTTTTCTTTTAGATTAAGTATTGGATGTCCAAAAAATTATGCACCTGGTAGGAAGGTTAAAAATTGGGTAAAAAAACATAAGAAAAAAATTTTTATTTATCATGATCCAAAAAAAGCCGCATTGGATGCAGATGTAATTTTTTCTGATAAAGTAATATCTCTAAATGATAAGGTGAATAAAAAAATAAAAAAACAACAGTTTCAAAAATTTAAAATAAAAAAAAATATATTTAATTATACAAAAAAAAATTGCATTTTTTTGCACTGCTTGCCAAGAGGAGATGAAGTAGAGGAGGATGTATTTTTAGGAAAAAATTCCCACGTCTGGCAACAGGCATTGAACAGGGTTCATGTTCAAAAAAGCATTCTATTGTATTGTTTTGGTAAACTAAGGAAGCGGTAGTGGATTATCTGAATTTTGGTTAAGATATAAAATAACAGATGCCCTGTCTTTTTCTTTTCTTAACCCAGCAAATGCCATCTTAGTTCCCTTAATATAACTTTGTGGTTTTTTTAAATAACCATTCATCTCTTCAAATGTCCAATCTTTGTCATATGCTGCCATTGCTTTTGAATATTTATAATCTTGTTTTGATGCAACTTTTCTTCCTATTACGCCATACAATGCAGGTCCAATTTTATTCTCTCCACCTTTATTTACCAAATGGCAAACAGAACATTTTTTAAAAACTTTCTCTCCATGGGAAACATCTCCTAATGCAAGTAATGCAGAGATATCAACTTTTTCCTCGATTTTTTCAGCCATAGAACTTAAAATTTGACTGCTTTCCTGAATATCTACTTTGTAAGCTGATTTCTCTGGCTTATCTACATGGAAAGCAAGATCTGAAATTTTCCCAATTCCAATTACAAGTAGTGCTATAAGAAGTACAGCTGCAATGATTTTATTTATTTCAAATGAATCCATTATTTCTTTTTAATATGGTCGTATAACATGTTAAACAAAATTTATACGAAATTTAATTTATAAATTTGCGTCTCAAAGACGCATAAAATATGAATATATGAGTAATTCAATTATAATAATTCCATCAAGATTAGCAGCAACAAGACTCCCTCAAAAGCCATTAATAAAAATTAATAATAAAACTCTAATTATGCATGTATATGAAAAAGCTGTACAAAGCCAAATTGGAGAGGTTTATGTTGCAACATGCGATGAGGAAATTGCCTCAGAAGTAAGAAAAAATGGAGGTAAATTTATAATGACAGATATAAATCACACAACTGGGACGGATAGAGTATTTGAAGCCTCTCAAAAATTAAATTTAAAAGATATAGATTTTATTATGAACATCCAAGGTGATGAACCAATGATCAATCCTTTAGATATTAAAAATTTAAATAAGCTATCAAAGGAAAAAAGCTTAAATATTTCAACATTAGCATACAACATTGAGAAAAAAGTAGATTATGAAAATGAAAATATTGTAAAAGTTATTACAAAAAACAAAATATCTGATAACTCAATATCAGAAGCTTTGAATTTTCATCGAGTAATTGAAGAAGATAGCTATGACAATATATACCAGCATTTTGGGATATACTTATTTAAGTATTCAGCTTTAAAAAAGTTTGTTAATTTAAAAAAAAGTAAAAATGAAATCAAAGAAAGACTGGAACAACTGAGAGCAATCGATAATAATATGAAAATCGATGTGCTATTGGCAAATTATTTTTCCACTGGAATTGATACTAAAAAAGATCTAGAAGAATACATAAATTTATTGAAAAAATAACAATATGAAAATTGTTTACCAAGGAATTGCTGGAAGTTATAGTGAAAGTTGTGCAAAACATATGTTTCCGAATATAGAGACTATTCCTTGCAAAACTTTCGATGAATGTTTTGAAACAGCACACAAAGATAGCAATATTAGAGCAATCATACCAGAATCCAACAAAACTACAGGAAACATTGGAGTAGAATATTTAATTTTTAAACATAGGTTAAATATTTATGAAGAATTTTTTTTTCCAATCAATCATAATTTAATTGGTATAAAAGGATCAAAATTAAAAGATATTAAAAATGTTTATTCTCATGCTCAAGCCTTAAGTCAAGCTTCAGAATTTATTAAAAAAAATAAATTTTCTGCCAATGTTAGAGCTGATACAGCAGGTTCTGCAAAATATATTTCAGGAGAAAATGATAAAACAAAAGCTGCAATTGCATCAAAATTAAGTGCGAAAATTTATGATTTAGAAATTTTACAAGAAAATATTCAGGACGTTAATGATAACTACACAAGATTTCTGATAATGGGTAAAGATATAATTCAGCCAGAAATTGATAAAAATAATTTCATTACATCACTATTATTTAAACTTAGAGAGAGGCCGGCAGCTTTGTACTCTGCTTTGTCCGGTTTTGCTATTAATGGAGTGAATATGACGAAACTTCAAAGTTTCCCAGAAAAAAATTCATTTTCGTCATTCTTTTTTTTGTGTGATATAGACGGACACATAGATGACAAAAAAATAAAAAATTCATTAGAGGAATTAGCTTTTCATTGTGAGGATATGCACGTCCTAGGTGTTTACAAAGCACATGAATTTAGAGAAAAAAAATAATTAACTTTATTGTAGATTAGAAAAAATTATTGTTATAATACATTTGGAGGCCTTCCAGGTGGGATTACCATGAACTCCCCCAGACTTGAAAAAGAGCAAGGGTAATGAGTTTTTTCCAGGTTGGTAGGTCTCCTAGTTATGACAAATAATTCTAAAGTTCTTGCTTTAAAATATAGACCACAAACTTTTAAAGATTTAATTGGTCATGAAGAAATTGTCACAGCAATTTATAATTCAATAAAAAACAACAATTCGACTAATGCCTTCTTATTTACTGGCATAAGAGGAATTGGAAAGACTACATTTGCAAGAATTGTAGCTAAAGCTTTAAACTGCGAGCACAGACTTGAAGGGATGTGTGAAAAGAAATGCAGTCATTGCGACCCTATAGCAAATTCAAATCATATTGATGTTCTTGAAATTGATGCAGCAAGTAAAACAGGAGTAGATGATGTTAGAGAGCTTATAGAATTTTCTAGATATCCACCATCTGTAGCAAAATTTAAAATTTTTATTATCGATGAAGTGCACATGTTAAGCAAACAAGCATTTAATGCATTACTTAAAACTTTGGAAGAGCCCCCAGAGTATTTAAAATTTATTTTTGCAACCACTGAAGTAAAAAAAATTCCAATTACTGTTATATCCAGGTGTCAAAGGTATGATTTGTCAAGAGTTAAGTCTGAAGAACTGTTTGTTTTTTTAAAAAATATAACAATAAAAGAAAAAAAGAATGTTGAGGATAATGCAATCAAATTAATAGCCAAATTATCGGAGGGGTCTGTTAGGGATGCATTATCTTTACTAGATAGAGCAACAATTTCTAACAACGATAATTCCCTGACATTTGAAGACGCTCAAAAGATTTTTGGCTATGTCAATAAAAGTTCATATATAGAATTATTAGAAATAATTTTTTTAGGTGATGAGGAAAAAATAATAGATCATTATAGAAAATTGTATAATTCAGGTATTGAACCCAACCTATTTTTAAATGATTTCTTAGAGGTATTATATTTTGTTAAGAATATATCGTACATTGAAAATGTAGGAAATAATTTTTCATTAAATGATAGTGATTACAAAAAAATAACATCTTTATCAAAAGAAATAGACTCTAATGCCTTATTATTATTTTGGGAATTTACTTTAAAAACTTTAAAAGAAATAAATATAGTTGCTAATCCAAATTTATTAGTTGAGATGTTTCTTGTACAGTTAACCTATTTGAAAAAAAAAAAAGTAATACAAAATAATCAGCAAAATGAACTCTACAAAACACAAATAAAAAATATAGATGTGAAAAATACTATAAACAAAGATGCAATTAACCAAATTAAAAATATTAAACAAGAAGAGGATAAAATTGAAAAAAAAAATACTCAAGAGATCAAAAATTTAGAAGATTTAATTAATATGTGCTTAGAAAAAAAAGAAATGAAACTAAAATATGAATTAGAAAATAATGTAAACTTAGTATCTTTTTCAAATATGAATATCGAAATATCTTTTAATGATAAACTAAATAAGAATTTTGTAAAAGATTTATCTGAAAAATTGTATGATTGGACTAAAAACCGTTGGCTAATCTCTTTTTCAAAAGAAAAAGGACAGATGAGTGAAAAAGAGAAAAAAAATAGTCTTAAAAAAAAGAATTTTAAAGATTATGAAAGCTCAAACGAATATAAAAACTTGTTGAATATATTTCCTGATATTGAATTAATTAATATTGAAAAAAAAGATGACTGATTTTAATAAAATTCTTGAAAAAGCAAAAGAGATAGAAAAAAAAATGAAAGAAGGTCAGGAGAATCTCAAAAAAATTGAAGTTATTGGTGTTTCTGGAGGAGATGTGGTTAAAATTACGCTTAACGGAGATGGAGAGATGACTAAAATTTTATTAAGCGATAAAGTACTGAAAGAAGATAAAGAGATAATTCAGGATTTAATCACTGCCGCACATAATGATGCTAAAAATAAATTAAAATCAAAAACTTCCGAAGAAATATCTAAAGCGACTGGTGGATTAGGTGTGCCTGGATTTAAATGGCCTTTATAATTAAATGCAAAATCTTCCTGAAATAGATAATTTAATAAAACTAATATCTAAATTACCAGGTCTTGGACCAAAGTCTGCAAAAAGAATAATTTTAAAAATGATCAATAATCGCCAAGAAATATTAAGGCCTTTGGCAAATAATTTAAGTCAGGTAATAAAAAATATTGAACGTTGTAAAATATGTGGAACATTAAAACCTAATACAATTAATTGCCAATATAATAACTGTAGTTTAGTAGAAAAAAAATATGATAAAATTTGTGTAGTCGAAAACATTTCAGATCAATGGGCAATAGAAAGTTCATCTATTTTTCAAGGTTATTATCATATTTTAGGTGGCACGATTTCTGATACCGATAACACCAATAATAGAGAAAATTTGCTAATTAATTCTTTAATTGAAAGAATAAAAAATGATAATATTGATGAAGTGATTTTAGCAACAAGCGCTACCGTTGAAGGGCAAACCACTGCTTTTTACATTCAGGATAGTTTAAAAAATACAAATGTAAAAATTTCAAAATTAGCTCAAGGTTTGCCTGTTGGTGGAGAAATTGAAACTTCAGATGATGGAACACTTATATCTGCTTTTAAAAATAGAAGAGATATATAAATTTTTATAATTAACTTTTTTTAATTAACCTATTTAAATGCAATAGAGGTTCAGTATAGCCCGAAGGTTGTGACTTACCATGAAAAATCAATTCACATGCTGCCTTAAAAGATATTGACTTGTCGAAATTAGGTGACATATTTTGATATTCTGGATCACCTTGATTTTGTTTATCAACAATCTTTGCCATTTTTTTTAGAATTTCTAAAACTTGTCTATTTGAGCAAATACCATGATGCAACCAGTTTGCTATATGTTGTGATGATATTCTTAGTGTTGCTCTATCCTCCATTAATCCAACATTATTTATGTCTGGAACTTTAGAGCACCCTATCCCTTGATCTACCCATCTAACAACATATCCTAATATTGTTTGAGCTGAGTTACATAACTCATTATTTATTTCTTCTTTGCTCCAATTTGGTCTATCTGCAATTGGTATAGTTAATAAATTGTCAATGTAATTAATTTTATTTTCATTTAATTTTTTGTGCTTTTCAAAAATATTTAACTTATGGTAATGCATTGCATGTAAAGAAGCTGCTGTGGGAGATGGTACCCATGCACAATTCGCTCCGGCTTCAAGATGTGATATTTTTTGATCTATCATGTCTTTCATTTTATCTGGCATAGCCCACATACCTTTACCTATTTGTGCAACACCTGAAAATCCACATTTTAAACCAACAACAACATTGTTATTTTCATAAGCAGATATCCACTTTGATTTTTTCATGTCACCTTTTTTTATCATTGGACCTGCTTCCATTGATGTATGCATTTCATCTCCGGTTCTGTCTAAAAAACCTGTATTAATGAAAAAAACCCTGCTTTTTAATGTTCTGATACATTCTTTTAAGTTTACAGATGTTCTTCTCTCTTCATCCATAATACCGCATTTAATCGTATTCTTTTCAAGTTTTAATACTTCTTCAACTCTTGTGAATATTTTATCTGTAAAAGCAGTCTCTTCAGGTCCATGCATTTTCGGTTTTACAATGTATATAGATCCAGTTCTTGAGTTACCTTTTCTTTTTAAATCATGAATTGCTGCAGCAGTTGTAATAAATGCATCCATGATACCTTCTGGGACCTCAGAACCATCTTCTAAAATAATTGCTGAATTAGTCATTAGATGACCAACATTCCTAATTAAAAGTAAGCTTCTACCATGTAATTTTTCTTTTTTATTATCTTTTGAAATATAACTTCTATCTGGATTTAGTTTTCTTTCTAAAGTTTTTCCATCCTTTTCGAAGACAGATTTTAGAGTTCCTTTCATCAAACCCAACCAATTTCTGTAACATAATATTTTATCTTCTGAATCTACTGCTGCAACACTATCTTCGTTATCACATATTGTAGATATTGCAGATTCTATAATTATGTCACTTATTCCCGCAGCATCTTGAACAGCACTAAATGCTTTTGGGTTAATTATTATCTCAATTTTTAAATTATTATTTTCTAAAATTATTGTTGTTGGATTATTAGGCTCTCCTCTGTATCCAATAAATTTATTTTTATCTATTAGCTCAAACTCTTTATCATCTTTTAAAATTTTCAAGTCACTTCCCTTTATTTTAAATCCATTTATATCTTTCCAATGAATTTCATTAATAGAGAAGTGGTCATTTAGAAAATCACGTGCATATCTTATTACCTCTTGTCCTCTTAGAGGATCATACTTTTGACTTCCGGTTTCTTCTGACTCAATTAAATCTGTTCCATATAAACTATCGTAAAGACTCACCCACCTAGCATTAGCAGCATTTAATGTATATCTAGAGTTCATTATAGGAACTACAAGTTGAGGACCTGCAATGCTTGAAATTTCACGATCAAGCTTTTTGGTATCTATTTTGAAATCATTCCCTTCTTCTTTTAAATATCCAATTTCTTTTAAAAAATTCTTATACTCTTGATAATTAAATTCTCCATTTCTGTTTTTTTTTAACCATAAATCAATTTCAGATTGAAGAGTTTCACGAACTTCTAATAACTTTTTATTGATTGGCGCAAGTTCATTAATACTTTTATCAAATCCATCCCAGAAATCTTTTTCGTTAACATCTAATCCTGTAAGAAGTTCATTTTTTACAAAATCAACCAAATTCTTAGAAACAGATAAAGTATTTATTTTAATAAATGAATCACCCATAAATTTTAAATTTAGAAACCGTTGTATATGACAATCAATAAATTATGTCATTACTTTATTTAAAAAAATGTT
This sequence comes from uncultured Pelagibacteraceae bacterium, assembly GCA_902542975.1. Classification (GTDB taxonomy): domain Bacteria; phylum Pseudomonadota; class Alphaproteobacteria; order Pelagibacterales; family Pelagibacteraceae; genus Pelagibacter. The sequence continues at coordinate 9,649 of CACBWM010000014.1, read as the reverse complement.
ATTTTTCATCCGAAAAGAATATAATTTTTGTAATTTCATCATTTTATCGCCAAAAAATTATATATAATAAAGCAATGAAAAATTATTTAAATTTTGAGACAGATATAAAAAACTTAGAAACAGAATTAGATAAATTAAAAGATCCTTATAATCAAGACGGCATTTCAGAAGTTGATACAACTAAAATAACAGATTTACAAAATGAAATAGATAAAAAACTTAACGATGTATATTCAAATCTAGATGCATGGCAGACAACATTGGTTGCAAGACACGAGGATAGACCTAAATCAAAATTTTTTATTGATAATTTATTTGATGAATTTATTTCACTTTCTGGGGATAGATTTTATGGAGAGGATAAGTCTGTAATATGTGGTTTTGGTAAATTTAATTCTAAGTCAGTTTTAGTAATAGGACAGGAAAAGGGCGAAAATTTAGATACAAGGATTGAGAGAAATTTTGGAATGATGAGACCAGAAGGTTACAGAAAAACAATAAGATTAATGAATTTAGCTAATAAATTCAAAATACCAATTATTAATTTTGTTGATACTCCAGGTGCATACCCTGGAGTTGGTGCTGAAGAAAGAGGACAAGCGGAAGCAATTGCAAAGTCTATTGAATGTTCTATGCAACTGACTGTTCCAACTTTATCTATAATTATAGGCGAAGGAGGCTCTGGTGGTGCTATTGCATTAGCTTCTTCAAGTAAAGTATTGATGTTAGAGAATGCAATATATTCAGTAATATCTCCAGAGGGATGTGCAACCATACTTTGGCGAGATCCAACAAAAACTTTAGAAGCTGCGAAAGCAATGAAACTTTCAGCGAAAGATCTTTTAAAACTAGAAATTATAGATGAGATAATACCCGAACCTTTGGGTGGTGCGCATCGAGATAAAGATCTTATTTTAGATAATGTACGAAATGCTATTGATAGAAACTTAAGTAAATTTCTTACGTTAAATGAGGAAGAAATATTAAATCAAAGAAAGAATAAGTTTTTAGATATTGGAAGGAATAAAGGCTTCACCACTAATGCAACGAATCAAGATAAACTTACTATTAAAAATAATCTCTTTCAAAATTTGATTTTAAAAATTAAAACTAATAAAAAATTATTTATTTCAACTACATCAATTCTTCTATTATTAATTTTATTAACAGTGATTTTTTAATTTATAAGGCACCGCAACAATTTTTAAATTTTTTTCCAGTAGCTTCACATCTTTCATTTCTAGATATTTTTCCTTCTTTATTTTTTACAAGTAGGCATTTTGGATCATTCTTAATATTATCACTTGTTTTAGTCTGACTATCATCTTTTTCTATTATTCTTAAATTTAGAAGCATTGTTACAAGATCAGTTTTTAATTTTCCAAGTAAATTTTCAAATAATAGAAAAGCTTCCTTTTTGTACTCAACTAGAGGATCTCTTTGTCCATAAGATCTTAAACCAATTACTTGTCTCAATTGCTCTAGGTATTGAATATGTGATTTCCAGTTTTGATCTATAATTTGTACCAATATTCTTTTTTCAATTTCTTTTCCTTGTTCAACGCCTAATAAATTATTTCTTTCATCTCTATTACTTATAAATTTATCTTTTATTTTTTTTTCCATTGTTTTTAGATCTGAATTTAAAATTTCATCTAATTCATCATTAGTTATTGATTTACCTAAAGTCTGCTTTAAAGCATTTGGAAATTCTTTAGAATTTGGAGATTTTTCGTATACTATTTTTTGCCTTTTTAAATTTTCTAAGACCTCTTCAAGAAAAATATCTGAATAATTCTCCTTTGCTTTGTCATTTATTACATTTTTTCGTTGTTCAAAAATTACATGTCTTTGGTCATTAAGAACATTATCAAATTTGATAAGCGTTTTCCTTATATCAAAGTTTCTTGCTTCAACTTTTTGTTGCGCTCTTTCAATTGCTTTATTTATCCAAGGATGATCAATACTTTCACCATCTTTAAGACCAAGCTTTTCTAGCATTGAATTCATTGTTTCTGAGCCAAACAATCTCATTAAATCATCTTCTAAACTGACAAAAAATATTGAACTTCCTTCATCCCCCTGTCTTCCAGATCGTCCTCTTGCTTGATTATCTACTCTCCTACTTTCCATTCTTTCTGTTCCGATTACAAATAAACCTCCCTTTTTTTTTACATCCTCCTTTTCAGATTGATCCTGTCCTCCCAATTTAATATCAACACCTCTCCCTGATATACTTGTTGTAATAATTACAGAATTTATTCTGCCTGCGTTTGCAATAATTTCTGCTTCTTTCTCGTGATTTTTGGCATTTAAAACAATATGTTTTATTTTCTCTTTTTCTAACAGAGTAGAGTAATGCTCAGATTTATTTATGCTAGATGTAAAAACCAATATTGGTTGTCCGATTTCATTACATTCTTTTATTTTTTGAACGATTGCCTTATCTTTTTCTAAACTTGTTCTAAAGATTTGGTCATTAAAATCATTTCTTATCATATCTTTGTTGGTAGGTATCTGTAAAACCGGCAAGTTATAAATTTCGAAAAATTCTGCAGATTCTGTTTGTGCTGTTCCTGTGCAACCTGCCAATTTATCATACAACTTAAAAAAATTTTGATAGGTTATTGACGCCAATGTTTGATTTTCAGCTTTAACTTCTATTTTTTCTTTAGCTTCCAAGCTTTGATGAAGTCCATCACCAAATCTTCTACCTGGCAATTGCCTACCTGTTTGTTCATCAATTATAATTATTTCGTTATCTTTAACTATATAATCTCTTCCATTCTCAAATAAATAATTTGCCCTTAAAGCTTGGTTTACATGATGAACTAAATGTAAATTTTCTGGGTCATAAAAATTGTTATTTTTTAAAATACCAGCTTTGGAAAATACTTTTTCTATGTTATCGATACCTTCATTTGTTAACAGAATATTTTTTTCTTTTTCATCTAAATCAAAATCTGTTTTTTTTAAATTTTTGATCAATCTATCTACAGAGATGTATTGCATTGTTTTATCTTCTGCAGCTCCTGAAATTACCAAAGGTGTTCTGGCCTCATCAATTAAACAAGAATCAATTTCATCAACTATTGCAAAGTTATGTTCTCTTAAAACCATTTCAGATCTTGAATATTTCATATTGTCTCTCAAAAAATCAAAACCTAACTCACTGTTAGTAGCGTATGTTATATCTTTGTTGTAGTTCTCTTTTCTCTCTTCATCAGAATGGTTTGAATTAATATATCCACAAGTTAAACCTAAAAAACTGTAAATTTTACCCATATTTATACTATCTCTTTTTGCTAAGTAGTCATTTACTGTAACTATATGAACACCTTTTTTATCTAGCGCATTAAGATATGCTGCAAGAACAATAGTAAGCGTTTTACCTTCACCTGTTTTCATTTCTGCAATCTTATTTTCGTGCAATGCAATTCCACCAATTAGCTGAACATCAAAATGTCTCTCATTATTTATCCGTTTTGAAGCCTCCCTTACCAAAGCAAATGCTTCAGGCAGTAAATCGTCTAATTTTCCTCCTTCTTTTAATTTAGTAATAAATTCATCTGTTCTTCTTGGAAAATATTTATCCTCATATTTGCTAACTTCATTCTCTAGTTGATTAATTTTTTTTACAATTTTCTGAATTCTGTCTAGTTCTTTTTGATTTCCACTTTTTATAAATTTGCTGATAATGTTTAGAGGATTAAGCATATTTTTGATGTTTTAATAATTATAAATTATATAGTTATTTATTTAAAAAATTAAATAGCATGGATTTTAGCATAAACAACTTTTTTGATAAAAAACACAAAGACTCTAAAATAGGACATTTCCAAGATCTTGAGCATATTGATGGATTGTCCATATCAACTATCAGCTGTGGTCTTTACGATAAAAAAAGAGATGATTTAGTTTTATTTTATTTTAGAGAAGGTGCAAATTATGCGAATGTTTATACTCAATCCAAACTTGTTTCTGAAAATATAAAATGGAACAAAAAGATTAAAGAAAAAAAAATTTTTGGGATTTTAGTTAATACAAGAAATGCAAATGCTTTGACAGGAAAGGACGGATACAATTCCCTTAAAAGGATCTCCTTAAATTTATCAAAATTATTAACATCCAAACAAATTTCAGATGAGGATAAACCTAGAGAAATTAAACCCAACCAAATATTATTTGCCTGCACAGGAACCATAGGAGAAAAATTTCCTGAAAATATAATATTAAATAATACTAAAAATTTAGTTGAAAAAATAAAATATAATCAAAACAAACTTATTTGGATTAAAGCAGCATTAGGAATTATGACAACAGACACAAAACCAAAATTATCAATGGCAGAATGTAAAATAGGAGGTACTGAAATAAAAATATATGGTATCGCAAAAGGGTCTGGAATGATTTTTCCGAATATGGCTACAACTTTAGGATTTATTTTTACAGATGCGAATATTTCTTCATCAATTTTGAAACAGGTACTTAATTTAAACATTAAGTCTACATTTAATGCTATCACTTGTGATGGAGATACTAGCACTAATGATATGGTATCTATTTTTTCAACAGGCAAAGCCCATAATAAAGAGATAAGAAGTATTAAAGATCCAAAAATAAAACAATTCATTAATTGTGTTCATGAAGTTATGTTAAATTTAGCAAAAAGAGTTGCGAGTGATGGAGAAGGAGCAACTAAATTTGTTACAATAAAATGCCTTAATTGCAAGACAGAGAAAGATGCAAAAAATATTTGTTTCTCAATAGCTAACTCACCATTAGTCAAAACAGCAATTTTTGGAGAAGACCCTAATTGGGGAAGAATAGCGATGGCAATTGGAATGAGTGGTGCTGTCATTAATCCTGAAAAATTATCAATTTCATTAGGGTCCAATCTAATTCTTAACAATGGTAGATTGGATAAAAATTATGACGAAAATACTTTAAGTGAGTACATGAAAAATGAAAAAATTGAGATTATAGTTGATCTATCTATAGGTAGTAAAAAGTTTACAGCCTACACTATGGATCTATCTAATGAATATATTGAGATTAATGCAGATTATAGATCCTAGATATTGAAATATATTATATTACAACTAAATAAAATTAATGATCAAATATCTATTGAATTGTAAAAGTTGTAAACTTGAGTTTGAAAGTTGGTTTGCGAGCTCAAAAGAGTTTGATAAATTAAAAAAACTAAAGCTTCTTAATTGTCAGACTTGCAATTCTCAAAAAATTGAAAAGTCTTTGATGAAGCCAAATTTAGCTAATTCTACTTTCAAACAAGATAAAGCTTACAAGAATTATAAAAATGTTAAAAAAAAATTAAGAGAATATCAAAAATTTGTAAAAGAAAACTTTGAATATGTCGGAGAAAATTTTGCTTATGAGGCTAGGTCTATTCATTACAGCAAAAAAAAGAATAAAAAAAATATTTTTGGCAAAGCATCAATTGAAGACGTTAAGGAACTAAAAGAGGAAGGTATAGAGACATCAACCATTCCATGGATTGAAGATAAGGAAAATTAACTCTTTTTGAACTTTGATATATAATTTACAGATTTGTCATTTGAAAGTTTCCACTTATTTAAAAAAGGATTAAATTTAACTCCATCAATACTTTTTAATGTAAGTGAGTTTTTATTGCAGATATTTTCTAGATTTTCAGGTTTTACAAATTTATTCCAATCATGTGTTCCTATTGGAAGCCATCTTAAAATATATTCAGCCCCTATTATTGCAAATACATAAGATTTTAATGTTTGGTTTAAGGTGGCAATAAACATTAAACCATTGTTTTTTAAAAATTTTGTACTTTGATTTATAAATTTAGGAATATCTTCGACATGTTCAACTATTTCCATATTAAGAATTACATCAAATTTTTTTTCATAATCAAAATTCTCTGGTGACTTATCATGATATTCAATTTTTAAATTGCTTTTTTTTAAATGATGTTTTGCAATATCAATATTTTTTTTGGACGCATCGATACCTACAACTTCTGCTCCAAGTCTTGCCAAAGGTTCAGATAGCAAACCTCCTCCACATCCAATATCAAGAATACTTATTCCTTTTAATGGTTTGTGATTTGATGAAATGTTAAAATCTTTAATAATATTGTTTTTTATGTAATCTATTCTAATTGGATTAAATTTGTGAAGTGGTTTAAATTTTCCATTAGGATTCCACCATTCTTCAGCAATTTTGCTAAATTTTTCTACTTCTTCTTTGTTTATAGTATTATTGCTCATTCTTTATTGACATTATAAATAAGATGTATTTTATCAATATTATAAAGCTTGTAAATAAAACTACCAATGAAAATTATTGTATTAAAATTTGGCGGTACTTCAGTTGGGTCAATTCAAAGAATTAAAAAAGTATCAAAAATAATTAAATCTTACTCAAAAAAATATAGGGTAATAGTTTTGTCATCTGCGATGAGTGGTACTACCAATAAGTTGATCAATATGTCAAAAAAAATCACTGAAAATTTTCCTGATAATGAATATGATGTTTTAGTTTCTGCAGGTGAGCAGATTTCATGTTCATTGTTAGCAGGCCATCTAGCAGCAAATGGTTTAAACTCTAGATCTTGGATGGCTTGGCAAATACCAATTATAACAGAGGGTAAATACAAATATTCAAGAATTAAATATATAAATAAAAATAAAATTTTAAAATTTTTAAAATCTGGAGGAATTCCTATTATAGCTGGATTCCAAGGTGTGGATAAAAATTCAAATATTACAACTATTGGTAGGGGTGGCTCAGATTCAAGCGCAATTATGGTTGCAAAGTTTTTTAAAGCTGATCGATGTGTCATCTACACAGATGTTGAGGGGGTATATACAACAGATCCAAATAAACTTAATTCTGCAAGAAAAATTAAAAATATATCTTATGAAGAAATGTTAGAAATGGCCTCATTAGGATCAAAAGTAATGCAACCAGATTCTATACAAGATGCAAGATTAAATAGGATAAATATTGAAGTAAAATCATCATTTATAAACAGATCTGGCACATTAATTACAAAAAGAAAAAATATTATTAATAATAAAATTATCACAGGAATTTCTTCCACAGATAATGACGCGAAAGTTACTTTATTAGGAGTTAAAGATAGACCAGGCATAGCAGCCTCGATATTTAAACCACTTTCACAAAATTCGATAAACGTAGATATGGTAGTTCAAAATATATCTGCTGATGGCAAGCAAACAGATCTTACATTTACAATCAAGTCAAATGATTTGAATAAAACAAAAAAAATTATAAACAAAAATAAAAATATAGTTTTTAAAAAATTAATATTTGATAAAAATGTATCGAAAGTATCAATAATAGGTGTTGGAATGATTACTACTCCAGGCGTTACATTTAGAATGTTTCAAGCACTTGCAAGAAAAAATATAAATATACAGGTTATTTCAACTTCAGAAATTAAAATATCAGTTTTAATAAAAAGCATAAATGCATCAAAAGCTGTAAAATGTTTGCATAAAGAATTTAAGTTAGACAAATGACATCTGAAATTAGGCCATTTAGAAAAATAAATAGAAAGAAGACTAAAGAGATAAGTGTAGGTAAAATCAAAGTTGGTGGAAACAATCCAATCACTGTTCAGACAATGACCAATACATTGACAACTGATCATAAATCTACAATAGAACAAATTCATAAAGTTACCGAAGCTGGCGCAGATATCGTCAGAGTTTCATGCCCTGATAGTAAGTCAACAGAAGCTTTAAAAACAATAATTAAACATGTGGATGTTCCTCTAGTTGCAGATATCCATTTTCATTATAAGAGAGCAATTGAAGCTGCAGAGAACGGTGCAGATTGTCTTAGAATTAATCCTGGAAATATAGGAGATACAAAAAGAGTTGCAGAAGTTGTTTCCGCTGCAAAAAATAATAATTGTTCGATTAGAATTGGTGTAAATGCTGGGTCACTTGAAAAAGACATCCTAGAAAAATATAAAGAACCTTGTCCTGAGGCTTTAGTAGACAGTGCTTTGAGAAATATAAGAATAATTGAAGATATGGATTTTTCAAATTTTAAAATTAGTGTTAAATCTTCGGATGTTTTTTTATCCATAGCAGCATACAGGTTATTGTCAAAAAAAACAGATTACCCTCTTCACCTAGGAATAACCGAAGCAGGCAGTTATTTGCCTGGCAGTATTAAAACCTCAATAGGATTTGGTAGTTTATTATTAGATGGTATCGGAGATACTGTAAGAGTATCACTTTCCGATGATCCTGTTGAGGAAATAAAAGTTGGCAATGAAATTTTAAAATCTCTAAATTTAAGAAATAGGGGTGTAAAAATTATTTCATGTCCGTCATGTGCTAGGCAGGCTTTTGAGGTTATTAAAACCGTGAAAGAATTAGAGAAAAGATTATCTCATATAAAAAAACCAATTACATTATCAATCATTGGTTGTGTTGTTAATGGACCAGGGGAAGCAAAACAAACAGAAATTGGTATTACAGGCGGTGGTAAAGATAATCACATGTTATATTTGAATGGCTTAGAAACAGAAAAAGTAATGACAAAAGATATGATTAATAAGATTGTTTCTTTAGTGGAAGAAAAAGCATCAAACTTATAATAAATAAATCAATGTTACCAATAGCAAAAGTTCAAAGTTTAATCGACAGACATACTAAACTTGAGAAGGAACTATCCTCAGGAGAGATAGAAAAAAAAAAATATGCAGAAATTTCAAAAGAATATTCAGATTTGAACGATATAGTTGGTCATGCAAAAGAATATCTAAATTACCAAAAAGAAACCGAGGATTTAAAAAATATTATAAATGATAAAAGCTCTGATGCAGAAATGAAAAAATTTGCAATCAGTGAGTTTGAAAATTTAGAAAAAAATTATCAAATCAATGAAAAAAAAATAAAATTATTCTTACTTCCAAAAGATCTTGCAGATAGCAAAAATGCTATTATTGAAATAAGAGCAGGAACTGGAGGTCAAGAAGCAAGTTTATTTGCATCAGATTTATATAAAATGTACGAAAAGGTAAGCCAAAAAAAAAATTGGAATATTGAAATAATATCTATTTCAAAAAGTGACGCTGGTGGCTTGAAAGAAATAATTGCTTTAATTAAAGGTAAAAATATTTATTCCTCGCTAAAATATGAAAGTGGGGTTCATCGTGTACAAAGAGTGCCCGATACAGAAACTCAAGGAAGGGTTCATACTTCAGCTGCTACAGTAGCAGTTTTACCTGAAGCAGAAGATATAGATATAAAGATAGATGATAAAGATTTAAGAATTGATGTATTTAGAAGTAGTGGCCCAGGAGGTCAAAGCGTTAATACAACTGATTCAGCCGTAAGAATTACTCATATTCCTACAGGAATTGTAGTTAGTCAACAAGATGAAAAATCACAAATTAGAAACAAAGAAAAAGGACTAAAAATATTACGATCTAGAATTTATGATTATGAAAGACAAAAAATTGATAAAGAAAGATCTCAAGATAGAAAAAATAAAATTGGAACTGGAGATCGATCAGAAAGAATAAGAACCTATAATTTTCCTCAAGGCAGAGTTACAGATCATAGAATTAATTTAACTTTACACAAATTAGAGGAATTTATGCAAGGCGAAA
>CACBWM010000013.1 GCA_902542975.1 uncultured Pelagibacteraceae bacterium | reverse complement strand
CTATTCGCTTTATTTAGAAATGATGTTTTTTTATATTCCAGATTTTTAGGAGAGCTCATTTTATTTTAATATAATACTAAATTTTGTTTTCAATTGGACAATTTATTTAACAATGTTTTTCCAATTTCTGAAGGGGATGTGGCAACTTCTATACCACAATCTTCCATTTTTTTGATCTTATCTTTGGCCCCGCCTTTGCCACCTGATATTATGGCGCCTGCATGTCCCATTCTTCTACCCGGTGGTGCTGTAACACCTGCAATAAAACCAACCATGGGTTTTTTTATTTCATGATTTTTTACAAATTCAGCTGCTTCTTCTTCAGCTGATCCACCTATTTCACCAATCATTAAAATTGATTTAGTTTCCTCATCTTTTAAAAATAAATCTAAGCAATCAATAAAATTTGTGCCATTGATTGGATCACCACCTATACCTATACATGTTGATTGCCCCAAATCATTTTCTGTAGTTTGTGCGACAGCCTCGTAGGTCAAAGTTCCGGATCTTGATACAATACCAACAGAACCCTTTTTATGTATATTTCCTGGCATTATTCCGATCTTGCATTCATCGGGAGTGATTATCCCTGGACAATTGGGACCGATTAATCTTGATTTTGAATTAAGTAACTTTTTTTTGACCTTAATCATATCAAGAACTGGTATTCCCTCAGTGATACAAACAATTAATTCTAAGTTAGCTTCAATGGCTTCTATGATTGCTGCAGATGCAAATTTCGCAGGAACATAAATCATAGTTGCGTTGGCACCGGTTTTATCGACTGCTTCCTTTACTGTATTAAATACTGGTCTATCTAGATGAGTTTGACCACCTTTTTTTGGTGTAACCCCTCCGACTAAATTTGTTCCATATTTAATTGCTTGCTCCGAATGAAAGGTTCCATGACTACCCGTAAAACCTTGGCAAATTAACTTTGTGTTTTTATTAACTAAAACTGACATTTATTTAATAGCCTCTACAATTTTTTTGGCAGCGTCTGATAAATCAGATGCAGAAATTAACTCAAGACCTGAATTATCAAGTATTTTTTTTCCCTCTTCAAAATTTGTTCCGGCTAATCTTACAACTAAAGGAACATTCATTTTTATTTCTTTTGCAGCATCCACAACACCTTGGGCAAGAACATCACATCTCATTATTCCGCCAAAAATATTAATCAATATTCCTTTAACATTTTTATCTGATAAAATTATTTTAAAAGCAGCTGCCACTTTTTCTTTAGAAGCCCCACCACCAACATCTAAAAAATTTGCTGGTTCCTTTCCATATAATTTAATTATGTCCATAGTTGCCATTGCAAGTCCAGCTCCATTAACCATGCATCCAATTGTTCCATCAAGTTTAATATATGCTAAATCATGCTTGCTAGCTTCTATCTCTGTTTCTTCTTCTTCATTAAGGTCTCTCAACTCAATTAGTTCTGGATGTCTGAATAAAGCATTTCCATCAAAATTCATTTTTGCATCTAAACAAATCAACTCTTTTTCTTTTGTTAAAATTAAAGGATTAATTTCAATTAAATTAGCATCCGTTTCTATAAATAATTTGTATATGGACTTGATTAGACTAATTCCTTGCTCTTTTGTTTCTTCATCTAGATTAAAAATACTTATTATTTTAGTACAATTTTCATCAGATATTTCGTTATCTAAGTCTACTTTTGTTGTTAAAATTTTCTCAGGAGATTTGATTGCGACTTCTTCTATATCCATACCCCCTTGATCACTTGAGATAAAAGCTATCTTTGAGCTTGCACGATCTACAACGCAAGACAAATAAAATTCTTTATCAATGTTAGATGAAACTTCGACATATAATCTTTTAACAATTCTTCCACTAGGTCCTGTCTGATGAGTGATTAATTTTTTTCCAAACAAGGATTTTGCCTCTGTTTCAAGACTTTTTAAATCATTTACTATTTTAACTCCACCAGCTTTACCTCTGCCTCCAGCATGAATTTGTGCTTTCAACACATATTTATCAGTTTTAAGATTTTTAGCTTTTTCCAATAATTCATTTACATCTAGAGCATAAACTCCATCCGGAACTTTAGCTCCATATTTTCTGAGTATATTCTTTGCTTGGTGTTCGTGAATATTCATTAACTAGTTATTTAAACTAGGATCAATTTTGGATGCAGCTTCCCATAATTTTTTTACAGCATCTACTGAGTTATTAAACTCAGATTTTTCATTTTCATCTAGCTCAATTTCTTCGATTTTTTCTATACCGTTCTTTCCAACAATTACTGGCACTCCAGCGTAAATATTGCTTATTCCGTATTGTCCATTTAAATGAGCAGCACAAGGGAGCATTTTTTTGCTATCTTTTAAGTATGCTTCTGCCATTTCAACACCTGAAGCTGCCGGTGCATAAAATGCTGAACCTTTTTCTAAATATTTAACAATTTCAGCACCTCCATCTCTAGTTCTTTGATTTATACTTTCCAATTTATCTTTTGAAATTTTTCCTTCTTTTACTAAATCTAATAATGGTCTGCCTGAAACTTTTGTAAATCTTGGTAGAGGAACCATAGTATCTCCATGACCTCCCATTACCATTGCCTCAATTTCTTTAACAGGCACATCTAACTCTAAAGATAAAAATAGTTTAAATCTTGATGTGTCCAATATTCCAGCCATTCCAACAACTTTGTCAGGCGATAGTCCAGAAAATTTTTGAAAAGCCATAACCATTACATCCAATGGATTTGTAATACATATAACAAAGGCATTTGGTGCATGCTGCTTTATACCTTCAGCAACTTGTTTTATAATTTTTAAATTTATTCCTAATAAATCATCTCTACTCATTCCTGGTTTTCTTGGAACACCAGCCGTAATAATGATTACATCTGAATTTTTTATATCTTCATAATTATCAGTACCTGAAAATTTTACATTAAATCCATCAACAGATGAAGACTGTGCAATATCCAATGCTTTACCTTTAGCAATTCCACTTGCTACGTCAAATAATACTACTTCATCAACAAGTTCCTTTAGTCCAATTAAATGTGCTAAAGTTCCCCCTATTTGTCCAGCTCCTATTAATGATATTTTTGACATTTTACTATTTCATTGTTGGCATTATAAATTCAGGATCTGATCTAACACCTGAAGGCCATCTCGAAGTAATTGTTTTTAATTTAGTATAAAATCTAACTCCTTCTGGACCGTGCATATGTTGATCTCCAAATAATGATCTCTTCCATCCACCAAAACTATGAAAAGCAACTGGCACAGGGATAGGGATATTAATTCCAACCATTCCTACTTTAATTTGATTTGCAAATGTTCTTCCTGCATCTCCATCTCTTGTATAAATACTTGTTCCATTACCAAACTCATGGTCATTAATTAAATTTAATGCTTCATTAAAATCTTTAGCTCTGACAACAGATAATACAGGTCCAAATATCTCCTCTTTGTAAATTCTCATATCTTTTTTAACATTATCAAATAAGCAACCGCCAATATAATAACCGTCTTCATAACCTTGAAGTTTGATATCTCTTCCATCAACTACAAGGTCTGCACCTTCTTTAATACCTAAATCAACATAACCTCTTACTCTTTCAAGATGCTCCTTTGTTACTAAAGGACCCATTTCAGAATTCTTATCCATGCCTGGTCCAATTTTTAAAGCTTCCACTTTTTTAGATAATTCATCGACTAGTTTGTCACCTACATTACCAACAGCAACAGCAACAGATTGAGCCATACATCTTTCTCCTGCAGAACCATATGCTGCACCCATTAGACCGTTTACTGCTTGATCTAAATCACAATCTGGCATTACAACACAATGATTTTTAGCTCCTCCAAGAGCTTGAACACGTTTTTCATTTTTGGCTGCATTTTCATAAATGTATTTAGCAATAGGTGTTGATCCAACAAAACTTACTGCGGATATATCTTTATGTTCCAAAATTGCATCTACAACTTCTTTATCTCCATTAACAACATTTAAAACCCCATCTGGTAAACCAGCTTCACTAAATAGCTCTACAAGTTTTAATGGACAAGATGGATCTTTTTCAGAAGGTTTTAATACAAATGTATTTCCGCAAGCTATTGCCATTGGAAACATCCACATTGGAACCATTGCAGGAAAATTAAATGGTGTAATACCTGCACATACACCTAATGGCTGTCTCACTGACCAGCTATCAATGTTTGTACCTACATTTTCTGTAAAGTCACCTTTTAGCATTTGCGGAATTCCACATGCAAATTCAACTACCTCTAATCCTCTTGTGAGAGAACCTTTAGCATCTTCATAAACTTTTCCATGCTCTGATACAATCATCTTGGCTAGCAGGTCAGAATTTTTTTCAATTATTTCTTTGTATTTAAATATAATTCTAGCTCTTTGTATTGGAGTTACATTTGACCATGTTTCAAATGCTTTTTTTGCTTTTTGTACTGCTAAATCAAGATCTTGTTTTGTGCCAAGTCTAACCTCAGACTCTTGTTTGCCTATAGCAGGATTAAATACTTTTCCTTTTCTATCAGATGTACCTGAAACAATTTTACCATCGATAAAATGCTCAATTAAATTCATGGATGTATTTAAATAAGTAATTATGTGGTTGCAAGCATTTTCTTTATCTCAGCAATAGCTTTTGCTGGATTTAATCCTTTTGGACATGCGTTAGTGCAGTTCAAAATAGTATGGCATCTATAAAGCTTAAGTTCGTCTGCAACCTTTTGAAGTCTTTCCTTTCTATCTTCGTCTCTGCTATCCATTATCCATCTATAAGCTTGTAATAAAACTGCAGGACCTAAATACTTATCACCGTTCCACCAATAACTAGGACATGAAGTAGAACAACAAGCACACATTATACATTCATAAGCTCCATCAAGTTTAGCTCTATCTTCTGGAGATTGATGAATTTCTGTTGTTTCACTTTTTGAATTATTTTTTAACCAAGGTTCAATGGATTGGTATTGTTTATATAGTCCACTTAAGTCTCCTATTAAATCTTTTTTTACTTTTAAGTGAGGCAAAGGATATATATCTATATCTCCCTTAATTTCTGCATGTGGCTTAGTACATGCAAGACCATTTTTTCCACCCATATTCATTGCACATGAACCACAAACTCCATGCGCACAAGATCTTCTATATGCAAGTGTTGGATCAATTTCGTTTTTAATTTTATTTAGTATATCTAAAACTTTAGATGGACAATTGTCCATATCTACTTCATATGTGTCTATCCTTGGGTTCTCTCCAGTGGTTGGATCCCATCTATAAACATTTACTTTTCTAATATTCTTTGAACCAGTTTTATCTTTAAAATATTTACCCTTATTAACTTTTGAGTTTTGTGGTAAATTTAATTGAACCATTAATACACTCTTTCTTGTGGAGGAAAATATTGGACTTCATTTGTTAATGTTGAAGTGTGTACATCTCTGTATTCAATTTTAGTATTTTTTCCATCACACCAAGATAATGTATGTTTCATAAATTTTTCATCATTTCTTTTCGGATAATCTTCACGAGCATGAGCTCCTCTGCTTTCTTTTCTGTGATATGCAGAATCTACAGTTGTTATCGCTTGTCTAATTAAATTATCAAATTCTAAAGTCTCAACTAAATCAGTATTGAATACCAACGATTTATCTTTAACAGAAATCGATTCCATGCCGTCATAGGTTTTTCTGATCTCATCTACGCCCTCTTTAAGATTCTTTTCAGTTCTAAATACAGCGCATTTAGACTGCATTGTTTTTTGCATCGCCAGTCTAAGTTCAGCAGTTCCATTATCTCCCTCTGCATACCTCAGTTTATCAAATCTATTTAGACATTTTTCAGTTTCGCTTTCACTAACTTCTTCGTGAGGCGTACCAGGTTTTACTAATTCCGCTGCTCTCTTAGCTGCAGCTCTTCCAAAAACAACCAAATCAATTAGTGAATTTGAACCTAATCTATTTGCTCCATGCACAGATACGCATGCGGCCTCACCAATCGCCATCAAGCCTGGGACTGTTTTTTGAGATCCGTTTACTGTTAAAACTTCAGCTTTATAATTTGTTGGTATACCACCCATATTATAATGAACAGTTGGAACAACTGGTATTGGTTCTTTAGTTACATCTACATTTGCAAATAATCTTGCTGCTTCTGTGATGCCTGGCAATCTATCTTCAATAACTTTTTTATCTAAATGACTTAAATATAAATGAACATGGTCTTGATCTTTACCAACACCTCTTCCCTCATTGATTTCAATTGACATTGATCTGCTAACTACATCTCTTGATGCAAGATCTTTAGCGTTAGGAGCATATCTCTCCATAAATCTCTCACCTTTAGAGTTTACCAAATATCCACCTTCACCCCTTACACCTTCAGAAATAAGTGTTCCATGTCCATATATTCCTGTTGGGTGAAATTGTACAAACTCCATATCTTGAAGAGGTAATCCAGCTCTTAATACCATTGCATTACCATCACCAGTACAAGTATGTGCGGATGTTGCTGAGTAATACACTTTCCCATATCCCCCTGTGGCTATGATTGTTATGTGAGATCTAAAACGATGAATTGTTCCATCATTTAAATTCCAAGCGATTAAACCTTTGCATTGCCCATCTTTCATAATTAAGTCTAATGCAAAATATTCAATAAAAAATTCTGTATTATGTTTAAGTGCTTGACCATACAATGTATGAAGAATTGCATGACCAGTTCTGTCTGCTGCAGCACAAGTTCTTTGTACAATTCCATTTCCATAATTTTTTGTCATTCCTCCAAATGGTCTTTGATAGATTTTTCCGTCTTCTGTTCTACTAAAAGGAACACCATACTTTTCTAATTCTAGTACTGCTTTTGGAGCTTCCTTACACAAATATTCAATACTATCTTGATCGCCTAACCAATCTGCTCCTTTTACAGTATCGTACATATGCCAACGCCAATCGTCTTCTCCCATGTTTCCAAGGGCTGCTGAAATTCCACCTTGGGCAGCTGATGTATGACTTCTGGTTGGAAAGACTTTAGAAATGCATGCAGTTTTTAATCCAGCTTCACTTAAGCCAACCGCAGCTCTTAGGCCAGAACCTCCAGCACCAAGGACAACGACATCGTATTCATGATCAATAATATTATAAGATTTCATATAGTTAGTTTAAATACCGCAAATATTGTAATTAAAGGGATTGTTATAGCAAAAAAATTTAAAGCTTTGTTTGCGGCATTTTTGATTTTTTCATCTTTAATATAGTCTTCAAAAACCTCGCTGATGCTTAATGCCGAGAAAAAGTAAGCAAAAATAAGAAAAAGACTAAATATAAACTTTGAAGGTTGAGAAGTTAGAAAAGTTAATATCTCTAGGTAGCTTTTGTCATAAATACTAACCAAATTTAAAGCAAACCATAACATCAAAGGTACTAATATGAGAGAACTCACTTTTAAAAATACCCATTTTTTTGTTACTGCTCTCATTAAAATAAATTTCGTCCTATTAAATAAATTGAAACGGTTAATATAAAAGATCCAAATATTACAATTAAGCCAGTAATTTTTGTGGTTTTTAACTCAAATCCATAACCAAAATCCATAATTAAATGTCTTATCTCACTTAAGATTTGAAAACTAAAAGACCATGTAATACCCAAGATGAAAAATTTCCCAATAATAGATTGGAGGAATAATTTTATAAATTCATGACTTCCTTCGCTAAATGAAAAAAAAATAAAAAAGATACAAATTAAAGTTATTGCTAATATATTTATTATTCCTGTAATTCTATGAGATATTGAAACTAAAGATGAAACATGCCATCTATAAATTTGAATATGAGGAGATAAAGGATTATTTCCCATTTTGATTTGCTTTCATTATTGTTTCTGCAATTTCAACAGAATTTAATGCGGCGCCTCTTAATAGGTTATCTGAAACGATCCACAAATTAATTGAATTCTCTTTTGTTTTATCATCTCTAATTCTTGAGATAAATGTTTCATCACTACCAGTTGCTTCTATTGGTGTACTATATCCTCCATTTTCTCTTTTATCTATAACTCTACAACCATCAGCATTATTTAATGCTTCTCTGATTTGTTCTAGAGAATAAGGATTTTCAAACTCTATATTTACTGACTCTGAATGTGATACAAGAACAGGAATTCTGACGCACGTAGCTGTTAGCTCTATATTTTTGTCCAGTATTTTTTTTGTTTCATTAGTCATTTTCAATTCTTCTTTTGTGTATCCATCATCCGAAAAAACATCAATGTGAGGTATGATATTGAAAGCTATTTGTTTAGTAAAATTTTTAGACTCAACAGAATTTCCATCAAGATATGATTTAGTTTGTTCAATCAATTCATCCATAGGTGCTTTTCCGCCTCCAGAAACAGATTGATAGGTGGAAACTATTACTCTTTTTATTTTATATAAATCATGTAATGGTTTAAGAGCTAATACTAACTGAGCTGTTGAGCAGTTAGGATTTGCCACAATATTTTTTTTCATTTCATTAATTTTTTCTGCGTTCACTTGAGGTACAATAAGTGGAACGTCAGGATCCATTCTAAAAAAACTAGAATTATCAATTACAGTTGTTAATTTTGCTGCACTTTCTGCATATTGTTCTGCAATTTTACCACCTGCTGCAAAAAAAGTTATATTTGCATTTGAAAAATCGTATTTTTCAAGATCATGGACTTCATAATCTTTGCCCTTAAAACTTATTTTTTTTCCAGCACTATTAGAAGAAGCTACTAAAAAAAGGTTATTAAATTTAATATCCTTTTTTTCTATAACTTCTAGTGTCTTTCTTCCAACATTACCAGTTGCACCGATGATAGCTATATTAGTCATTTTAAAGATTTATACTAAATGAAAGGTAAATCGCAAACTGTTCCGTTAAAACTATTACCATTTATATCAATTTTGAATGTTTGCTTTGCTTCAAAATATGGTTTTTTTATCATAGCTATACCAATTACCTGTTTAAAAGTTGGATTGTAACAACCTGATCTTAGTTCTCCGATTATATTATTTTTTTCATCTGTTAAATTCATTGAACCAGTTACGCTTATTTTATCAGTATCAATTTTAACGCCCATTAGTTTTCTTTTAATTCCTTCAGACTTTATTTTTTTCAATTTCTCTTTTCCTAGAAATTCAACATCACTATCAATATTAATATATTTATCAAAGCCACATTCGTATGGGTTGTCTCCATTGTCCATATCGTTTCCTTGAGAAAGTAATCCACTTTCGATACGTTCAATTAAATTAGGACATCCTGCTCTAATATTAAACTCATCTCCGATTTCAAATAAATGATCGTATAGTTTTAAACCCGCCTCATTATTCTCTACATATATTTCATATCCACCTTGTTTAGACCATCCTGATTGAGCAATTAAATGTTTGGCTCCAGCAAAATCAAAATAATCAAAACCAAAAAATTTTAAATTTGTTATTTTTTCACCAAAAACTTTTTCCATTAATTTAAATGATTTAGGCCCTTGCACAGCCATAATGTCAACTTCGGGTTCGATAATATTTACATCAAATTTATTTCCAATTGCCAATCCTTTTGCAAATAAGATTACATCCGTATCTGCAATAGAAACCCACCATTTATTCTCATTAAATCTTAGAACAACTGGATCATTAATTAATCCAGCATTATCATCTATGATTGGACAATAATAACATCTTCCATCTTTTGATTTCGAAAGATCTCTACAAGTCATAAGTTGAACCAATTTTGCAGCATCTTTTCCAGTAATCTCTACTTGTCTTTCAGCAGCCACATCCCAAACTTGAACATGCTCTTTTAAATGATGATATGAGTCTTCTAAAGAACCAAATGCAGCAGGAAGCAACATATGATTGTATATTGTGTAAGCTGTAACACCTTGTTTTTCAATTCTTGATGTATAAGGCGTACCTCTAAGTCTTCTTGATTTTGCAATTGAAAAGTTTTTCATTTTTTAGCTTAGTGTCATCTTTTTATCTATTTGTAAAGAAAGTAAGTTGTTTATTTGAAAGAAATCTAATTAAGTTCCTTGGCTCTTTTTCTTAATTCAAATTTTTGGATTTTTCCTGTTGATGTTTTTGGAAGTTCACAGAAGTCTATTTTTTTTGGAATTTTGAACCCTGCTAGAGTTTCTCTACAAAAATCGATTAATTCTTTTTCATTTGTCTCTTTATCTGCCACTTTCTCTATAAATGCGCATGGAACTTCTCCCCATTTCTCATCTGGTTTTGCTACTACTGCAACAATTGAAACAGCTGGGTGCTTAGAAAGTGTGTTTTCGATTTCGATAGAAGAAATATTCTCTCCACCTGAAATAATAATATCTTTCGACCTATCTTTAACCTTGATGTATCCATCTGGATAAATAACTGCCAAATCGCCAGAGTGAAACCATCCATCTTTCATAGCCTTTTCAGTAGCCTCTTTGTCCTTAAAATATCCTTTCATAACAACATTACCTTTGATCATTATCTCGCCAATGGTTTCTCCATCCTTAGGCACTGGTTTCATAGTTTCTGGATCTAAAACAACTACTCCTTCTGTGTTTGGAAATCTCACACCTTGCCTTGCTTTAATTTCATTAATTTTATCTTCTTCAAAACCATTCCATTCATCATTCCAAGCACATTGTAAAACATGTCCATATGTTTCTGTTAAACCGTAGACATGCATTACCTCAAATCCTAATGCTTTCATTTTTTTGAAAATAATACTTGGAGGTGGTGCTCCAGCAGTTAAAACATAAACTTTGTTTTTTAATTCTTTGATATCATTTTGTGATGCACCTGTTATCATATTAAGTACAATAGGTGCACCTCCAAAATGGGTAATGTCATGCTTTTCAATTAATTCAAATATTTTTTTTACATCAATAGCTCTTAAACAAACTGTTTTTCCATTTAACATTGGTATTGTCCACGGGTACCCCCATCCATTACAGTGGAACATTGGTACAACTGTTAAAAAATTTAATCTATTTGGCATATTCCAAGCAACGGCACTACCTGTTGACATTAAATAAGAACCTCTATGATGATAAACAACACCTTTTGGATTTCCAGTTGTTCCAGATGTATAACTTAAAGAAATCGCTTGCCACTCATCCTTTGGTTTTTTCCAAATATAATTTTCATCACCAGTATTTAAAAATTCCTCATATTCCCTATCTCCAATTTTTTTTAATAAGGATTGATCTGCAAAATCGTCTTGAACATCAATTACAATTGGTTTGTCCTTTAGAGTTGATAAAGCCTTTTCTGCAACAGCATGTAATTGCCTGTCTATTATTAATACTTTTGCTTCACTGTGTTCTAAAATATAAGCAACAGTTTTTGCATCAAGTCTTGAATTAATTGTATTTAAAACAGCTCCTGTCATAGGAACAGAATAATGTGCCTCGAAAATCTCTGGAGTGTTAAAGGTCATAACTGAAACTGTGTCTCCTTCAACAATACCAATTTTCTCTAGTGCACTTGCAAATTTGATGCACCTGTTAAATACTTCAGTCCATGTGAAAGATTTTGTTTCATATACTAAAGCCTCATAATTTGGATAAATATCTTTTGCTCTTTCTAGAAAGCTAAGCGGTGTTAACGGGACATAATTTGAAGGATTTTTATCTAAGTTCTGATTATATTTGTTCATCAGTTAAATTTTGCGCTCATAGTATATTTACTACCAGAAATAGCAGATTTATAATGGCTCTCAGCTCTAGGCAAAATTTTATCAAAATAGTAATTTCCTGTATTTAATTTATCTTCATAAAACTCTTTATTATTTTCCAAATTTTCATAGCTTTTTCTCATTGTCTTTAGCCATATAAATGAAAGACAAAAATAACCAAAAAATCTTAAATAATCGTTACATGATGCGCTTATATCGTCTTTTGGTGTGTTACCATTAGGAGATATCCAGTCAGTAAAATCTGACAATATATTTTTTAATTCAGATATTTTTTTTACATGTTCATTTAATTTATCTACTTTTGAACAATCTTGAATTTCTGTTTCTACATATTTCATAAAATTATCAAAAACTTTTTTCTGACTTATTTTTCTAAATACAAAATCAATTGCCTGCACTGAATTAGTTCCTTCATAAATAGGTGTAATTCTATTATCTCTAAATAATTGTTCTATTCCTTGGTCTTTTGTATAACCATAGCCACCAAAAACCTGAATTGCTTCATTGGTTATTTCCATACCCATATCTGTAAAAAATGACTTAATTACAGGCGTCATAAGACCTACAATATCCGATGCATCTTTTTTTACTTCCTCTGAACTATGACTTAAGCTTACATCTACCTGCTGAGCCATCCAAAAAGATAAGGATCTTTCTCCCTCAATTATAGACTTCATATTTAATAAACTTCTTCTTATATCTGCATGCTTAATAATTAAATCTGTTTCTCCATTAGAATTATTATTTGATTTACCTTGTTTTCTCTCTTTAGAATAACTTAAAGCAGTTTGATAAGCTGTTTCAGATAGACCTAATCCCTGTATACCGACAACGATTCTTTCTAAGTTCATCATTGTAAACATAGAATTTAAGCCTTTGTTCTCTGGTCCGATCATATACCCTTTGGCATCATCAAAACTTAATACACATGCCGGTGAACCTTTAATACCCATTTTTGATTCAATTGAAACAGTATTGACGCCGTTTCTTGGACCAATTGATCCATCATCATTAATTTCGTATTTTGGTACTAAAAATAAACTTATCCCCTTCGTTCCTTTTGGTGCGTCCTGCGTTCTTGCTAAAACAAGGTGTATAATATTTTCAGTTAAATCGTGGTCACCAGAAGTAATAAAGATTTTTTGTCCACTTATATTATAAGTACCATTTTCATTTTTAATTGCCTTTGTTTTTATTAATCCTAAATCTGTTCCACATTGAGGCTCTGTCAAACACATTGTCCCACTCCATTTACCCTCAACAATTTTAGGAAGATATGTGTTTTTGATTTCTTCAGTTGCATGACTCAAAATACAATTATATGCACCTATACTTAATTCACTATATAATTTAAAAGATAAACTTGAAGATGAAAGCATTTCATCAAAAAAAGCACTTACAGTTTTTGGCATTCCTTGACCACCATATTTTGGATCACAAGTTAAAGATACCCATCCATCTTCTATAAATTTTGAATATGCCTCTTTATAACCTGGAGGGGTTCTAACTACTCCATTTTCATAGACACAAGGATTTTCGTCTCCAGCTTTTGCTAAAGGAAGAAGCATTTCTTCATTAATTTTTGCAGCTTCCTCTAAGATATCTTTTACTAGATCAGAAGTAACTTCTTTATATTTTTCAATTTCGTTATAATTTTTATTATCTTTTAGATGTTCAAATAAGAACATCATATCTTTCACAGGTGCGGAATAAACAGTCATAAATTTAATAGTATCAAATTAAGTTAATTTTTTTATTTTTGCAAATATGCAATAATCGCATCTCCCATACCAGAAGTTGAAATTTCTTTTGTTCCTTTTGACATAATATCTTTAGTTCTTAACCCATCATCTAGTACATTTTGCACTGCTTTTTCTAAGTCATCAGCCTCTTTATCTAAGTCAAGAGAGTACCTCAGGGCCATTGCAAAACTCAAGATGGTTGCAATTGGATTTGCAATTCCTTTTCCAGCAATATCTGGAGCAGACCCATGAACAGGCTCATACATTGCTCTCATTTCACCATCTTTATTTTTTGCACCCAAAGAAGCTGAAGGTAATAAACCTAAAGATCCGGTCAACATAGATGCTTCATCTGACAACATATCACCAAACAAATTATCTGTCACAATTACATCAAATTGCTTTGGATTTCTCAAAAGTTGCATTGCACAATTATCTGCAAGCATATGATTTAACTCAACATCTTCAAATTCTTTATCGTGAAGATTTTGAACTTCCTCTTTCCATAATTGACCTGCTTCCATAACATTCGATTTTTCACAGGAAGTAACTTTATTGTTTCTCTTCTTTGCTAGATCAAATGCAACTCTAGCAACTCTTTTAATTTCTGATGAAGTATAAGTATGAGTGTTTATTCCTTTACGTTCACCATTATCAATTGGCTTGATACCTCTCGGCTCACCAAAATAAATACCACCTGTCAATTCTCTAACAATCATGATGTCTAGACCTGATACGATTTCAGGTTTTAGCGTAGATGCCTCAACTAATTGTTTAAAACAAATTGCAGGCCTCAAATTTGCAAATAATTTTAATTCTTTTCTTAGCTTCAGAAGAGCTCTCTCAGGTCTTTTGGAAAAATCTAAATTATCATATTTTGGTCCACCCACAGCTCCTAAAATAACTGCTTCACATTCTAATGATTTATAAAATACTTCATCTGTAATCGGTGTTCCATGCTTGTCGTAAGATGCTCCTCCAACTAAGGCCTCTTCCATATCAAAATCAAGAGATTTATTTACATTAAACCAGGTTATAATTTTTTTAACTTCACCAATAACCTCGGGACCAATACCATCACCTGGTAATAATAAGAATTTTCTTTTTTTGACTTTAATCATTAAATATCCAAGGCTTTGTGGATTTTAATTTTTCTTCAAATGAAATTATTTTATTAGACATTTCCAAAGACAGTGCAATATCATCTAGTCCCTCAATTAAACATTTTTTTTTAAATTCATCTAATTCAAATTTGATTTCTTTATTCCCAAAAATTATTTTTTGATCTGGTAAATTTATTGCAATTTCTTCTTGTCTCTTAGAATATTCAGAAAGTTCTTTTATCTGTTCATCATTAACTTTAATAGGCAATATTCCATTTTTAAAACAATTATTATAAAATATATCTGCGTAACTAGTACTTATAACGCAAGTGATACCAAAGTCTAAAAGTGCCCATGGCGCATGTTCTCTAGATGATCCACATCCAAAATTATTCCCTGCAATTAAAATCTTAGAATTATCATATGGGGATTTATTTAAGATAAAGTCATCTACTACTTTACCTTTTTCGTCATATCTCATTTCATAAAATAAATTTTTTCCAAGTCCTGTTCTTTTTATTGTTTTTAGAAATTGCTTTGGAATAATCATATCTGTATCGATATTTACAATTGGTAAATATGCAGGAATACTTTTTAATGTTGAGAATTTGTTCATTTAACTATTGTATTTTCTAACATCATCTAAATTTCCAGATATAGCAGCTGCAGCAGCCATAGCTGGACTAACTAAATGAGTTCTTCCACCTCGTCCTTGTCTTCCTTCGAAATTTCTATTTGATGTTGATGCACATCTTTCTTCTGGCTTCAACTTATCTGCATTCATAGCTAAACACATTGAACAACCTGGCTCACGCCATTCAAATCCAGAATTTTTAAATATTACATCTAAACCTTCTTGCTCTGCTTGTTGTTTTACTAATCCTGAACCAGGAACTATCATTGCATTTACATGAGAAGCAATTTTTTTATCTTTTAAGATTTTTGCAGCTTCTCTTAAATCTTCAATTCTTCCATTTGTGCAACTTCCAATAAAAACTTTATCAATTCTAATATCTTTTATTTTAGTTTTCGGCTTTAAACCCATATATTTTAGTGACCTGTTAATAGAATTTTTTCTGTCTTCGTTTTGCTCATTTTCAGGATCAGGAACAATTCCATCAATATCTACTACATCCTGGGGCGAAGTTCCCCAAGTTACCATTGGTTTAATATCTTTGCCCTCAAGACTGATTTCTTTGTCAAATAATGCATCACCATCAGACTTTAATTTACTCCAATATTCTAATGCTTTGTCCCAATTTGAATTCTTTGGAGACATTGGTTTGCCTTTTAAATAATTAAAAACTTTTTCATCTGGCTCTATTAATCCAGCCCTTGCTCCACCTTCAATTGTCATATTGCAAATCGTCATTCTTTGTTCGACACTTAAATTAGAAATTAAGTTTCCAGCATATTCAATTACATAACCAGTTCCACCCGCTGTACCAATTTTTCCGATTATTTGTAATATTACATCCTTAGATGTTACTCCAACAGGAAGAGATCCATTAACGTTTATTCTAAAATTTTTTGATTTTTTTTGAACTAAAGTCTGTGTTGCCAAGACATGTTCCACTTCCGAAGTTCCAATTCCGAATGCTAATGCACCAAATGCTCCGTGAGTAGCAGTGTGACTATCACCACAAACGATAATCGTTCCTGGTTGTGTAAATCCCTGTTCTGGACCAATAATATGAACTATTCCTTGTCTTTTATCGTTCATTCCAAAAAGATTTATTCCGAATTCTGCACAGTTTTTTTCTAGTGTCTCGATTTGTATTTTTGAATCTTTGTCAGTAATAGGCACTGACCTATCCGTTGTTGGAACATTGTGATCTGCTACTGCTAAAGTTAAAGAAGGTTGTCTAACTTTTCTATTAGAATTTCTTAAACCTTCAAATGCTTGTGGACTAGTAACTTCATGAATTAAATGTCTATCAACAAATAAAAGTGAAGTCCCATCTTCTTGTTGATGAACAAGGTGATCATTCCATATTTTATCATATATAGTTTGAGGCATTGTAAAAAATTATTTTTTTACTTCAGGATTTTCTTTTTTTTCATCAGTTTTTTTTTCTACTGATGGGGTTTCTTCTTTAGTTTCTTTTTTTTCTTCTGGTTTTTTTGCTTCTACTTTTGGAGCATCTTTATTGGTATCTTGTGGGCTGTCTGCTGTTTTTTGCTCTGTATCAGGTATAACATTTTCTTCCGTAACTTCGTGTATCTTAGTTTCGATATCTATACCTATTTTCTTTTTAATTTTTTCTGCAATTCTTGCAGATTTACCTGTTCTATCTCTCAAATAATATAACTTGGCTCTTCTAACTTTTCCTGACCTTACAACTTTAATTGTATCTACAATCGGACTATATAAAGCAAATGTTCTTTCCACACCTTCACCAAAAGAAATTTTTCTTACAGTAAAAGAAGAATTGATATCTCTATTTTTTTTCGCAATACACACACCTTCAAAATATTGAATACGATCTCTTTTTCCTTCAGTTATTCTAACTCCTACTTTAACAATATCACCTGGGAAAAATTCTGGATGCTTTCTCTCAGAAATAATTTTTTTTACTTTAGATTGATTAATTTCTTCAATTGTCTTCATTTTAATTCTCTTTAGTCTTTTTATATAATTGCCACAAATCCGGTCTTCGGTCGCGTGTTATAGCCTCAGATTGAGATAAACGCCAGTCTTTAATTTTCGCGTGATCACCTGATAATAGCACATCTGGAACACTTTTTTCCTCCCATATTTGAGGTTTTGTAAATTGAGGATACTCTAAAAGTCCGTTTTCAAAACTTTCTTCTTTAGCTGAATTTGTATTGCCAAGAATACCAGGAATAAATCTTAAAATTGCATCAAGAATTACAAATGAAGCTCCTTCACCTCCAGATAAAACAAAGTCTCCTATACTTACTTCCTCAATATTTCTTGTTTTTAATAATCTTTCATCAACTCCTTCAAAGTGTCCACAAATTATATTTATTGTTTTTTCTTGAGATAGTTGTTTTGCTAATTGATGATTGAACAACTTACCCTTCGGACTTAAATAAATAATCTTTTCGCCATCTTTAACATTCTTGTCTATTGATTTTGCTAATACATCTGCTTTCATTAACATACCTTCACCTCCTCCGTAGGGAGTGTCATCAACAGTTTTATGTTTATCAAATGCATACTCTCTTATATCCACAGTATCTATTTTCCATTTATTCTCTGATAGTGCTTTACCAAAAATACCTTGGCCTAAATAGCCTGGAAAAAAA
>CACBWM010000012.1 GCA_902542975.1 uncultured Pelagibacteraceae bacterium | reverse complement strand
TTTTTGATTTGTTTTAAAATTAAATTTCTGGCTAAACTAAAGTCATATTCATTTATAAAATTAGTAAATTGATTAATATCGTTTTCTTTGGAAATTATTGATATCTTGGAGACTGGGTTTTTGTTGCTTATATAATCAAAAATATTTAGATCAAACTTTATATTTTCTAAGTCAATGTTTTTCTGATTAATTGCTATTTGAGGGTCCAAAGTAAAAATCTCGAATTCAAAATTGGATGGATTTAATTTAAAATTCACTTGATTTAATTTTAATTTTATTTTTGGATCAATCTCTTTAACTTTTTCATATATTAAACTATTAAAATTATCCGTTCTAATACCTGATGTTGTTAAAAATATTATAATTGCTGCTAATATGGCAATTATTGAAATTAAAATTATAGAAATTATTTTACGCATTTAATTTATATAAAGAACTTTCTAAAAAATTATCTATTTCTCCATCTAATACTTTTTCAGGACTAGAACTTTCAAAATTAGTTCTGTTATCTTTTACCATTTTATAAGGGTGTAATACATATGATCTAATTTGATGACCCCATCCAATTTCTGACTTTGAATTTTCAAGATTTTCATTTTCTTTTTCTTTTTTTTTTAACTCATAGTCATAGAGTCTTGCTCTTAACATATTCATGCAAGTTTCTTTATTTTTGTGTTGTGATCTTTCATTTTGACATTGTACCACAATTTTTGTTGGCAGGTGTGTAATTCTTACGGCACTATCTGTTGTGTTGACATGTTGACCTCCTGCACCACTAGATCTGTATGTATCTATTCTTAAATCTTTTTCTAAAATTTCAACATCAATATTTTCTGATATAACTGGGTATACCCAAACACTGGCGAAACTTGTATGTCTTCTAGCGCCAGAGTCAAACGGAGAAATTCTAACAAGTCTATGTATTCCTGATTCATTTTTTAATAATCCATTTGCGTAATCTCCACTTACTTTTATTATTGAAGATTTAATGCCAGCTTCATCGCCTTTATGTTCACTGATAATTTCGATTTTGAAATTTTTTTTGTTTGCCCACTTCATATACATTCTTCTTAACATATCAGCCCAGTCTTGACTTTCAGTTCCACCAGCACCTGCGTGAAATTCTAAATAACTATCAAATGTATCATTATCATTTGACAGAAAACATCTTATTTCAATTTGTTTAATTTTATTAAAGAGTATTTTTATATTTGAAGTTGTCTCTTTAATCATTTCATCGTTATGTTCCTCAATAGCCAAATCATAAATATCAAATAAATCTTTACTTTCATTCGATGTTATTTCGTAATTATTTAATAATTTTTCTAAATTAGTTTTTTCACGTAAAACTTTTTCAGCATTTTTTTTATCCTGCCAAAAATCTGGTTTTTCTATTAAATTTGATAGATTAATTATTTTTTCTGAAATCTTAGTCTTTTCAAAGAAACTCCTTTATTCTTTGATTTATTTTTTCTATTTCTGATTTAATATTTAATACTTCCTGATCCATTAATAAAATTTTAATATATTTGTTGTATTTAATCTACTATCAAAATTGTTAGATATATTATCTAGTTTATTATCATTTTTTTTAAATGACTCGATTATGGTTAACTTAGTTTTAGGATTCGCTTTTTTTCCAGTTTTTGCATCTATGACCATCATATTTATACTGTCTGCGACTTTAAAAGGTCTCGCATTAAAAGTATTTGCTGTTTTTTTTATGAATTCTTTAAATACTGGCATTGCTGTTTTTGAGCCTGTTTCGAATTTACCTAAACTAGCTGGATTATCATAGCCAATGTATATTCCAACCACTAAATTTGATGTAAATCCTATAAACCAAGTATCTGTATTTTTGTTTGTTGTTCCGGTCTTGCCAGCTAATTCAAGTTTTAATTCTCTTAAACCTTTTCCAGTTCCACGTTCTATAACGCCTTTCAACATTGAGGTAATCTGATAGGCTGTTTGTGGTGAAAAAATTTGTTGATATTTATTTTTAATTATTGGGTTACTAGTTCCTTCATATGAAATTAAATCACAATTTTCACAGAATCTTTTTTCGTTGTTAAAAATAGTTTTTCCTTCACTGTCTTGAATCCTATCAATTAATATTGGATTAACTAATTTTCCACCATTCAAAAAAGAACAATAAGCGCTTGTGATTTTTAACAAAGTCGTTTCAGCAGAGCCCAAAGATACTGACATAAGTTCATCTGGATTTTCATAAATATTTAATTTTTTTGAAAAATTTATAATTTTGTCTATACCTAATTCTTGAGCTATTCGAACAGTCATAAGATTTCTTGATTTTTCTATGCCTGTTCTTAGTGTTGAAGGTCCGTAGAACTTTTTGCCATAATTTTCTGGTTTCCACATTTTTAATTCATTCCCTTGATCTAATACAATAGGTGCATCTAATACTAGTGTAGTTGGAGAAAAATTATTTTCTAATGCTAAAGCATATATGAAAGGTTTAAATGCTGATCCAGGCTGACGTTTTGCTTGAGTTGCTCTATTAAATTCACTTTGTTTAAAACTAAATCCACCTGACAATGCTAAT
Source organism: uncultured Pelagibacteraceae bacterium (assembly GCA_902542975.1). GTDB lineage: Bacteria > Pseudomonadota > Alphaproteobacteria > Pelagibacterales > Pelagibacteraceae > Pelagibacter. Next base: position 19,879 of record CACBWM010000012.1, on the reverse strand, counting down.
ACTCTTCCACTATATGGATCCATCACAACAATACCTCCGTTAGCTCTTGGAAGTTGTTTTAAACTATAGTTTCCATTGGATAATTTCTTGACATAAATTATGTCACCAGTTTTAAATAGTTTTTTGAACTCCTTCCGCGTCCAATCAATGTCATTAAAATTAATTGTTCCATTATCATCATTTTGTGTTTTGATAACTGTTTCAAATTTGTCAATCCTAGTAACAACAGCCAATTCCCATCCTAAGGATTTTTCTAAATTTAAGTCTTTAAGATCTTTTTTCCAATTTTTGTATTTTTTAATATTTGATAAAGGACCTCTCCATCCTTTTCTCTTATCAAATTTTTGCAAACCGTTCCTAAGTGATTGTGTGGCAATTTTTTGTAATTCTAAATCCAAAGGTGTCTTGATGTTAAATCCTTGTTCATATACTTTATCATATCCATATTTATCAATTACATCTTTTCTAACATCCTCTACATAATATCTAGAATCTTCTAAGTAAATTCTTTTTCTCTTTTCTAATTTAATTTTAGAATTAATTAATTTAGAGTGTTTTTTTTGATCAATGAATCCATTATCTAATAAATTATTCAATACTAAATTTCTTCTAAATTTTGCTAATTCCTTATTTTTATATGGATTATATTTGCTTGGTGCTTTTGGAAGAGCGGCTAAAAGTGCAGCTTCTCCATAACTGAGTTCACTTATTGGTTTATTAAAATATCTTAAACTAGCTGATGCTATACCATAGCTACCCTCGCCAAGATAAATTTGATTTAGATAAAGCTCTAGAATTCTTTTTTTTGATAAAACACGCTCAATTCTAAAAGCCAATATTGCTTCCTTTATTTTTCTATCAATACTTACTTCATTGGTTAAAAGAAAGTTTTTTGCTACTTGTTGGGTAATAGTAGAGGCACCCTCCAATCTTTTTGAGTAAAGTAGATTAAATATGTTATTTTTAATTGCTCTTACTACTCCTTTAGCATCTACTCCTGGATGGTCAAAAAAGTTTTTATCCTCCGCAGATAAAAAAGCATTTATCACGGTTTCAGATATAGCAGAATATGGAACGAAAATTCTTTTTTCAGATGAAAAATCGCTTACTAATACTCCGTTTCCTGAATATAACTTGCTTGATACTGGTGGTTTGTAATTTTTAAGATATTTATAATCAGGCAACTTATTAGAATACGTCCAAAGAATAGATATTATTGATAATAATATTAGAAGAGATGACAATAATCCAAATATTAGTAATCTTTTAAAAAACTTTTGCATTTTAGTTTAAATATCTTGCGAATTTGTTATTCTTAAGGCACAGAATTTATTAAATTAACTTATGAAAAAATCAGCAATATTATGTCAAAAAATTTATATATCGATGCATCGCATCCTAATGAAACAAGAGTTGTTCTTAAAAGTAATAATCATATCGAAGACTATGAATATGAAAGTATAAATAATACTTTAATTAAGAATAATATTTATCTCGGAAAAGTTAGTAGAATTGAACCTTCTTTACAAGCAGCGTTTGTTGACTTTGGAAGAGAAAGACATGGTTTTCTATCTTTTAATGATATCCAGTCTGATTATTACCAACTACCTTTAAGCGATTTAGAAAAAATAAAACAAGAAGAAGAGAAGGTTCGAGAGGAACTTTCAAAACAAAGTGAAAATATTGAAGATAAAATTCTTGAAGGTAAAGAGGAAATAAAAATTGACGATCCTGTTGAAAAAAAAGAGGACGATGAAAAAGATAAAATAAATGCTCAAAAAAAATTTCCATCAAAAAGATACAAAATCCAAGAAGTAATAAAACCAAATCAAGTAATTTTGGTTCAAGTGTTGAAAGATGAAAGAGGATTAAAAGGAGCAGCGCTTAGTACTTTTATTTCCATTGCTGGAAAATACATAGTCTTAATGCCTAACACTGCCAAAGGTGGGGGAATTTCAAGAAAAATATTTAATCCAGGAGAAAGAAAAAAAATTAGAAATATATTAAATGAAATAACTATTCCAAAAGAGATGGGAATTATTGTTAGAACAGCAGGATCAAACAAAACAAAAAATGAAATAGAGAATGATTTAAAAAATTTAATTAAAGTTTGGGATCAAATAAAAGATAATGCATTAAATTCAATTGCTCCAGCATTAATTCATCAAGAAAGTGATATCATAAAAAGATGTTTAAGAGACATGTACGATGATGAAACCCAGAATATATTTGTTGAAGGTAATGAGGGTTATCAAAAAACCAAAAACTACTTAAAAATGATGCTACCTAATCAGATAAAAAAAATAAAAAAATATAGAGATAAAGTTCCACTTTTTTTTAAAGAGAATATTGAAAAAAAACTTTTTGAGATCTTTGAAACAGAAGTAAAGCTTACTTCTGGTGGATATTTGGTTATTAATCCTACAGAAGCATTAGTATCTATAGATGTAAACTCTGGAAAATCCATTAAACAAAAAAATGTTGAAAGTACAGCTTTTGATACAAATATAGAGGCAGCAGAGGAAATCGCTAGACAAATAAAAATTCGAGATTTGTCTGGTTTGATCATAATTGACTTTATAGACATGTTAAATTTTAACAACAGGAGGCAAGTAGAAAGAAAATTAAAAGAAAAATGCAGAAATGATAGAGCAAGAATTCAAATAGGTAGAATAAGTAATTTTGGATTGCTTGAAATGTCCAGACAAAGATTAAGAGAAAGCAATGTTAAATGGCATATGAAATTAACAGATGAAACCTTTGTATTAAAAATTCTTAAGTTAATAGAAATTAAAACTTTGGAGTATAATGCTAAATTAGTAGACTTAACTGTAAATAATAAAATTGAGAAGCATATATTTGATAATTATCAAGAAGTTATTAAATATTTTGAAAAGAAAAATAAAACTAAAATTAATTTAAATACAAATAACGATCTCAATTTGGAAGATTACATAATTGAATTTAAATCTAAGACAAAAAAAATGCTCAACAAAATCGAAAAAGTTGAAAGATTAGAGGTATCAAAAACTGATGATAAAAATGATAATATGACTATTAAAAATATTAGACGAAAAACTTTTACAAAAAGTAAGTTTAGGAAAAAATTTTATAAAAAAAAAACTAAATAATTCCTTTATTTGATGTAGAGGCAGAACCGAATAAGTTAGGGTTAATTCTTCCAGACAAAAAAGACTTTCTTCCTGAAATAACTGCAAGTTTCATTGCTTCGGCCATTTGAATTGGATTTTTTGCTTTTGCAATAGCAGTATTAATTAAAACTCCATCGCAACCTAGCTCCATTGCAACACATGCATCTGAGGCTTCTCCAATTCCAGCATCAATTATTAATGGTAATTTTGTTTGTTTTCTAATAATTTTGATATTCACTTTATTCTGTATTCCAAGACCTGAACCGATTGGAGCAGCAAGAGGCATTATGGCAACAGCTCCCGCATTTTCTAGTCTCTTTGCCATCAATGGATCATCATTACAGTATACCATTACTTTAAATCCTTCTTTTGTAAGTAGTTCGGTTGATTTAAGTGTTTCAATCATTTCAGGAAAAAGATTTTTTTTATCTCCTAAAACTTCCAATTTGACCAATTTCCATCCACCTATTTCTCTAGCCAATCTTAAAGTTCTGACTGCATCTTCAGCTGTAAAACATCCAGCTGTATTTGGTAAATAAGTTATTTTTTTTGGATCTATATAATCCATAAGTCTTGCTTTATTTTTATCAGAGATATTTACCCTTCTTACTGCAACAGTCACTATATCTGCTCCTGAGCTTTTTATTGCTTTTGCACATTCATTAAAACTTTTATATTTTCCAGTTCCTACGATTAAACGGGATTTAAAACTTTTTTTAGCTATCTTAAATTTTTTTTCAATCATTAACCTCCACCAATAAAATGAACTATTTCGATTTTATCACCTTTTTTTAATTGAATATTTGAAATATTTTTTTTGTCTATTATTTTTTTATTTAATTCTATGGCTATTTTATTAAGTGGTATTTTTAATTTTACAACCAAACTCTTCAATGAAAATTTAGGAATAACTTGCATTTGTTTACCATTTACAATTATTTTTATTTTATTTTTAATTTTCATAGATTATAAGGTTTTCGTGAATAAAATATTAATCATTAATGGACCTAATCTTAATCTAATAGGTGAAAGAGAACAATCACAATATGGTAGCAAAGATTATAAATACTTAGAGGAAATTTGTAAAAAAAAATCAATAGAATTAAATCTTATAGTCGAGATGAAGCAATCAAATGTGGAAGGAGAAATTGTAGATATTATACAAAGTGCAAGGAAAAAACATAATGGAATAATTATTAACGCAGGCGGATACAGCCATACTTCTATTGCTATCAGAGATGCGCTTGATGTATTTAAAGGCAAAATAATTGAGCTTCACATATCAAATATATATAAAAGAGAGGAATTTCGACATAAGTCATTAATAAGTGGAGTGGTCACAGGAATTATTTGTGGATTAGGGATAAATGGATATATTTTGGCCATAAATTCTATGCATGAAATGTTAAATGAAAATAAATAAAAGTATAATTAAAGAATTAACTGAATATTTAGATGAGTTTAATCTTAACGAAATAGAGTACACTGAAAAAGATTTAAAAGTAAAAGTATCAAAGCTGACGGGTTCAAATATATCTACCTTTAAAGAAGTAAAATCAGAAATTAAATCAGAAAATATTAAAACAAATAGTGTTACTGGGACTGAAATTCCATCACCTATCATAGGAACAGCTTATTTGGCACCAGAACCAGGTGGAAAAAAATTTGTAGAGGTTGGTAAAAAAATTAATAAAGGCGATACAATAATGATTGTTGAAGCCATGAAAACGATGAACCATGTGCCATCTCCGATAGCTGGTACTGTAAAAAAAATTTGTGTTGAAGATGGTCAACCTGTTGAATATGGACACACCATAGCAATAATTGAGTAATAATGTTCAAAAAAATTCTTGTTGCTAATAGAGGCGAAATAGCTGTTAGAGTTATTAGGGCCTGTAAAGAATGGGGTATACAAACAGTAGCTATACACTCAGATGTTGATAGAAACAGTATGCACGTACGATTAGCTGATGAAAGTATTTGTGTTGGACCTCATCAAGCAGCAAATAGCTATTTAAACATACCCGCTATTATGTCAGCTATTGAATTGACAAATTCTGAAGCTGTTCATCCGGGATATGGTTTTTTATCTGAAAATTTTGAATTTGCAAAAATTCTTGAAGAGAACAAAATTAAATTTATTGGTCCATCGTCTTCATTGATTAAAATGATGGGTGACAAAATTGAAGCAAAAAAGATTGCAAAAAAATATGGTCTACCGGTAATTGAAGGTTCCGATGGAGGAGTGTCTGATTTTAATGAAGCAAAAAAAATATGTAAACAAATTGGATATCCAGTTTTGATTAAAGCAGCTGGTGGTGGTGGTGGAAAAGGTATGAAAGTTGTTACAAAAGAAGATGAATTTGAAAATTTATTTTTGACTGCAAAAACTGAGGCAAAGAAATTTTTTGGAAATGATGAGGTATATATAGAAAAATTTTTTCAAAATCCAAGACATATTGAAGTTCAAGTATTGTCTGGCAAAAATAGAACTGTTCATCTTCATGAAAGAGATTGTTCTATTCAAAGAAGACATCAAAAATTAATTGAGGAGACACCTAGTCCTTTACTAAATAATCAATTAAGAAAAGATCTTTTTGATAAAACAGTAAAAATGGTAAGCCAAATTGGATATGAAGGCGCTGGAACAGTAGAATTTATTTATGAGGATGGAAAATTTTACTTTTTAGAAATGAATACAAGAATTCAAGTTGAACATCCAGTCACAGAAGTAGTAACAGGAATAGATTTAATAAAAGAACAGATATGGATTGCTTATGATGGAAATACAGCTTTAAAACAGGAAGATATTAAACCAAGGGGCCATGCAATCGAGTGTAGAATAAACGCTGAAGATGTGAGTAAAAATTTTCAACCTTCGCCAGGAGAAATTACCATGTGTCATCAACCATCGGGTTTTAGAACTAGAGTGGATGGAGCAATATTTCAGGGATATAAGGTAACTCCATACTATGACAGCATGATTTGTAAAGTGATATGTCACGGAAGGAATAGAACTGAGGCAATTCAAAGAATGAGGAGATCCCTTGATGAATTTGTTATAGAGGGTATTAAAACAACAATAGACTTGCATAAAATACTTTTAAATCACAAAAAATTTTTAAACTCAGATTTTAATGTGAGTTGGCTTGATAAAGAAAAATTACTTTAAGAATAACATTTTTTTAACCAAATATCATAAACAGGATGATCAAAAGGTCTAATTGATGGAGAGGAGGCAAATGTCCAATCATTAAAAATGAACACTTTGTTCTCATCTTTGTTTACTGTATCTCTTACTTGCATGTATGCTATTACTTCCGGATCATCATCAAATTTTGAATTATTACATTTAAGAATATTTATAGATAAATTTTTAAAAATATATTCTTTCCCAACCTCAATCTCTATAATATCACTCTTAGAATTTACTTTATCTAATATTGTTAAAACGGCGTAATTTTCTGTTAGTGAATGATTTTCACTTAAAGTATTAATCATTAAAAAATAATAAGTAAAAAAAACAAGTATATAAATTTTAGCTTTTCCAAGAAGTGTATTTTTTGTTTGAAGCATTTTTACTTTTGTTTTTATTTGGATGATAGGAATTTTCTGTTCCTGTTTGATTTGGCATATGCTCTTTTTGCCAACTATATTTGTCTAATTCGTGACTGTTCTCAATTTTATTTCCCGTATGATGCATCCAAGAATACCATTCGCTTGGTATTTTTGATGCCTCAACTTCACCATTGTAAATAACCCATCTTTTTCCTGACTTGCTCTCATAATATTTGTTACCTGAATTATCTTCTCCGACTAATTTTCCAAATAAAATCGTATTTAGCCTTGTTCCAAATGTTTGATTGTTCCACCAAGTAAAAATTTCTTTGATCATTATTTTTTAATTATTTTCAATTTATAATTGTAAATTTACAATTAGACTATAATTAAAAAATGTATATACATAATTCTTACCAAGATTCAATTTACAAATAGGATTACAATGGCAAAATATTTAGTAGAAACATATTACACATGTAGCTTTAAAGTATCTCATTATTTAGATGATATAACTGAGGAAAATCTTAAAAATTTAGAGAAAAATGACGATGGAAAATTTGAAATTATTGATGTCAAACTAGATAATAGAAAAACAAAAAACCTTCAAGATACTAAAAGTAGTAAAGTAGAAATTGTTCCACAACCAATTAGTGATCAAGATATTAAAAGTATTAATAAATCCAAACCAATCGATGAAAATTTCAAAAAAAATATAACTGATAATATAGGTAAAAGATTTAGTATGCCTGACAGAAGAAAAGGTTATATCCAAAAAGCCTCAATAGGTGATCACAAAGTATATTTGCATACTGGTGAATATGAAGATGGTAAAATAGGTGAAATTTTTATCGATACCAGTAAAGAAGGTGAGTTAGTAAAAGCTCTTATGAATAATTTTGCAATAGCAATATCATTAGGCCTTCAATATGGAGTTCCACTTGATGAATTTGTAAATGCATATTTAGATACAAAATTTGAACCTTCTGGTAAAGTTTATGGAAATGATCGAATAATGAGCGCAAGTTCAATATTAGATTATATTTTTAGAGAGCTAGCGATTTCCTATTTAAATAGAGAAGATTTAGCTCATACCCCATCTATAACTGGTAATTCTGATACAAATGAAAATCAAGATACCGAAGACCAAAATCAATTAATTAAACTTGTAAAAGATATTACGAGCAAAGGATTTGTTAGAAACGATTATAAAAAAAAACTAGTAGATTTATCAGACATAAGAATTAACCTTAAAGGGAAAAAATAATTATTTTTTTCTTTTTGAAAGGTTAAGTTCTTTAAGCTGATTATCATCTACTTCGGATGGGGCATTCATCATTAAATCTTGGGCATTTTGATTCATTGGAAACATCGTTACCTCTCTAATATTTTTTTCTTCTGCTAATAACATTACGATTCTGTCTATTCCGGGTGCAATACCACCGTGAGGTGGTGCTCCATAACTTAAAGCATTAATCATACCACTAAATTTCTCATTCACTATTTCCTTAGAGTAGCCAGCAATTTCAAATAATTTATACATTAAATCAGGTTTATGGTTTCTGATTGCTCCAGAAGACAATTCAATACCATTACAGACAATATCATATTGAAAAGCTTTAAGTTTCAGGGGTTCTGAAAGGTCTAAATTATCAGTATCACCTTGCGGCATAGAAAAAGGATTGTGACTAAATTCAATCTTTTTAGTATTTTCATCTATTTCAAACATTGGATAGTCAACTACCCAACAAAATGAAAAAACATTTTCGTCAATTAAATTTAATTCATTTGCTATTTTATTTCTTGCATTACTTAATAATTTCTCAACTTCGGGTTTGTTTCCACAGGACATAAATATTGTATCACCTGCTTCAGCATTCATTTTTTTCATTATTTCTTTTAGGGACTGCTCAGAAAAAAATTTTCCCACAGGTCCTTTAGCAATCAATTTGTCGGAGTTTTCAATAGAAAAATATGCAAGACCTGACGATCCCTCATCTTTTGCCCATTTATCAATTCCATCGAAAAAACTTCTTGGTTTTTCAGATGTATTTTTTGTAACTATTCCTCTGACTATTGATCCTTTAATTACTAATTTTTTAAATATTTCAAAGTTAACATCATCTCTTTTAAAAATTTCAGTAATATCTTCTATTTTCAAAGGATTTCTCAAATCTGGTTTATCAGAGCCATATTTTAAGATAGCATCATTAAAAGGAATTCTGGGAAATTTTTCATGGAGTAACTTTTTAGAAGAAAATTTTTTGAATAAATTTACAAATAACTCTTCAACTATTTTGAATACGTCTTCTTGTTCTACGAAAGACATTTCCAAATCAAGCTGGTAAAACTCTCCTGGACTTCTGTCCGCTCTTGCGTCTTCGTCTCTAAAACACGGTGCAATTTGAAAATATTTGTCAAAACCAGATACCATAATTAATTGTTTAAATTGCTGTGGCGCTTGAGGTAAAGCATAAAATTTACCAGGGTTTAGTCTACTTGGCACTAAAAAATCTCTAGCACCTTCTGGGCTAGATGAAGTTAATATAGGTGTTTGATATTCTAGAAAACCATATTTTTGCATTTCAGATCTAATAAATGAAATAATTTTAGATCTCAAAATAATGTTATTATGAATTTTATTTCTTCTTAAATCTAAAAATCTGTACTTTAATCTGATTTCTTCAGAATATTCTTGATCTGAAAACACAGGTAATGGTAATTCTTTAGTTCTTGCAAGTATTTTATACTTCTCAATTCCTACTTCAATTTCTCCAGTATTTAAATTTTTGTTAATTGTATCTTTTTCCCTTACTAAAACTTTACCTTCAACTTGTAGTACGGTTTCCAATGGAAGTTTTTCTATTTCTTTAAAAATTTTTTTACTCTCATCAATTACACATTGAGTTAGTCCATAGTGATCTCTTAAATCTAAAAATAATAGATTTCCGTGATCTCTTTTCTTATTGATCCAGCCTGATAATTTTACTGTTTGATCTTTACTATTTAAATTCAGTTCTCCGCAAGTATGTGTCCTATATTTACTCAATTTATTATCTCTTTTATTATTTTAAAGTTAATAGATTTTTTTTTCTTTAAACTCAATTCATCAATCTTATATATAAATTCATGCATTTTACTATACGATCTAGCAATTCTTTTTATAATATATTCTATAATTTTGTTATCCAATTTAATTTGTCTATCGGAGAAACTTTTTAAAATTATTGCATAAATCAAATCATCGTCTGGCTGTTCAATTGTAGCGATAATGCAATTCTTTAATCTTGATACTAAATCTGGAAGTGTAAATTTCATTGTATCTATTGGTTTTTTTGATGAGATTAACAAATATTTATTATCCTGTTCGACTAAATTGAATATCGAATAAAGAAGTTTTTCGTCAAAACTTTCTTCTAAGTCTTCAATAATTATATTGTTTGAAAGTTTAATTTTTTTTAAAATCTTATCTTCGATATCTTTGCTATATAAATATAAAGCGTTACTTTTTTTTTTAAATATGTTTGATAAATGTGTTTTGCCAGAATATTTTTCTCCAGCTAAGTTAACAATTTTTTTTTCCCATTTGGGCCAAACTTCAATAATATTTTTTGCAAAATAATTACTTTTAGATACATAATAATCATTTTCATCAAAACTTTCAGCAATTCCAAAGTCTAAAAGTTTTTGATCTAATTCCCTCATTCTATATTCCAAATATTACTAGATGAGTTTATATTTATATCATTTACTTTTAAGGTATTTAGAAATTTTTCAGGATTATTATTGTAAATTATTTTATATATAATTTCTTTACTATTCATTTTCTCTATTTCGTATTCATATACAAAATCTGATTTATTTAATATATTTTCTAATTTGTCAGAAATTATGAAATTGCTGTTTTTTATTGAAATTTTTATGGGTATTGTAATTGAGGTATTGATTTTATTAATTATTTTCCACTTATCTTCATATAAATTTTTTAGGTTTAAAATAATTTGATCTAATTCTTTATTATCTTCATAATTGATAATTTTTTTATCCAAATTAAATTTGAAGTTTGAATTTGAAAAACTAATTTTAGAAAATATTTGTAAATTTTTTTTATTTTTGTAAAAAATCACAACAAAAATATTTTCGAAGTTATATTTATTAGTAATCTCAGATAAATCATTGTTTTCAATATTATTTTTTATTCTTTGAAAAAGACGAAAGTTTTCAATATTTTCATCTGGTAAATTATAATTCAATAAAAAATAATTTTTATTAACATTGTTCCAATTTTTATAAAAATAATTTTGATTAAAAAATTTAATTTCATTACTTTGCATATCAATTAAAATTGGTATAAAAAGAACATCTGCGTATTTTGGAACAGAAGAAATAACATTTTTTCCTCTAATAAATGATAATAATTTTTTTTTGTCAAACTTAACCTCAAAATCAACCTCGTAATTATTATTTACAAATTTTTCATTTGTTATGGAAAAATTATCAATCAATGAACTAATTTTATTGTTTGGCACATCTTTAAATAAATTTTTATCTTTACTTTCTAAAATTCTAAAAATTAATGTTTTAAATCCTTTTTTAAAACCCTTATTTATTACTTCATCTTTATTAAAATTTATGTCGTATTGTTCTTTAATTTTAATATTTTTAACTGTGTAATTGTCTGCAAAGACTATAGTTGTGGAAAACTTGATAAAAACTAAAATGAAAAGTAAAAAAAAAAAGTATAAGTAATTATTATTTTTATTTTTGATTAAAAACATAATTTAAATATGAGATCGAAAAATTTCACATATGAAAAAAGTGGCGTAAGCATAAAAAAAGCAGATAAATTTATTAAATTTATATCCTCAAGAACAAAAAAATCAAAAAAAAGTGGTAATTTTAAGAATATTGGAGGTTTTGGAGCACTTACAAAACTGCCAAGTAATTTAAAGAGTCCATATCTTGTAACTAGTACAGATGGGGTTGGTACAAAAATTGAAGTCGCTAATATGCTAGGTAAATTTGATACAATTGGGGTAGACCTTGTGGCAATGTGTGTAAATGACATTATAGTTCAAGGTGCAAAACCTTTAGTTTTTTTAGATTATATATCAGTCGAAAAAATCGATAATGAAAAACTTAAAAATATAATTAGTGGAATTATTAAAGGATGCAAATTAGCTGACTGTGAATTAGTTGGTGGAGAAACTGCGGAAATGCCCGGAACATATTCTAAAGGGAAATTTGATATTGCAGGATTTTCTTTAGGCCTAGTAGAAAAAGATAAAATATTATTAAATAAAATAAAAGAAAAAGATTTAGTGTTAGCAATACCCTCTAGTGGTATACACTCAAATGGATATTCCTTAGTAAGAAATATTATCAAAAAAAAGAAAATTAATCTAAAAAAAAATTTATTTTTAAAAAAAGAATTATTGGTTCCAACAAAAATATATGTAATGCATGTATTACAATTAATTAAAAAAAAGTATTTGAATGCTTGTGCAAACATTACCGGAGGTGGATTAAAAGATAATATTAAAAGAATAATACCAGATAATTATTGTGCTGAAATAAATTTAGAAAAAATAAAAACATTAAAAATATTTAGATGGCTAAAAAATCAAGGTGTTAGCGATCAAGAAATGTTAAAAACTTTTAATTGTGGTGTTGGTTTTTGTCTAATAGTAAAACGTACAAACTACAAAAAAGTAGTTAAATTTTTTCCAAAAAAATATAAACCATATATTATTGGAAAAATTACAAAAAATTCAGAAAAAGTAAAGTTGAGTGGAAAAGTTATCTGGTAAAAAAAATACGGCAGTATTAATAAGTGGTAGAGGTAGCAATTTAAGATCATTAATAAATTATTCAAAAAAGAAAAAATCTTTAATTAGAATTGTTCTAGTTGTCTCTAACAATTTTAGTGCAAAAGGATTAGATTATGCAAATAAATCAAAAATCAATAATGTCTTTATTAAATATTCTAATAGAAAAAGTTTTGAAGATCGTTTGTTAAAATTATTAAAAAAAAATAATATTGATTTGATTTGTTTAGCTGGATTTATGAAAATACTTTCAGGTAGTTTTATAAGAAAATTCTATAAACCTATACTTAATATTCACCCGTCTCTTCTTCCTAAGTATAAAGGACTAAACACACACAATAGAGCAATTCAAAATAAAGATAAATACTCTGGAGCTACAGTACATATTGTTAATGATAAATTAGATTCGGGAAAAATAATATTACAAAAAAAAGTAAAAATTCTGAAATCTGATAATGGAAAAAGTTTAGAAAAAAAAGTTTTAAAAATCGAGCATAAAATATATCCTAAAGCAATTAATAGATTATTGGCTAGTGATTAAAAAAAAAATCTAGTTCAATCCGAGCATTTTCAGGACTGTCTGAACCATGAACAGAGTTTTTATCGATTGAAATACCGTATTTTTTCCTCAAAGTACCTTCTTCTGCGTCAACTGGATTTGTTGCTCCCATTAACTTTCTATTTTCCACAATAGCGTTCTCTCTTTGTAAAGTCATGACAATAATAGGACCTGAAGACAAATAAGTGCATAGATCATTATAAAATGGTTTGGACTCATGCACCTTATAAAATTTTTCTGCTTCCTCTTTAGAAATATGGATTTTTTTTTCTTTTATTATTTCAAATCCTTTGTTTGTAAATTCCTGCTTAATCTGATCTTGAAGATTTCTTTCAACAGCATCTGGTTTAATTATTGATAGAGTTTGCTCAACATTACTCATAGTTATCCTCAATTAATTTATTTAATAATCTAACTCCATAACCAGTTGCACCACCAGAGTTAAGCGCTCCTCCATATTTTGAAAATGCCATGCCAGCAATATCTAAGTGGGCCCAAGGAGTTTTATTTAATATGAACCTCTGCAAAAATTGTGCTGCTGTGGTTGAGCCTGCTCCACCTACATAATTAATATTTTGCATATCTGCGTTTTTAGAATTTATTAATTTGTCAAAGTTTTCGTTTAAAGGCATTCTCCAGAGTTTTTCTTCAACACTTTCACCTGCATTAATTAGTTTTTTAGATAAATTATCATTATTTGAAAATAGACCTGCATATTCTGAGCCAAGAGAAACAATTATAGCTCCGGTTAATGTAGCCAAATCAACAATAAATTGCGGCTTAAATTTTTCTTCTGTAAATGTTAAAGCATCTGCTAAAACTAATCTTCCCTCAGCATCAGTATTTAAAACTTCAATTGTTTTACCACTATAAGATCTTACGATGTCTCCGGGTCTTTGAGCATTTCCACTTACCATATTTTCTACAAGTCCAACCACTCCAACAGCATTAATTTTTGATTTTCTTAAAGCAAGAGTTTTCATCAGGCCAACAACAGTAGCCGAGCCTGCCATATCATAGGTCATATCTTCCATAAATTTTGCTGGTTTTAAAGAATAACCTCCGGTATCGAAGCACACACCTTTTCCAACAAATCCTAATGGTTTAGATTTATTTTTCGCGCCTTTCCATTCTATAGTTACTAAATATGAACCTCTTACACTTCCCTGGCCTACACCCAATAAAGCGTTCATGCCCATCTTTTTTAATTTTTTTTGATCATATACAGTAACTTTTAATCCAAATTTTCTTAATTTGACTATACGTTTTGTATATTCATCTGGATGTAGAATATTTCCCGGCTCCGATACAAGGTCTCTAGTAAGAAATACACCTTCTAAAAGTGAATTTAATTTATTTCTTAATAAATTTGTTTTTTTTGATTTATGCCCAACTACATATAAGTTTGTTATTATGTTTTTTGATTTATCAGTTTTATAAACATTAAATTCATATGATTTAAGTTGCATACCATGTAAAAATTTCTCTAATTGTATATGAGTAAGTTTAGATGATATTGTTTCCAAAAAAGATTTTTCAATTTTATTATTCTTTAGAAAAAGGAATAAATTAGATCCAAGTTTCTCGTAATCTAAAGAAGTTTTAGACTTCGTACAGTTTACAAAAATATACGTTTTGTTATTTAAATTTTGAATTAAAAATTTTGTCTCTAAGAATAGTTTATTAGCAAATAAAGATTTATTCAGAGATTTAACGACTTTATTTTGAATGGTTTTATCCTTTATTAAAATAACCTGATTATCTTTGGTTAGTTTGGGTACTTTAGTTACAAAATCTAATTTTAGCTTCATTTTTTTGCAAAATTTAATAGATATTGTTGTATATTTATTAAATTTATAATTTCAATGAATAAATTAATATATCGCAAGTTATCTTCAGATATTTTTGCTTTTTTTTTATTATCCTCATTGGCTTTGACATCAATTGTTTGGGTTATGCAGGGGGTAAATCTATTGGATATTATAACTGAAAAAGGTCATTCTATAAATGTTTATTTAATTTATACGTCATTAACTCTTCCTAAAATTTTTAGTAAATTATTAATTTTCACGTATTTTTTAGCTTTATTCGTTGTATTAAACAGGTATGAAGAAAATAATGAAATTTTAGTTTTTTGGACTAATGGAATAAAAAAAATATCGTTTATAAATTTTATAGCAAAATTTTCACTTTTTTTTGTATTTATTCAATTATTATTAAATTTAATAATAGTTCCTAAAGCTCAGAATTCAGCTCAACATTATCTAAAAAATTCATCTTTGGAATTTTTCCCAAAATTAATTGAAGAAAAAAAATTTTCTAATGTAATGAGAAATTTAACAATATTTGTAGAGGAGAGAAATAACAATGGAGAAATGAAAGGGATATATATTAAAGAACAATTGGGAAATCAAGGTAACAAAATCATTATTGCAAATGAAGGAAAGATAATACAAGAAAATGATAATTTTAGTTTTAAACTTAGTAATGGAAAAATTACAAATATAGATAAAAAAGGAAATTTTAATATTGGATTTAAAGAAACTACATATGAACTATCGCAATTAAATTCTAAAACTAGAAAATATAATAAATTGAAAGAAGCAAATAGTTTATATTTAATTTCTTGTATAGAAAAATTTTTTGAAAAAAGAAAAGATAATAATTTTAGATGTGTGGATGAAAATTCTTTTCTTATAAAAAACGTTTATGAAGAAATTTTTAAGAGAGTTGTGAATCCAATGTATATTATTATACTTTCTCTTGTCAGTTCACTTATTATTCTAGGGGCAAAAAATAATAAAATAAAAGGCTATTATAAATTTTTTTTATTTTTTTTAGGTTTTATTATAATTTTATTTTCAGAGCTAAGTTATAAATTTTTAAACACCAAAGTTATACTGGAAGTATTTTTTATTGTTCTTCCTTTGATTTTAATTATCATTTTTTATATTTCAATATTGATAAAAACGAAGTTTAAACTTAAATATTTATGAAGTTAAAAAAATATCAAACTTATATAAATAAATTATTTTTAAACAAGTTTCTAAAAGTATCATTTATTTTTTTCTGTACAGTAGTAATCATTAATTTTTTTGAGGAATTGGGATTTGCAGAAAAACATAACACGGAAATTTATTATACAATCTATTTATCTTTATTAAATGCTCCATCTTTAATGTTTGAATTATTTCCTTTTATATTTCTAATATGTGTCAAATTTTTTTATATTGACTTGATTGATAAAGATGAAATGGCAATATTAAATTCAAATGGAGTGAGTAATTTAAAAATTATAGGTCATTTAACAGTTTTATCAGGTTTATTAGGAATTTTTTTATTGTTATTTTTTTATTCATTTTCATCAAATCTTAAGAGTGAATATTTAGATTTAAAAAATAGATTTTCAAATACCAACCAATATTTAGCTGTGGTTAATGATGATGGACTATGGATAAAAGAACAATTAGACAATAGTTTATTCATAATTCATGCCAATGAATTTGATAAAAATATGCTTAAATCTATAACAATAACTGAAACTGATAGGTATTTTAATAATAAAAGTACTATAACGGCAGCAAAAGCAAATGTTGGTTCAAAAAATTGGCAATTAAAAGATGTTTCGATTTTAAATGATAATGGGACAAAAAATAATTTTAAGAGTTATATTTATAATTCATCTTTTAATGGAGAAATAATTTCTAATTTGTTTTCAAATTTAAATTCTTTAAATATCTATGAGTTACACAAATTATCTACAAGTTATAGAAACATAGGATATTCAAATGTAGATGTAAAAATACATTTGAACAAGATTTATAGTATGCCTTTTTTTTATATTTTAATGACAATTTTAGGATTTATAATCATTAATAAATTAAAAAAAATCAAATCTAAATTTTTTGTAATCATATTTGGAATATTTGTTTCTGTTATTGTTTATTATTTAAGTTATTTTTCAAACATATTAGGAAATAAGGGAGCTTTACCAATTTATTTATCCGTTTGGTTACCTCTTTTAATCCTTTTTTTAACATGCAATATTGGACTGGTGAAAGTAAATGACAATTAAAAAATTGTTAATACAAACTATTATACTATCGTTTTTTTTTACAAACCTTAGTGTTCTGCCAGATGAAATTCAATTTTTATCTTCTAATATAAAATTAAAAAACGATGGAGCTTTATTGCAAGCTTATGATTCTAATACAAAAATACCTTCAAAAAAAATAGAAATTAAATCGGATAAAGCTAACTATTTTAAACCTGATAAAATATTAATCTTGAATGATAATGTGATTTTTCAAGATAATCAAAGGGATTTAATTATAAAAAGTGATGATATTAAGTATGAGTATAACAAAGAATTAATTTTTAGCAAAGGTTATACAGAGATTGAAATAAATAATTTTTATAAAATAAAATCTAATAACATTTTTTATAATCGTAATTTAAACAAAATATATGGTAATAAAAAAACTGTTGTTGAAGATGCTGAGAAGAATATTTATGAACTTATTGATAGTTTTAGTTTTGATTTAAATCAAGAAATAATAAAATCTAAAAACTCTGAAATTACAGATAATAATGGTAACAAGTATAAATTTGAGGATCTTATTATAAATATAAAAAAAAAAGAAATAATCGGTAAAGAAGTAAATGTAGATTTCATAAATTCATATTTTGGAAATAAAAATAATGATCCTATTCTTAAAGGGCGTGGAGGTTATTCTAATCAAAAAGAATTGAAGTTATACAAAGCTGCTTTCAGCACATGTAATATTAAAAATAAAAATTGCAGAGGCTGGGAATTAACAAGTGAAGAATTTAAGCATGATAAAACAAAAAAATTGTTTGAATATAAAAATTCATGGTTGAAAATTTTTGATCAAAAAATATTTTATTTACCATTTTTTAGTCATCCTGATCCAACAGTAGATAGAAAGTCTGGTTTTTTGACTCCTTCATATACCGCGTCCGATAGTTTAGGAACTTCACTAATTTTACCATACTTTAAAATATTAGGTCGAGATAAAGATATTACTTTTAGTCCAAGAATTTATTCAGAAAAAAATTTTTTGTTTCAAAATGAGTATAGACAAGCTCTAGAAAATTCAAACATTTTAACAGACTTTAGTTTTTTAATTGGAAACGAAGGAACAAAAGGTCATTTTTTTTATAATCAAGTAGGTAAGTTTAATGGCAAAACAAATTATGAATTAAATCTTAATGATGTGAAAGGTGATAATTACTTAAAAAAACATAAATTAATTGGAACATCATCATTGATTGAAAATGATAGCCTTTTATTATCTAATTTCAATATTAATTGGGATTTTAATAATTCTAATTTATTTACATCATTCAAAATGTACCAAGACCTAACACGAGGTTACAGTGATAGATATCAGTATATATACCCAGACTTTAGGTTCGTTAAGAGAATAGATATTCCAGAAAACTACAATGGCAAATTTGATTTTAGCTCATATGGTTTTAATAAAAATTATAACACAAATGTTAATGAAACTGTTCTTGCCAATGACTTTCTATTTTCATCAAATGAATATATATCTTCAAAAGGTCTTTCATCAAACTATAGCTTATTATTAAAGAATACTAATTCATATTCTAATAATTCTAATACATTTGATGAAAATACAAGTTATGATCTTTATAGCACATTAAAAATTGACACTAGCCTACCCCTACAAAAAAATTTTGATGAATACACTAATTATTTGAAACCTATTATTTCATTTCGTTTTAGTCCTAATGGAAATAAAAATATTTCTGATAAAGATATATCGCTAAATTATGATAGTGTGTTCTCATTAAATAGAATAGGCACATCTTATCAAGTAGAAGGAGGTGAGGCTTTAAGTTTGGGCTTAGAATTTAAAAAAAATTATTTAGATGGCTCAAATATTTTAGATTTTAAGATAGCTAATGTATTAAGAAGAAAAGAAGATGCTTCCTTGCCCACAAAATCTAAATTAAATGAAACAAGATCAGATATTTTTGGAAATTTAAATTACAATTTAAATGAGAATATGAAATTAGGATATATTTTTTCTTACGATAAGGATTTAAAGTATTCGAATTTAGATCAAATAAACTTTGATTTTGGAGTTAATAATTTTTTCTCTAATATTTCATATTTTATTGAACATAATGATTTAGACAAAGTTGAAAATATAAAAAATAAAAGTATTTACAAATTTGATGAAGAGAATAAATTTACTTTCGAAATATCCAAAGATTTAAATGATGATTTTACACAATATTATGATTTAATTTATACATATGAAACTGATTGTATTTCTTTAAATTTAAATTATAACAATACCTTTTCAAGAGATGGTAATTTAGAGCCTAATAAAAGTTTATCTTTTTTACTTAAAATAATCCCTTTTACTGAACTTGGTGTTCCTAATTTAAATATGAACTAAATTTTAATAAAATGAAAAAATTTAAAGTCTGTATTATAATTTTTATTATTTTTATATTCCCAAATCTTGTGAAAGCAAAAGTAGAGATTAAATATAAAATTGGTGAACAAATTATTACAAATATAGACATATTAAATGAAAAAAATTATCTAATATTTTTAAGACCTGATCTAAAAAATATTTCAAACAAAGAAATAATAGAAATCGCTGAAAACTCTTTAATAAGAGAAATTATAAAAAAAAAAGAATTAGGAAAAATATTTAAAATTGATGATACCTCTAAATTTCTAGAGGAAGTTAAAAAAAATTTATTTTCATTCAAGGGTG
>CACBWM010000011.1:7500-24987 GCA_902542975.1 uncultured Pelagibacteraceae bacterium | reverse complement strand
ATTTTTGAAACTTCTTCGAAATTTCTGTTTTGAAAAATCATTTTATTCTTAATATTTTGAAAAAGAGCTTTTCTTCGTTGCAATATTATCTCTCTTCTTTTTTTTATAATATTTGAATTCATTTGGTATTTTGCAGTCAAACTATTATCATGTTCGCGGCCATAATTTGCAATCGTATTTATATATTTGCCTAAATAACCATTTTTTACAGCTAAAAATTCTAAAGTTTCAAATAGATCAATAGCTGCATTACTTCCATCAAAATTTGTCAAATTGTCTCCTTTATGTTTTAGTAAATTTTTAACTACTTTAGTTGACCAGACACAATTTAATTCATTTATATGATAGTTTGTTGCTAGATAGAAAGGATAAAAAGATTCATGACTTGGTATGTTAAATTTTAAAAAGAATTTTTGATTAATATCATTAAGATTTTCATTATTTTTTCGTTGTATGCTATTTGCATAAACAAAAGACAAGCTTTCATCATTTTCTAGTTCAGAAATTGCTGTGCTAAACCATTGGTTATCAACATATCCGTCAGTTGTTGTCATAAATGTGATATATTTTGACTCAACATTTTCTATTCCATGTAACCAGGCATCGTGGTGATTTACGTCAGAGCCAACATTAAATATTTTTATCTTGTTAGAATTTATTAATTTTATTTTTTCAATTGAGTCATCTGTTGATGCACTATCGGTTAAAAATATTTTAAAATCTTTATAATCTTGAGATAAAACACTTAGGCATGATTGGCTTATATATGATCCTGAATTTTTATTAATAATTACAACAGTTAAATCACTCATATAAAATTTTTAAGTTTAACTATATTTTCATAGATAATATTTTTTAATCTTTTAATTATTAGTAAAAATGGGAAAAATATTATTAAAATTATTTTACTAAAAAAACTAATTTTTGATAAGTAAATTTCCTTAATACAATGACTTAAAAGATTAAGATCATGTTTAATTTTTTCAAATATATCATATTTAAAAAAAAAACCTATTTTAGGATTACTATCATGGTATCTTACATGAGAATCATAAACTCTACAAAAGAAAAGTGTCTCGTCATGAGCTTCTATTTTTAAATTACTGAGTATTTTTACACCCATTAGAGTATCAGCGTCATTTTCAAATTTACTTAAGTTTATGTAAGGTAACATTTTTTTAAAAGTTTCTCTTAAAACTATAGTAGGCAAAAGTAAAGGTATAACATCTCCTTTTATGAAAAATTTAATTATCTTATAAATACTTGGTTTTCCTTTAAAGTATGTTTTTTTTTTATAAAATTTTTTTTTATTTCTTCTAAACACATCAGTATACCAACCATTGCATACTACCAAGTCTGATTGTGTATTGTTTATCTTCTCAAAAATTTTTTTGAAGAAATTATTATCTAGATAATTATCATCATTTAATATTATCAAATATTTACCAGAAACATATTTTATTAGCTCAGAGAAACAATCATTCCCATTTCTTTTTTTTGTATCATATATATATTTTATTCTTTTGTCTCTTTCTTGAAATGATTTTATTATTTTTTGAGAGTTGTCTCGAGATTGATTGTCTAGAATCACAAATTCGAAATCTATAAAACTTTGATTTAATACACAATTTAGGGTTTCTTCTAAAAACTCTTCACCCTCATATACAGGCATAATTACAGATAATATTGGATTATTTTTATTATTTGTGTCCATGTATAAGTGAGTTAAAAATAGTTATTTATATTTAATTATATTAATTATGTTTTTTTTCAAATTAATTTCATCTAAAGAATTTAGTTTTAATAAATAATCTCTATTTCCTGAAACTTTCCAAAATTTAAAATCTGTATTATAGAAAAAAAATTTTAAATTTTTTAATTTTTGATTATTTAAACATATGTAATGTATATCTTTATTAATTGAAGAAATGAATGGACTTTCATCTAAAAAAATAATTTTTTTATATTTTAGTATTATTTTATTAATTGTTTTTTTTTCCAAAGGGATAAATTGAGTTATATCTAATAAAGCAAATTTATGCTTTTGGGTTACAGTGTCTAATATTTTTTTTGCTATTATTGAAGTATATCCATTGCTAATCACTAAAACATTGTTACTACTAGAAATATAATTTAGCGAACTGTTTGAATATTTTTTCAAAGTTTTATGTTTGCCTTTTTCAAGTCTTATAAAAGAAGGATTTTTTGATTGATAAGATTTTAAAAATGCTCTTTTAGCAGAATGTGAATCCGAGGTACAAAAAAAATTTAAATTTGGAAAGTTTTTAAAAACCCCATAATCTTCATTAAAGTAATGCGTAGGACCATCTGATGCATAAGTGAAACCAGGTCCAGATGCTACGATAGAAACTTTCTGTTTCATTGAGCATAATCCGATTTTAATTTGCTCTGCTGCTCTGAGTGTAAATGGTGATATTAAATAAACATAAGGCTTATAATTTCTCTTAGCTAATCCAGTCGCTATATTAAAAGCATTTTGTTCTGAAATTCCAATATTAATATAATTATTAGGGAAATCTCTTATAATTTTATTAATTGTAAGGGCACCCTGATCAACGGAAAGAAGAATAATTTTTTTATCTTTTTTTATTTTCTTATAAAGCTCTTCAAAAAAAGCGTCTCTAATATCAATAAGCATAATTTTTATTTAAGTCACTAAGAATTTTTATGTATTCTTTTTCATTTGGTACCGAGTGATGAAATTTTAAATTACCTTCTAAAACTCTCGAACCTCTACCTTTTATAGTCTTAAAAATTATACAGCTTGGCTTATCATTTTTTCTTTTTTTAAATTTTTTTAAATTTTGAATTATTTTTTTGTAATCATGTCCATCAACTACATCTGTATTAAACCCAAATGCCTGGATTTTTTTCTTTAGATTTTCTAATTTTATCACATTCTCTGTTTTATCTAATGTAATAGAATAATTTCTATCAACAATTACTAATAAATTTTTTAAATCATAATGAGATGCAGACATCATGGCTTCCCAATTAGATCCTTCATAAAGCTCGCCGTCACCAACTAATACTATGATAGATTTTTTTTTTTCTACATACGCTATACCCACCCCCATACCTATACCATTTCCAAGAGAACCTGTTTCAATTTCTATTCCAGGTAATTTGGGGTTTGGTGATGGATGTTCCGTTAGCAATCCGCCTGGTTTATGAAAATTTTTTATTTCATAATTTTTTGATAATTTTTTTGAATTTAAAACCGAATAAAGAGCTATCGCACTGTGACCTTTAGATAAAATAAATATATCATTGTTTTTTTTTACAAAATTATTCTTTTTTAAATTAAAAATATTTGAATGATATATACTAACCAATATATCTAAACATGAAAAACTTCCTCCTATATGACCTTTTTTTGCTTTGAAAATTGTTTTTACAATATTAATCCTAAGATCATTTGATATTTTTTTTAAATTATTAAACATGTTTCATCAAATAGTATTAGTGACACCACCGTCAATTATCAAGTTGCTCCCATTGATGTATTGTGAATTAGTGGATGCTAGAAATAAACATAATTTTGCTACATCATCAGGTTTACCAACCTGTCTTACAGGAATAAATTCTTTTATAAATTTTATAAATTTTTTTGGATTCCTTTTTTTTTCTTCATCCCAACCTGTATTCTTAATAAATATTGGGCCCGGTGAAACTGAATTAAACGTTATATTCTTTTTTGTA
This sequence comes from uncultured Pelagibacteraceae bacterium, assembly GCA_902542975.1. Taxonomy (GTDB): domain Bacteria; phylum Pseudomonadota; class Alphaproteobacteria; order Pelagibacterales; family Pelagibacteraceae; genus Pelagibacter. Next base: position 21,264 of record CACBWM010000011.1, on the reverse strand, counting down.
AAATATCTTTTATTTGAAAATGATTTTATAATTGCATGTTGGGCTGATTTTGCTGCATTAAACCAAATTCTGTCTTCCTGCCTTGCTTCAATTCCGCAAACAGAACCTATTGCTATTACTCTCCCCCATTTATTTTTAACCATAGAAGGTAAAAAGAATTTGGAGAATAATACTACACCTCTATTATTTTTTTCATATACTTCATTCCAAACATTTGGGTCAGTATCAAAAATACTATCTTTTCCCCATCTACCACCTCCTCCAACATTATGAATCAAAACGTCAATTTTTTTGAATTGTTTAAGAGTTTTTTTTGCAAAACTTTCTGGGAAGCCTGGATCCAAAATATCACCCTCTTCTACCAAATTTTTTATTTTATATTTTGAAAGTATTTTTTTTGTATTTTTTATTTTTTTTTTATCTCTAGAAAAAGTAATTATATTTGCCCCATATCTTGCAAAAAGTTCTGCACAAGCAAGACCTATTCCATGAGATCCCCCTGATATAAAAACATTTTTTTTTTTTAGATTAAAATTCAATTTATTTTGGACTCCATACTATAAAATTGTAACCTTCGATCATTAAACTGCCAAATGGGCTTTTCATTTTTTTTATGATCTTTATTTTCTTTTTTTTCTCCAGCAATATTAAGTAGTCTAATAAATTATCAGTATATCCCCTTTTCCTTTGAAAAAAATCTGCAGTAAAATCTACAAGTTTTTTTGTATCATAAAACTGAGGTGCTGGTTCAACATGTATGACTATTTTTGGATTTTTTGATAATATAAAATTTATGAAATCATAAATCCTACCTGATAATTGTTCTAATGCACCTGAGGTATATATTGCAGAATTTTCTTTAATTTTTAATTTTTTATTTGGTTTTGCCATATCAAACTGAAAACATTTCATATTCATTTTCTTTTTTTTTGAGACTAATTTTAATAAATTGACTGAAGTTTTTACAAAATCTGAGGCATACAAATTTTTATTTGGAAAAATTTTTGATAATTCAACCATATTATGACCTGTGCCAGCTCCAAATTCATAAATATCATTAATATTGGTTAAATATTTTTTAAAATACCAATTTCTAAATATATCAACCATCTTTACTTCAAAATTTGGGTTGTTACTCTTAATTAACTCTCCATTAAGTCTAAAATATTTATTTTCTCTAGCTGTATAAAATTTAGGCGTCAAAGAGTTTGATTTTTTATATAAGCTTAAAGCTTCTCCCCATCCCTCGTGCCATTCCTTTGTTCTTCCTTTTCCAGCTATAATCTGTTGGTCTGATCTAATTCTTTTTAAAATTTGCACTAAAACTTTATCTCTCTCTAGTCCTTTTATATAAGAGTAACTTATTTTTTTTTTTAATAAATGAGAACAATATTTATTTATATCTTCTTTATTGGTATGAAATATTGTTGACAAAATTTTTGAATTTATTCTCATATTTGATTATATACTTATAATAAAACATATTTTATAGTACAATAAACATCTTTATGAAATTTGCACTTATTACCGGAATTACCGGAATGGTTGGTTCACATTTAACTGACTACTTATTAAAAAATACAAACTGGAAAATTTATGGTCTATCTAGGTGGAGGAGCCCTCTTGATAATATTGAGCATTTGCTTAATCAAGCTAATAAAAAAAATTCAAGAGTAAATTTTATTTACGGAGATTTAAATGATTATAGTTCATTGGTAGAATGTATTAAGCAATCTAAACCAAACTATGTCTTTCATTTAGCTGCTCAAAGCTATCCTAAAACTAGCTTTACTGAGGCTAATTTAACTTTAGATACAAACGTAATAGGAACTTACAATCTTCTTAATGCTATTAATAAATCTAAATTTAAACCTTATGTACATGTTTGTTCTTCATCTGAAATATTTGGAAAAGTTTCAAAAGATAAATTACCAATTGATGAAAATTGTAGTTTTCATCCAGCATCTCCATATGCTATTTCTAAAGTGGGGACAGATCTGATCGGTAGATATTTTTATGAAGCATATAAAATGAAAGTAATGGTCACTAGAATGTTTACTCACACTGGGCCACGAAGGGGTGATGTTTTTGCTGAATCTACATTTGCAAAACAAATCGCTTTGATTGAAGCAAAAAAGAGCCCTGCAATAATAAAAGTTGGAAATTTAAATTCTCTAAGAACATTTGCCGATGTGAGAGATGCTGTTAGAGCCTATTATATGCTTTTAACAAATAAACCCAAGCCTGGTGAAGTTTATAATATAGGTGGAAACTTTACTTGTAAAATTGGAGATATGTTAAATTATTTAATCTCACTTTCTAAAATCAAAAATATAAAAATTTTGAAAGATAAAAAAAGACTAAGACCTATAGATGCTGACCTACAGGTTCCGAATACGTCTAAATTTCACAGACATACTGGATGGAAAGCAGAAATAAAATTTGAAAAAACAATGCTTGACTTATTAAATTATTGGAGGCAGAAGGTCAAAAAAAATAATTTTCTTGATAGATAAATGACTACAAAAAAAGAATTAATTGATTTCGAGCTAGATATTAAAAAAATTTACGAAGCTGGAAAAATAAGAGCACCAATACATTTGTCAGGAAATAATGAAGAACAATTATTAAAGATTTTTAAAAAAATAAAAAAAAATGATTGGGTATTCTCAACCTGGAGAAATCATTATCATGCGCTTCTAAAAGGGATACCAAAAGATTGGTTAAAAAAAGAAATTATTGCTGGAAGAAGTATGGGTATAAATAATATTAAATATAAATTTTATTCATCTGCTATTGTAGCAGGAATAATACCTATAGCTTTGGGCGTTGCAAAATCTATAAAACTAAAAAATAAAAAAAACGCTAATAAAGTGTGGGTTTTCATTGGAGATATGACTTTTGAAACAGGGATGTTCCATGAGTGTTACAAATATGCAAAAAACCATAAACTACCACTGAAGTTTGTTGTAGAAGATAATAACTTAAGTACAAATACTCCTACCAATAAAGTGTGGATAAAGAAAAGTAAAAAACCAAAAGATGTGATTTATTACAAATATAAAAGAAAGTATCCACATCACGGAACAGGTGGATGGATTTTATTTTAAGTTAATATGAAATATAAAAAAGAACTAATTAAATCAATGAACTATTTGGCAAAAAAACCAAATACAATATTTTTAGGTCAATCAGTCGAATTTTCAGGTAATGCGATTTATAATACACTTGTAGGTGTGCCAAGTAAAAAGAAATTAGAAATGCCAGTATTTGAAGATGCCCAAATGGGTATGTCAATGGGTCTAGCAATGAACGGATTTGTTCCAATTACTTGTTATCCAAGATTTGATTTTTTAATACTTGCTTTTAATCAATTGGTAAATCACTTAGACAAAGTTAGAAAAATGTCTCGAAACGAAATTAAACCTAGAGTAATAATTAGAACCTCTATTGGTTCAAAAAAACCATTGGATGGGGGGCCACAACATACCCAAGATTATACAAAAATATTTAAAGAAACATTGACAGAGGTAAAAGTTGTTTTTTTAAACTCTCCAAAACAAATATTTCCTGCATTTAAAAAAGCTTATTCGGACAAAAAATCGTTTTCATATTTATTTATAGAAAACGGTGATTTTTACAATCAAAAATGAGGAATGATAAAATTAGTGTAATCATTCCTTCAAATAATAGAAAGAATTGGTCAAGACTTATAAAGAACTTAAAATCAGATAAAATTGATTATGAAATACTTTTTATTGGTCCTGTATATTCACACTCAAAAAATAAAAAAATAAAAATTATTACCTCTTATCTAAAACCAGTTCAATGTCTTCAAATTGGATTAAAATATTCTACAGGAAACTTCATTATACAAATGGCAGATGATTGTTTGCTTAGAGGTACTAGAGATCCATTATACCGTCTTTATTCATTATCTAAAAAATATCCAAATAAAATAATTTCATGCAAGTACAGTGTAAATAAAATACCAGTTAAAAGTCATGAATACAATTATTTACCATGGGATAACAAAACCAAACTCCCAATAGCACCTTTGGTAAAAAAAGATGATATAAAAAAAGTGGGTGGATATGATAAAAAATTTATTGCTGTTTTATCAGATATTGATTTATATTTAAGGTTGAAACAATCAAATAAAAAAAAATTTTTTTTCTCAAATGTTTATATAGATGAGGATAAAAAGTTTAACAAAAGAAATAATTTACTTCCTACATATTGGAATCATGATAGGTCAAATCTAGATCGGTGTTGGATAAAAAAACTAAATGGTGAAAAGATTACCTTATCTAAAACAAGACTTGAAAGGGTAAAAAAGTTTAATAACAAAAATATAAATAAAATTGCTCAAGGGGAGTCTGGGAAATGGAAGTTTAATAATAAAATTTATTATATATTAATAAACAATAAGCTTTCAAAAATATTATTTTTTATGATAACAATGTTTACAAACACGAGACACTATTACATAAATAATATAATATCAAAAATGAAAAAAATTTTAAAAAAAATATGAATGTTGCAGAAATAGTAGCTGCAGAATTAAAAAAAAATTCAATTAAAGACATTTTTATGCTCACTGGTTATGGGGCGATGTATCTTAATGATGCAATTGAACAATCAGGTATAAAATTTTATGCAGCTAGAAATGAAGCTGCGGCGCCTATGATGGCAGAAGCATATGCTAAATCAAAAAATCAGATTGGAGCTGTTTGTGTAACTGCCGGCCCAGGTGCAACAAACGCTTTGCCTGGATTAGCCGAGGCATTTGTTGATAGTGCACCAGTTATTGTAATTAGTGGGCAAGTAGAAAACAAGTACTGCGCTGATACGTATAAAAAACTCAATTTAAGAACTTTAGGTACAGCTGAGTTTAGTATAACTAGAATGCTTAAAAAAATTACTAAATATTCAGTCAAAATTGATGATCCATCAAAATGTTTGTACCTAACTCAAAAAGCTCTTTTTGAAGCTACAAGAGGAAGGAAGGGACCTGTATGGATAGAAATACCCCTTGATATACAATCAGTCAAAATAAAATATCCTAATAAATTAAAAAAATTTATAACACCTCCAAAAAAAATAAAAATAAATCAAAATAAAATTAGGTTTATAATTGAAAAATTAAAAACTTCAAAAAAACCACTTTTTGCAATTGGAAATGGTTTGAAACAGTCAAATCAATTAAAAAATTTTAAAAAAATATTATTAAAAACAAAAGTACCATTTATAACTACTAGATTTGCTAATGACTTAATTCCATACTCCAATAAACAAAACATGGGTCTTTGTGGAATTAAAGGTGTACCTCACTCAAAAAAAATTACAGACGATTGTGATTTAATAATTGCTTTAGGTGCTAGATTTGCACCAACTTTTTGCTTAGGAAATCCAAGTACTTTTGCAAAAAATTCTTTCTGTGTTTCAATAAATAATGACAAAGATGAATTAAACCTGAATTTGAAGAAAGTTGATTTAAAAATTAATGAAGATTTAGATAAATTTATGCCTTTATTTTACAAATATATAGAAAAAGAAACATTTCCGGATTTTAAAAATTGGCAAAAAATTTGTTCAATCAGAAAAAAACAAGATATTATTCCAAATTTATTCAATAAGAAAAATCCTATTGACCTTTACAGATTTATGTATTTGCTTGGAAATAAAGCTACAAAAAATCATACATTAATTACAGATGCTGGATCAAATTATTATATTGGTGGTCAAGCCTGGCACTTTAATAATGGCGGTAAAGAAATATCATCTGGTGCAAATGCGGCAATGGGCTTGTCTCTTCCATTATCAATTGGTGCTGCTGTTGCTGAAAAAAATAATCAAATTTTATCTGTCACAGGAGATGGATCAATAGAACTTAATATTCAAGAACTTAAAACAATATCTCACTATAAACTTAATATTAAAACATTTGTTATCAATAATGGAGGATATGTCTCAATGAAAAAATGGCAAGATAATTTCTTTGCAGGTAATAGACTGGATACAGAGGATAAAACTGGTGTTGGCACATTAAATTTTAAAAAGATTGCAGCCGCATTTGATCTAAAATATGTGAGAATTAATAAAGAAAATGAAATAAACAGAAGATTAAAAGAAATAATGTCAGACAAGCTACCTTATTTGGTAGAGGTGGTAACTGATCCAAATCAAAAGATTTATGGAAAAGAATTTTAAAATTATAAGTAGTGAGATTCGATTACAGTTTCTAAAATTAATCCTTGATAAAAATAAATACCATTTAGGTGGTAGTGCATCATGTCTGGATTTACTCACTGTTTTATTTTTTGGAAAATACATTAATTTAAAGAAAAAGAATAGATCGCCTTTTATTTTAAGCAAAGGTCATGCTCTAGGAGTATTTTATTCTATATTATTAAAACAAAGAATAATTTCTATAAAAAAATTTAATCTATTAAAAAAAAAAACTTTATTAGGTGGACAACTAGATACATTTAATCTGACAAAACATGTGGACTGGAACACGGGTTCTCTAGGACATTCAATTGGAGTTTGTATAGGCTTTGCAATAGCAAATCCTAAAAAAAAAGTTTGGACTATTGTAGGTGATGCTGAAATAGATGAGGGCTCTGTATGGGAAGCGTTATTCTTTATTTCAGAAAAAAAAATTGATAATATAATAATAATTATAGACAGAAATAGACTTTCAGCTTCTAGCTATATTGAAAAAAAAGAAGTTTTAGACAACAATATATTAAATCAGTTAAGGTTTTCAGTTACAAAAATAAATGGTCATGACCATCGAAGCATAGCTAAATGTTATGATCAAGCTATTAAAAGTAAAAAATCCTCAATAATTATTGCCAATACTATTAAAGGGAAAGGTTTTGGTATTGCCGAAAATAATATCAAATATAGTCATGAAGCTATCAAAAATTCTGAAATAAGTGAACTAATTAAATATTATGAACAAACTTGACGGTGATGTAAGAGATATTTTTTTTAACAATATAAAAAAAATATTTATCAAAAATAATAAAAATTTCATTCTGACGAATGATTCTGATGTTTTTGCATTAAAAAGTTTAAGAAATAATAAGCGATTTATTGATGCTGGTGTTGCAGAACAAAATCTCATAAATATTTCAGCAGGACTTGCAAAATTTGGTAAATTACCAATTGTATATGGATTTTGTAGTTTTTTAACATTTAGGTGCTATGAGCAGTTGCGATTTAATATTGCAAGTCATAATTTGAATGTAAAAATAATTGGTATAGGACCTGGATTTTCTTTTCCCTATGATGGCCCTACACATCATGGAACACAAGATATTTACCTTATGTATTTAATCCCTGAAATTGAAATTTACAATATAAGCGACAATAATTTAGCTAACGAAGTTTCCAAAAAAATTAATAAGATTAAAGGTCCAACATATATCAGAATTGACAAAGGTAATTTAAATTACAATCAAAATATTAAGTACAATCTAGACAAAGGATATGAAATTATTTTTAAATCAAAAAAACAAAATATATTAATTATTACTTCTGGATTTTTTTGTAAATATGCAACTGAACTAGCCTCCTCAAATAATAACAATGTATCTGTTTTAAATCTTTTTAAATTTAAGAACTTTAATAAAAAAGGATTTATAAAGATAATTAAACAATACAAAAAAATTATAATTTATGATGAAAGCTCAGAAAGTGGTGGGATTTTACCAATTATAAATAATTCCCTTCTAAAGTATAAGGTAAATAAGAAAATAGAAATTTTAACCTCACCTGACAAACAAATATTTAACTACTATCAAGATAGAGATTTGATGATAAGTAAAAGTGGTTTGGGAAAAAGAAATTTAAATAAATTACTTTAGAATTTTATATTAAGTTAAATACTTTTTGAGTAAAACTAGTAAAATAAAAATTTAATTAATTTTGCAAATTTTTTAATAAAATAGTTATCCTTATTATTATAATATATATTTCTAAAAAATGGAAAATCTAGCCTTAATATCTTTAAAATTTTATTCTTAAAATTAGATTGCATTAAATAAAATAAAATAAATGATTTATATTTCCACTTACCTTTTGGTTCTTGAGAAATTGAAGTTATATTATTTGAATAAAATTTTTTAATTTTTCTTACAGTTTTAAAATCATACTTATTATTGGTTTTCCAAACTGAATTAAAATATTTTTTGTCAAGATTGGAAAAATCTCCAAATAAAGTAGGTTCAAGTAAAGGTCTTTTTTTTTCTGTAAAATTCACACCTGATGGGTATACTTTACAACCTAATTGCATCATTCTTAAATACAAGTCTACATCATACATAACAGCAATAAAATTTGAATCTATGCCTCCAACTAAGTTAAAAATTCTCTTACTAAATACTGGTGCATGAGGAATAATTAGATTATTAAATTCTTGTGATGGTTTTGTGACTATATCACCATAAGATTTTAATTGTGTTGTTAAAATAAAAAGATCGTCCTTTTGTGCCTTAATTGACTTACTCAGAATTTCTAAAATATGATTTTGCTCTGGTTTATAATCATCAGTCAAGTATGCAAATATAAATTTACCTTTTGATTCTCTGAAACCTATTTCGGCACATTGTGAGGGCTTTACCAGAGTATGGATAAATCTACAATTTTTTGGTAATTCAAAGTTTGGTTTAAAAGGACCTAAGAAAATTATTTCATAATCAACGTTATTGCTATGTATCTGATCATATAAATCTTTCCAGGTATGTGGTCTTCTTGAGGAAAAAATTACAGAAATCTTCATTGTTAATTATTATTAATACAAACCTAAAATATGTTGCTATTGTCTATAAAGTCTACTTTTAATGAGTCATCAAACTTTTTTAAATCTTCTGATATTTTTAGTATTTTATTTGGTTTTTCTGCTTCAATAAAAAAAACAGCTTCTATTGAATTGTTTTTATCACTAAATCTTCTTAATTCAGACTTATCTACATTATCTTGAATTATTCTAACGATATTTGAAAAATCATCATTAGATTTTTGATCATAAAGTATGGATAATATCATTCCATTATTATCATTAAAATTTTTTACAAAATATTTTTTTTGAAAAAAAACAACTAATAAAATTAGAAAAAATGCAGTAGAAGTTATTAATCCCTGATTTGCACCAAAGCCCAAACCAATTGCTATAGCTAAAAAAAGAAAAGTTAATTCTTCTGGCTCTTTAATTGCACCACGATATCTTACTATTGACAGAGCTCCGACAAGGCCTAAAGATAGTGCAAAAGATGACTTAACAACTGATATAACTAAAAAAGTTGTTGCTGAGAGCAAGATAAAAATTTTTGAAAACTTTTTTCTATCAGAAATAGATGAGCCATATCTCTCATAAAATAAAGCTAAAATGAAAGACAGTAATATACATAATATTAAATTTGAAACAAATTGTGGTAATAAGATTTTATCTTGTGATAAAGCAAAGTAGCTAGCTAGCTCTTGATTCATATTAAACCTTGTATTTATTACCTTAAAAATTTATTTATACCTATCACATACTTTGAATTTTTTACAGCTCTTAGAGGCATTTTATTGATTAGTGTTTCGGCCTCTTCTTTATCTTCTGGACTGAACTTAGCTTCAACAATTACTTTTGGATTTATTATTTTACTAAAATTAATATTTTTCTTAGGACTTAAATAATCATATTTTATAAATTGATCTATCGTGAACCTGACATTATTATTTTGACTGACAAAATATTTTCTATAATAATTATTTATTAAAACTGGTTTTAAGTAGCCAAAGGAATTAAATGTAAATTGTTTAAATTTATTATCAAATTTTTTTGAAAAAATTTCATTGATCTTAAATTTATCAAAATTTTTTCTAATTTTGTGTCCAACGTTATTCTCTTTAATTTTAAACTCCAAAATTGGTTTTTCGATAACATCTAATTCTTGTTTACCGTAAAATCTTAATCTAATTTTTTGTCTAAAGCTTACACCTTCAATATTTTTTTTATAAAAATCAAAGTTTAAATTATCGAAATAAATACTATTTATGTATCTGTCGGGATACTCTTTGTAAAAAAATCCATTGCTGGTATTCAAAAAATATATAAAATTATCTACACCTATATTATTTAAAATGAATTTAATTTCATTTCTTTTTTGTATCATTTGCTAAAAATTAAAGAAAATCTTCTTATGAAAAAAATTATTATAAATGAAAAAATTATACCAGCATAAAACTTTTTGCTTTTGAAAATATCTGTGATCAATTTAATAATTTTCTCAATTTTACTTAAAGGTTTTGCCTTTTTGAATACTTCAAATTTATAATCTTGTTCGAATTTGAGCTGTTTTTGATCCCAACTTGAAAAGTGTTGTTTCCAAAAAGCTAAATTGAATGTTTCAATATTCCTAATTTTATCATATACAAAAGAGACTGGCTCAAAATCAACTACTCCTTCATTAATAATTATATTAACAAAATTATCATTTATATTTTCACAAATTCCAGTTACTAAATATTTTATATTTTGCCTTTCATGATAAAACAGCGGAAATGTATCTGTTGGGCTTGCGCCAGCTGTATAGCCTTTGCAACCAGTATCTCCCGCTATAAGAAAAATATTTTTTTTTTCTTGTACTTCATTTAATAAAGGTAAGACTTTGTTATTATATGATGGGCACGATGAAACTCCTCCATTTACCCAAGTCCTTATATCTTTTAATTCACTATCTTCAGATGTAAATATTGCTTGATGCATCAATAAAAATATATTTTTAATACTAGAATTATTTTTATATATTTCTAAATTTTCTAAGATAAATTTTTCCTCTAAATTTGTTTCAATTTCTTTTGAGCATAAATTCATTGAATTGAAGAGAATAAATGCTTCTGATTGTATTTCAAAATTTATATTACTATTATAACCGAAATTAAACTTGTACCATTCTTCATCTGGATAATCATGGTTTCCTGGTACATGGAGCACTGGAATATTAATTTTATTTAAAAATAATTCCTCAAAAGTTTCAAATTGAGCATCGTTGAATTTCTGAACTCTATTATTATCAATATTGAAAATATTACTGCCACTGTTGCCATGCTGAATGGTGTCACCAAGCAAAACTAAAAAATTAGGCCTATAATCTTTAATTTTCTCCGTACCAGATAATATTGATGCTGATGGAAAAACAGATGCACTTGGAGATCCATATATATGTCCAAAAACTGAAAATGAATAAATTTGATCATTTAAATTTCTAATTTTATTAATACTTTCTTGACTGTTTATATCTGAATATGCTTTTGAAAAGATTAAAAATAAGATTAGTATGTAAAAGATTCTTAAGAATTTCATTGTTTTTTGTATATTATATCAGAATTTTCCTCATTAATAAAATTCTCTTTGTTGTTTTGAACTAATGATTTAATTAGATGAATTTTTCCACCAGAAAATTCTTTTTTTTTTGTTATAAGCGGCAACTCCAATTTCGTTATTTTCCACTATTGCTCTTAAAATTTCTGCATTAGATGAGTCTTTAGTTGCAATACCAATATTAGAATTATTTATGGTTATATCCTCACCATCAATAAAACTTTTCTCACCAATGCTTATTCCTTTATCTCCTGATTTTGAAATAAAAATTTTTTTCAAGTTGACACGACTTCCACTAAAATCTAATCCGTCATTAAGAGAATTTGCAATTTTAGTGTTAATTATCTTTCCATTTGAAAAGTCTATATCAATTGCGTCACTTAAACTATTTTCAAAAAAAGAATTACCGATATTAAAATTTGATTTAATAATATTCAGATTATCCTCAGAATTATTATTAACAAATTTTGAATTAAAAATAGTTACATTAGTATTGTAGAAAGTTATTGATCCAGTAAATTGGTTATACCCATTATAATTATTTCCGAGATTATTAAATTCTACATAATTTATTCTAGATTTTTTTTTTGAATTAAGAACATAAATGCCGCCATGCATTAAAGAATTATTATTGTTTGAGGTATTTTTTATACTGCTTGATTTTATAACTATCGGAGAATCTTGGTTGCCATCTAATTCAATATTTGAGTAAGAAATTATAGAACTTCCATTTAATAAAGTTATATTTGTTCCAGGACGAACACTTAATGTATAACCTTTTGGAATTAATAGGTCATTTTTTATTCTAACATCTTGGTCTTTAAAATTTATTATGTTTTTCTCATCTATAATTATATAATCATATTGATAAAGTTTATTTGTCGAAAATTCTTTATCTAATTTATTATCTGCTAAATAATTTTTGCTCAATTTTAATTCGGTTTTTTTTATTTTGTTACTACCTAAAATTTTATGCACTAAATAAAATTTTGTATCATCTTTAATATTGTTTTTTTCTGGAAAACCTAACTTTGTGTATAAAATTAATTCTTCATATAATTTTGGCTTTGCAAATAGGGTTCTCTCAGGTCGAATTATATTTTTTTTTGAATCAGCAACAATTTTACCATCGAGCTCTAAACCTAAAATTTCTATTGGAAAATTATTATGCGCCAAACTTATATCAAGAGTTACAATTGAATTTTCTATATTTTTTGGCAAGACTCTAATTAATAAATGGGGGTCATGAGCTTCTTTTATATTATTTACCAAAGCCTCGATTTCACTATTAATTAATTTTTCAATATTTGGAAACCCTGGATAAAAGAAGTTAAAAATACCCTCTAAATTTTTTATTTCTTCTGAATGATTTTTTAAAAACGATTTAAAGTAGCTTGGATTACTTAGACGTTCAATATTATTAATGTATAATTTAAAAAATTTTTCGTCGTTAAATAGCTGTTTAGAAAAGTCATCATGCCAATGTTTATAATCATGAGTTTTAACCCTACCTAAAAAAAAGTGGGCTTCAGAATAAGAGTCATCGGGTATCGGCTCTAAAAGAGATGTTAAAGGGTTATAATAAAAATCCATATTAAAAATCAAAGCACCATGTTGGCCTCCCAACAAACTTGATATAGCGTAAAATTTTGCCATTTTATCTATATTAAATACCTGGCTTGCTAAAACTTTATTTGATCTAAATTTTTCTAATTTATCTCTTGCGATTTTAAATTGTTCTAAGAGTGCAGGATTGGTATCAATTTTTTTTTGGTTTAATGCTTCGATAGGGGATGAGTAATAATAATCTTGCCAAGTATCTGATTGGTTATTTCCTAAAACTTTATATGCTATTTTATCAAACCAAAAAGCGTCGTCATTAAAACGAACCAATACACCTTCGCGATTTAAATTTCTTTCTACAGCTAGCTTTGATGCTTTTTCATCAATAACATACAAACCTAGATTTTCCTCATTTACCCTAAGTTGTATAAATTCATATTTTTTTGTAATTAATCCTTCATTATTAAAAATTTTTCTTATTATCCACTCGTAAAGATAATTTCTTCTTTCTGGATCCATTAAAGAAAACTCGGTCATTCCAAGTATATTGTTTTCACCTAAAACTTTAACCCTGAATGATTTTTTTTTTGTATTTAAATGTTCATTCGCTGTAGCACCCTTCAATCTGATTCTTATAGGGATATATTTTTCATTGTATAAAATTCTGGCTTTATAATAAGGGTTATCAACAAATTTAAGACTGTACTCATCAACAGCTTTTTGGGCAGAAAAATTTAGTGTTAATAAATCTTTTTTTTTAATCTCAAGTTTTAGTTGGTCAATCGAAGAGAAATTATCAAATATGAATTGATCCTTTTTAC
>CACBWM010000011.1:0-5000 GCA_902542975.1 uncultured Pelagibacteraceae bacterium | reverse complement strand
TCACCTTTCCCTCACGGTACTAGTTCACTATCGGTCACTGAAGAGTATTTAGGCTTAGAGGGTGGTCCCCCTATATTCGAGCAGGATTTCACGTGTCCCGCTTTACTCAAGAAATTAGTTAAACATTACTCATACGGGACTATCACCCTCTTTGGTTAGTTTTTCCAAACTATTCAGATTTTTTTAACTAATCTACAGGCCTAATCCGTTTTCGCTCGCCACTACTAACGGAATCTCAATTGATTTCTTTTCCTCCGGTTACTTAGATGTTTCAGTTCTCCGGGTTATCTTTTTAAACCTATGTATTCAGTTTAAAATAACACATTAAGTGTTGGGTTTCCCCATTCGGAAATTTACGGATCAAAACTTGCATACAGCTCCCCGCAACTTATCGCAGTATACCACGTCCTTCGTCGTCTTTCAGTGCCAAGGCATCCGCCACACGCCCTTAAACGCTTAATTTATGCACAGAAAAAAATTCTGTGTTGAATTAAATTTTTATTAAATATTCATCATTTCGAATATTTGTTGATTGTTTAAACTTTAAACAATCGGATATAGATATTGATAATTTTAATTTTTTTACAAATAAAATAACTAAGTGTTTCTGGTGGAGGATAGCGGGATCGAACCGCTGACCTCCTGAATGCAAATCAGGCGCTCTCCCAGCTGAGCTAATCCCCCAGTAAATTTTGGTGGGCCGAGAAAGACTCGAACTTTCGACCCCACCCTTATCAAGGGTGTGCTCTAACCAACTGAGCTACCGGCCCTTATCGCAGAAGAGTGAAACACAAATTTTAAGAAGAGAAATGAGGACGGTCAACATTATCCTGTTATATTATTTAGATTAAGAAAATTTCTTAATCATCCTTAGAAAGGAGGTAATCCAGCCGCAGGTTCCCCTACGGCTACCTTGTTACGACTTCACCCCAGTCGCTGACTATACCGTGGTCAAGGGTTTGAAACCTTGCCTTAAGGTAGAACCAACTCCCATGGTGTGACGGGCGGTGTGTACAAGACCCGGGAACGTATTCACCGCGGCGCGCTGATCCGCGATTACTAGTAATTCCAGCTTCATGTACTCGAGTTGCAGAGTACAATCCGAACTGAGGCATCTTTTTAGGATTTGCTTGACGTCGCCATCTTGCTTCCTATTGTGAATGCCATTGTAGCACGTGTGTAGCCCAACACGTAAGGGCCATGAGGACTTGACGTCATCCCCACCTTCCTCCAGCTTATCACTGGCAGTTCTTTCAGAGTGCCCAACTTAATGATGGCAACTAAAAGTGAGGGTTGCGCTCGTTGCGGGACTTAACCCAACATCTCACGACACGAGCTGACGACAGCCATGCAGCACCTGTGTTTCGTCCGGCCGAACCGAAAACTTTAATCTCTTAAAGTCGCGACGAACATGTCAAGTGTTGGTAAGGTTCTGCGCGTATCTTCGAATTAAACCACATGCTCCACTACTTGTGCGGGTCCCCGTCAATTCATTTGAGTTTTAACCTTGCGGTCGTACTCCCCAGGCGGTGTGTTTAATGCTTTCGCTGCGACACTGAAAATAAATTTCCAACGTCTAACACACATCGTTTACGGCATGGACTACGAGGGTATCTAATCCTCTTCGCTACCCATGCTTTCGTTCCTCAGCGTCAGTAATGATCCAGAAAGCTGCCTTCGCAATTGGTATTCTTTCTAATATCTACGAATTTCACCTCTACACTAGAAATTCTACTTTCCTCTATCATACTCTAGCTAAAAAGTTTTGATGGCAGTTCCAGAGTTAAGCTCTGGGATTTCACCACCAACTTTTTTAACCACCTACGAACTCTTTAAGCCCAGTAATTCCGAACTACGCTAGGTCCCTTCGTATTACCGCGGCTGCTGGCACGAAGTTAGCCGGACCTTCTTATTCGGGTACAGTCATTTTCTTCCCCGACGAAAGAGCTTTACAACCCAAAGGCCTTCTTCACTCACGCGGCATCGCTGCATCAGAGTTTCCTCCATTGTGCAATATTCCCTACTGCTGCCTCCCGTAGGAGTTTGGGCCGTGTCTCAGTCCCAATGTGGCTGATCATCCTCTCAGATCAGCTATTGATCATAGTCTTGGTAGGCCATTACCCCACCAACAAACTAATCAATTGCAGGCTCATCCTTCGGCGCATAAAGCTTTCTCCGTGAAGACTTATGAGGTATTAGCACAAGTTTCCTCGTGTTATTCCTCACCAAAGGGAAGATACCTACATGTTACTCACCCGTCTGCCACTAAGTATTGCTACTTCGTTCGACTTGCATGTATAAGGCGTGCCGCCAGCGTACGTTCTGAGCCATGATCAAACTCTCAAGTTTAAAAACGGCGCACACTAGCTTCTACATAAGTACTAAGAATAATACTTACGTAATGTTGAAGTGTGTACGACAAATTTTGGTAACCTTAACCGTCCACACTTCTCTTCTTAAAATATAAACTTTTCAAATAGCTAATTGGTTTTATCCAATAATTAACATTTTTTAAATGTTGAGTGGAACGCTTATAAATAATAATATTAAGAAATCAAGGTATTAGATTAACAAAAAATGATATAAAATACCTTATAAATCAAGGGTTTTAGAGCAATAAAATGAAAATATTCAAATTAATCTCCTTACGAGAGTATTCTCTTTTTTTTTGGATAATATTAATATCGATTTTAGGAATTTTAACTTCAACCATTTACTCTAAAAACAAAGACGATCAACTAGAAAAAATTGAGTCAACTTTAGAAAATATTTATTTAAAAAAAATATTAAAAGAAATTACAGAAAATTTAGAACCAAGATTTACTATAATAAACTATAAAACTACTACTGGTGATACTTATCAAAGTATAATTAACAATCTTGAAATAAACAAAAAAGAAAAAAAATTACTGCTAGATACAATTTTAAAAAACAAATCATTAAAGATATTGAAAGTTAATCAAAAATTTATATTTAAGTTTGATAATTTATTAGATCAGAAAGTAATTGAATTTAGAATAGAGAAAGACAAGAAAAACGAAATCATATTTAAAAAAGATTTAACTAGCAATACCTTTGTATCAAGAGAAATTGAAAAAAATTTTGAAAAAAAGTTAGTTTACAAAGAAACAATAATTACAAATAGCTTATATAATAGTGCTCTGAATTTAGGTATAAAACCAAATATAATTATAGAATTTGCGAGGCTTTATGGATTTCAAGTAGACTTTCAAAGAGATATTTGGAAAAATGATAGTTTTCAAATCATCTATGAGGAATTTATAAATGAAAATAATAAGGTTGTAGATACAGGTGAAATTATTTTTGCAAACTTAAAGCTTCAAAATATTGATTTGCAACTTTACAAATATGAATATAAAAAAAATAAAATTGATTACTTTGATGAAAACGGAAAAAGTATTAGAAAAACCTTGATGAAAACACCAATTAACGGAGCAAGATTATCTTCATCATATGGTAAAAGAAAACATCCAATTTTAGGGTATACTAAGATGCATACTGGTACAGATTTTGCAGCACCTATGGGCACTCCAATTATGGCATCGGGTGATGGAAAAGTAACTAAAGCTGGTTGGTGTGGAGGAGGAGGCAACTGTGTTAAAATTAGACATAATTCGACTTATCAAACTGTATATGCACATATGTCAAAATTTGGGAGAGGTATTAAAAAAGGCTCAAGAGTTAAACAGGGACAAATAATTGGTTATGTTGGGTCAACAGGTCTATCAACTGGACCTCACTTACATTATGAAGTTATAGAAAATGGGAGAAAAATAAATTCGCAAAAACTTAAGTTGCCATCCGGAAAAATATTGAAAGGTAAAGACAGAAAGGAATTTGAAGTTTCAAAAATAAAAATTGATGTGTTAAAATCTAATCTAATTTCCAAATTAAATTAATAATAATTAATAAAACTATTTAGCTATTTTTTTCTTTTTCCTCTGATTTTATTTCCTGAAAATCTTTTTTAAAATCTTTCTCGATTACATTGTTAGTTGAAATTTCAGACTTGTTTATTTCTTGTAAACTTAAAATTCTTGTGAAATGGTCTGCATGTTGTAGATAATTTTCTGATAATATTTTATCTCCAGAAGATAATGCCTCCCTAGCTAAATTGTTATATTTATCAACTAATTTTGCAGCGTTATGATTATTTTTACCTGGACTTCTGTGTTTAAAATCAGAATTTGGATTAAATTCACTCTGGTTTTTGTGACCATTTATAGATCTTTTCCTGAAATTTCTTTCTCCATGAGATTTAAATCTGTTCTTTCTGTTATTTCTATAATTATTCATTCGCAATTTTAGATGAAATTAAAACTCTGGGAATTAAAGAATTGTCTAAACATATTTTGTTTAAATAAAATCCATTTTTTTTAAGCAAATATAATGCGTATGCTTTTTGTTTATGGCCTATCTCAAAGATTAATTTTCCATTCTTCTTTAGCAATTTTTTACTTCTTAATATAATTTTTTTTATTTCTTTAAATCCATCAATGCCGGCCTCAAGGGCTATTTTTGGCTCATAAAACCTAACATTATCACTCAATCTCTTTAACTCAATTTTTTTGATGTAAGGAGGATTGGATACAATCAAATCATATTTATTAAGATTTAATTTGTCAATATCGTTATTTATGAATTTTATTTTATTTTCTAAGTGATGCATTTTTGCATTATATAATGCTACTTTTGTAGCTTTTCTGCATATATCAATTGCTGTTCCATGACAAAATGGTCTGTTTTTAAGTAATGATATTATTATACATCCAGATCCAGTTCCAATATCCAATATATGTTTTGAAGATTTGTAATTAGTAAGCTTTAATACTTCCTCAACAATTAGTTCAGTTTCGGGTCTAGGTATTAAAACATTTCTATTTACTAAAAAATTATATTTCCAAAATTCTTTATTTTCAAAAATATGTGCAATAGGTTCTTTTTTTTTTCTTCTAGCAATCAAATTTTTGTAAGCTTTA
>CACBWM010000010.1 GCA_902542975.1 uncultured Pelagibacteraceae bacterium | reverse complement strand
AGCATTTTTACTACCTATCATTATATTAGGTGGAATTTTTGGAGGAGTTGTAACAGCAACTGAAGGAGCAGGTTTAGCAGTTGTAGCATCATTAGTTATTGGATTTATTTATAAAGAAATTGACTTTAAAAGATTATACGAGTCAGCTTGTGAAGGAGCAATTCAAACAGCTTCAGTAATGTTATTAGTGGCTGCATCTGTATTACTGGGTGAATTTTTAACAATTGAACAAATCCCACAAAAAGTTGCAGAGTCAATTATTGATTTTACAAATAATAAATATGCAGTCTTAGGAATACTTAATGTATTTCTTTTAGTAATAGGTTTCTTTTTACATTCAGTTGCTGCAATAATTTTAACAGTTCCAATTGTAATGCCATTAGTTAATGCGGTAGGTATTGACCCAGTTCACTTTGGTATAATTGTAACTTTAAATTTAGCAATTGGTCAACAAACACCACCAGTTGCAAGTGTTCTAGTTACGGCCTGTTCTGTTGCAAAAGCAGACATCTGGGATGTAACAAGATCTAATATATCCTTTATATGTGTATTGTTAGTATTGTTAATGTTAGTAACTTATGTTCCAGCTATACCAATGACCTTAGTTGAATTTTTTTATAGGAGCTAAATGAGCAAATTAATTAAAGTAAATAAAAAAAATAAACATTTAGTTGAAGTTGTTATCAATAGACCAGAAAAACTAAATGCAATGACTAAGCCAATGTGGATTGAGCTTGGTAAAGTTTTCAAAAAATTATCTAAGAATAAAAATTTAAGATGTGTTATTATAAGAGGACAGGGTGGTAAATCTTTTTCACCAGGAAATGATATTGGAGAATTTAAAAAACAAAGATCTTCATCAAAATTAGCAAAATCTTACGGTAAATTTTTACACGGAACACTTGGAGCAATTTTTGATTGCCCAGTACCAACAATTGCTTTGATTGAAGGAATATGTGTTGGTGGTGGATTAGAAATAGCAGGATGTTGTGACATTAGAATTTGTGGCAAAAGCTCTAGGTTTGGAGTTCCAATTAAAAGATTGGGCTTAACAATGGCTGCAAAAGAACTTGAGGTACTTTTGAAAGTAACCAATTACACAACTGCTATGGAAATATTGTTTGAAGGAAGAGTTTTTGGAGCTGAAGAAGCATTTCAGAAGAGGCTAGTTAATAGAGTAGTTAATGATAAAGATGTTGAAAAAGAAGCTTATAAATCAGCAGAATTAATATGTGAAGGTGCTCCAAAAGTTGCAAGGTGGCACAAACAATTTGCAAGAAACATCTTAAAAAATGGAAAAGTCACAGAAAAAATAAATAATCTAGGTTACAAATGTTATGATACTCAAGACTTTAAAATTGGATATCAATCTTTCTTAAATAAAACAAAACCAAAATTTAAAAATAAGTAATAGATGGCTGCATCATTAAAAGGCATTCGTGTACTTGAAATGGCACAAATAATGGCTGGTCCAACATGCGGATTGTTATTAGCTGATCTAGGTGCAGAGGTAATTAAAATAGAAAAGACACCCGGAGGAGATGATACCAGAAACTTCTTGCCACCAGAAATTAATGGTGAGTCCGCAGCTTTTATGATGATGAATAGAAATAAGAAAGGTATTGCATTAAATTTAAAAGACAAAGATGGAATAGAGATATTTAAGACGATGGTAAAAAATTCTGATGTAGTTTTAGAGAATTTTAGAAAAGGGACATTAGAAAAACTAGGTGTTGGATATGACGTCATGTCAAAAATTAATCCTAAAATCATATTATGTGAAATATCTGGATACGGTAGAACGGGTCCTTACGCAGATAAAGGAGGATTTGATTTAGTCGCTCAAGGAATGAGTGGGTTAATGAGTATTACTGGTGAAAGTAAAGAAAAACCACCAATGAAAGTTGGTGCACCTATAACAGATATTACAGCAGGTTTACTTGCAGCTAGTGGAATTTTAGCAGCATTAGTTCATAGAGAAAAAACTGGTGAAGGACAAAAAGTTGATACATCTTTGTATGAAGCAGGTATTGTTCATACTTACTGGCAATCTGCTATTGCAGGTGCTACTGGAGAGTCACCGGGTCCTTTAGGATCAGCACATCCTTTAACAGCTCCTTATCAAGCATTTAAAACAAAAGATAAATGGATAACAGTAGGTGCTTCAAATCAAAATACTTGGCTTATGTTACTTAAAGCAATTGGTCGTGAAGATTTGCAAGAAAATGAAAAGTTTTCATCTAATTTAAATAGAAAACAAAATTTAAAAGAATTAGTTGATATTCTTAACGAAGAACTAATTAAAAAAACTTCAAACGAATGGTTAAAAATCTTTGATGATAATGGATTACCATGCGGACCTATTAACTCTATAACAGACATGTTTAAAGATCCTCAAACAATTGAAAGAGAAATGGTTATAGAAGTAGATAATAAAAAAGCTGGTAAAAGTAAGGCTATTGGTATGCCAATTAAATTTTCAAAAAGTAAAACAGAAAAATCAAAAGGTGCTCCGAACTTAGGAGAACATACTAAAGAGGTCATGCAAATTTTTGGTTACAAAGATGACCAGATTGAAGATTTTTTTAATAGAAAAGTAATTCTTTAGTTAACAGTTTCAAAAATTTTAAATAATAATTCTGAGACATGCTTACCTTTTTTCTCAGATAAATCAGATATTTGATGTCTGCAGCTCGTACCATTTGCAACTATAAAATCTTTTTCACCACTATTATTGATTGCAGGTATCAAAGAAAGATTTGCCATTTTTTTGGAGACATCGTAAGTCTTACTGTCATATCCAAATGAACCAGCCATACCACAACAACTAGAATCTATCATTTTATTATTAATATTTAATTCTGATAAAAGATTAGTTAGCCCTTTCATTCTATCCTGTGATTTTTGATGACAGTGTCCATGAATTAATACATTTTGATCAAACTTGTTTGCTTTAATTTTATTATTATTTCTTATTTGTTCTAAAATAAATTCCTCAAGTAGATAAAATTTATTTTTAATTTGTTCTCTATTTTTCACATTTTTTAAAGTTTGATATTCATCGTTAAAAGTTAATAAACAGGATGGTTCAATACCTACAACTGGTAAATCAATATAATTATTTTGAATAACGTAATCATTAAATCTATTAAGCTCTTCAGATGCTTTGTCTAATTGACCATAAGATATATAAGTTCTACCACAACAAAGAGGTCTCTTTAATTTATCTTTACCAAAACTTGGTATAATTGCTTGATAACCAAATTTATTTAGTACTTTAATTGCATAAACTAAATTTTCATTTTCAAAATTAATATTAAATGTGTCTGCAAACAAAATTACTTTATTCTCTGATACCGTCTGACTTTTGTAAATCTCTCGTAATGCATTCTGGTTTTGAACTTCAGGCATAGTCCTTGCAGTTGCAAAACCAAACCTTTCAACAATTGTTGAGATTAGCGGTAAGTTTTTGACCTTATTGAATATAGGAGCAACAATTTTTAATAACCAAATAAGTCTTGGCATATCTGAGATAACTCTATCTTTAATTCGCATACTAAATTTTTTATAGTAATGAGAAAGAAATTCAGATTTCATTTTAGCCATATCAACCGACATAGGGCATTCTCTTTGACAAGCTTTACAGCTGACACATAGCTCCATGGTTTCATACATTTCTTTTGATGCAAATGAACCTTCTGGAAGTTGATTAGACAAAGCTAATCTTAAAGTATTTGCTCTACCTCTGACTAAATCTTTTTCTTCTTTAGTTACTCTGTATGACGGACACATCACACCAGAATCTAATTTTCTACAAGCTCCATTGTTATTACACATCTCAACAGCATCAGAGAATTGGCCCCAGTTTGACCAATCATAATGTGTATCTATATTTTCTGTTTGATAACCTGATTTGTATCTCATTAAAGATCTATCATTTGATTTAAACGGTCGAACAATTTTACCTGGATTTAAAAGGTTTTTACTATCGAACGTATCTTTTATTTCTTCAAATGCATTTGTGATTTTTTTACCAAACATCATTTCATGAAATTCTGATCTAACAATTCCATCACCATGCTCACCAGAATGAGAACCTTTATAATCTTTAACCATTTCAAAAGCTTCTTCAGATATGGATCTCATGTTTTGTATATCTTTGTCTGATTTCATATTTAAAACTGGTCTTACATGGAGAGTTCCAACAGATGCATGTGCATAAAACATTCCACTTGTTCCATATTTTTTTAAATATTTCTTTTAATCTAGCTGTGTAGTCAGCTAAGTGTTCTAAAGAAACTGCACAATCTTCAATGAAGGCAACTGGTTTTCTATCACCTTTCATTGACATCAAAATATTTAATCCAGCTTTTCTTATTTCAAAAACCTCTTTCTGTTCTGAAAGATCTGAATAATATGAAAACTCGTTTTTTTTGTTTTGGTTTAAAACTAAATATTCTAGATCCTTTATTTTCTTTTCATATACACTTTTCTCGGTATCAATAAATTCTACCATCAAAACAGCTTCAGGATTTCCTTTAATATATTTTTTTATACCCCCAGCATACATAGGGATTTCTTTCGCTAAATTTAATAAATTTTGGTCCATCAACTCAACGCAAGTTGGTTTTAATTTCACAATCTCTTTTGATAATTCCATTGCTTGATGGAAATTATCAAAGTAACAGACACCTAAAATTTTATTCTTTGGTATTTCTGATAATTTTAATTTTATTTTATTAAATAAAGATAATGTTCCTTCAGAACCAACAAGAAGATTTGATGAGTTGAAGCCTTCAGGATCAATTAAATCAATGTTATATCCTCCAACTCTTCTTTGTGTTGTTGGCCAATTAGCATCAATTTCGCCTCCAACCTGTTGTTTCACATCTATGAATTTATCTATGATTTTATAGAGTCTATCTTGATTGTTCTTTGTAGCTAAATAATTCTTATTTATTTGATCAAAATTAAATATGGAGCCATCATCCAATATTGCTTCAATTGCCAATACGTTATGAACCATGTTGCCATAATATAAAGATCTTGATCCACAAGAGTTGTTAGCTGACATCCCTCCAATAGTTGCTCTACTGCTTGTTGAAACGTCTACTGGAAACCAAAGTCCATGAGGCTTCAAATAAGCATTTAGATGATCTAATACGACACCTGGCTGAACCCATACATATTTTTCTTCAACGTTAAGTTCTAAAATTTTATTTTGATGTTTGCTGTAATCGAGTACAACACTTTCGCCAACAGTCTGACCACATTGAGAACTTCCACCTCCTCTCGCTAATAGAGGTACAGAATTCTTTTGTGAATACTCCATTAAACTTAAAACATCATTGGTATCTTTTGGAAGAACTACACCAAGTGGTTTAATTTGATATACAGAAGCATCAGTACTGTATCTTCCACGTGAGAATTCATCGAATAAAGTTTTTCCATCAACTTTACTACTAATTTCTTTGCCAATTTTTTGTATCTGATCTGAATTAAACCGCATAAAACTTAATTAAAGGTTTATTTATTTTTGTAAACCAGTTTACCGAACTTTTTTAACGCGGCCTCTGAAATCTCTAAACCTAAACCAGGTTTTTCATTTAAATGTATCCATCCATCACTCATTTTGTGTGGATTTTCAAATAATTGAGCTTGAAGAGGATCTCTTTCATCATCAAATGACTCAACAATTCTCCCAGCTGGAGTTGATGCTACTAATGGAGCATGAATATAACAATCATGATGTGGAGCTACATCTATATGATTTAATTCGCATAAAGCTGAAAGTTTTTTTCCATTAGTAAAACCACCAAACATTGTGCAATCAAATTGTAAAATTTGTATTGCCTCTTCTTCAATCATAGACCTACACCCATAAATAGTTATTTCACTTTCACCACCTGATAACGGAATTTTAGTTTGTTTTGATAAAAGTTTTAAAGTCCTTCTATCATCTTCCCATCTAACAGGTTCTTCAATCCATGTAGGATTAAATCTCTCAAATTCTTTTACACCCTCAATTGCAGTTTTAAGATCCCATGCTCTATTAACATCGATCATTAGACTTTTTTGATCTCCAATTTCATCTCTAATAATTTCTAATCTCTTAGTATCTTCTTTTATGCTAAGCCCTCCAACTTTAACTTTAAAACTTTGATGACCAATATTTACTAATTTTTGAATTTCATCTCTTAAT
Organism: uncultured Pelagibacteraceae bacterium; assembly: GCA_902542975.1. Taxonomy (GTDB): domain Bacteria; phylum Pseudomonadota; class Alphaproteobacteria; order Pelagibacterales; family Pelagibacteraceae; genus Pelagibacter. The sequence goes on along the minus strand of CACBWM010000010.1, from coordinate 39,302 downwards.
TCTTTTTCATCTTTACCATCTCTGTAGTAAGCACATGTAACATAAACAGGAATTTTATTTCTGTATCCACCAAATAATTTATACAATGGGATGTTTGAAGCTTTTCCTATCAAATCCCAACACGCAATATCTAAAGCTGCTGAAATTCTGATTAATGCTTCTCTGCTCCAGCCTTTTTCGCTACTGGTTCGAGTATCAGTTAATTTGAAAATTTTTTCATAAATTTTTTCAGGACAAAATGGATCTTCTCCAATTATTAAATCTTGTAAGCCATTTGAAAATGGTTTGATGATAGGAGCTATATCAGTGTAGCTTGTTGCTAAACCAAATCCTGAATGACCATCTTTAGTTTTAATTTTAATTAAGAGTTCATTAGCTGTTGGTACAATAAAGTGACTAACCCAATGTGGTTTTACTTCATCTGGATTATTAAGAACATAAACCTCTAAGCTTTCAATTAAATTACTACTATTTGTCATACATTATAAATTTGCTTATATAATTTCTTTAGCATATACAGCGGTATGGCAATTTCAAATAATATAAGACCTGGTCGACATTTTTTGCAAATTCCAGGACCAACAAACGTTCCAGATAGAGTTCTAAGGGCTATGGATTATCCAACTATAGATCATAGAGGTCCAGACTTTGCTGAATTAGGATTAAGAGTTTTAGATCGAATAAAATTAATTTTCAAAACTTCTGAACCTGTAATAATTTTTCCGGCTTCAGGAACGGGTGCTTGGGAAGCTGCACTTGTAAACACTTTAAGTGCTGGAGATAAAATCTTGATGTTTGAAACTGGACATTTCTCAACTCTTTGGTGGGATATTGCTCAAAAATTTAAAATTGAAGTAGACTTTGTTGAAGGTGATTGGAGAACAGGTGTTGATCCAAACATCGTTGAACAAAAACTAAAAGAAGACAAAGATAAAAAAAATAAAGCAGTTTGTGCTGTACATAATGAAACTTCTACAGGTGTTACAAGTAGAATTGGAGAAATTAGAAAAGCTATGGATAATGCGGAACATCCAGCTTTATTATTTGTTGATACGATATCTTCATTAGGCTCTATTGATTATAGACATGAAGAGTGGAAAGTTGATGTAACTGTTGGTGGTTCTCAAAAAGGATTACTATTACCACCAGGACTTTCTTTTAATGCAATAAGTTCTAAAGCTTTAGAGGCATATAAAACATCTGAATTACCAAAATCTTACTGGGATTGGGGACCGATGTTAGAAAACAATAAAAAAGGTTACTTTCCTTACACACCAGCCACAAATTTATTTTATGGTTTGGATGAAGCAATCAATATGCTTACTGAAGAGGGTTTAGATAATGTTTTCAAAAGACACAAAAGATTTGCAGAAGCTACAAGAGTTGCAGTTAACTCGTGGGGATTAGAAATACTTTGTAAAAACCCTGAAGAATATTCAGACTCATTAACAGCTGTAATAGTTCCAGATGGTCATGATGCTGATTTTTTAAGAAAAAACTATTTTAGATCACTACAACATGTCATTGGGAACAGGACTTGCAAAAGTTGCTGGTAAAATTTTTAGAATTGGCCACTTAGGTGATTTTAATGAACTAATGTTAGCTGGAACATTGGCAGGTGTTGAAATGGGTTTAATGAAATCTAAAATACCTTATAAAAAAAGGTGGAATACTTAAGGCACTTGAGTATCTTTGTTAATCAATCAAGTTGTGAATTATGCTTGATTTTTGCATCATAGGATCGGGAATTTCTGGATCAACGATAGCAAACTTATTAAATAAAAAATATTCCGTTGCAGTTTATGATAAAGCAAGAGGTTTTGGTGGCAGAAGCTCTTTTAAAAAATATAAAGATAAAGTCGGATTTGATCACGGACTTCAATATATCTCTCCAAAATCTGCAAAATTTAAAACCTTTACTAATCAACTTATTAAAAAAAGAGTTTTAAAAAAGTGGGGAGGAAATCATTTGTTTCTGCATAAAACAGTCAAAGAAATTAAAAATCATATAAAATTAATTGGAACAAAAGGAAACAACTCTATTAGCAAACATTTATTAAAGAAAATTAAATGTAATTTTGAACATGAACTTACAAATATAAAGAGATTAAATGATCATTGGGAATTAACATTTAAAAATGATGTTAAACAAATTTGTAAAAATCTTATTTTGACTTGTCCATTTCCTCAAAGTAAGAAATTAGGACAAAAATATTTAAATAAATCCTATTTAAATCAAAAAGTTAAAATGGATGCTAATTTAACAGTCATGATTGTCTCTAATAGGCTTAAACAATCAAATAGTAGTTATTTTTTTAATGATGATATGCTTGGTTGGGCTGCATACGAAAATAGTAAGAAAAGATTTAAATTTAAGTATGATTTATGGACACTTCAAAGCACATACAAATATGGTAATAAATTCACTAAAGATTATAGAAACAAAAGAAAATACTACACAAATCAACTAGTTAAAAAATTTGAAAAATTAACAAAGTTAAAAATCAAAAAAATTCATCACTCTAGAATTCATGGCTGGATGTATTCATCAAATTCAAAGCCACTCAAACAATTATCTTTATGGAATAAGTCTTTAAAATTAGGTTTATGCGGTGATTATTTTGGAGGACCAAGATTAGAAAATGGGTGGCAAAGTGCACACGATTTACACAGTAAAATACGATATGGTAAATAAATGAAAATTATATTTTCGATAGTAATTTTACTTTTTTCATCATCAATTAGTTTTTCTAAAAATACTGATATTATCCATGACTTTAAAATTACTTTTGATTGTAAATTAGAAAAAATAATGATCAAAAATAAAGATTTTAATTATCAAACTTTTACTGCAGACAATATTGAGATAGATAAAAAAAAAGTTTTAAAAGTTGTAGCAGCACAACCAAGTAAACTTACTATTAATGGTTTATCAGAATTTATAGATACTTATTCAGATATTAGTAAAGATGATGTTAGAATTGCTAAAAATGACACCATTTTATTTAAAAATATAGATAAAGAAAAAAAATACTCGGAATCAGTATTTTTAAATAGATCAACTGGTGAATTAATTCATGAAGTTACAAAAAATATGAATACTAAAGATAATGAAAAATATATTTCTTTCTTTGGTTGTAATAAAAAATGGAAATCCAATAATTAATAATTTCAAAGAGTTGTAAGATCTAATTTTTGATTACCTAATCTTTCATTACCTTTTTCAGTAACAAGATATGTTTCGCCTAAATTCATGGCTAATTGATTTTCAGAGTCCATTAATATCATATGCATAAAGAATATATTTCCTGGTTGGATCTCATATGGATTTCCTGTGTATAACATTGGCCAATCCATCCAATTAGGAGAAAAAGTTGCACCTAATGAGTAGCCACATGCATTCATTCTTGAATTCTTAAAGCCATGATCATCAAAAGTTTTTGCATGAACATCAAAAACTTCTCCTATTTTATTTCCAGGCTTTAATTTATTTTCACAATTTGTAAGAGCTTCAACGCATGCTTCATGCATTTTATGATGTTTTGGATCTGCTTTTCCTATGGGTATTGTTCTAAACATTGCTGAATGATAGTGCCTATAGGTTCCAGCCCATTCAATGGTTAACTGATCTTGATTATTAAGTATTTGTTTTTCTGCTTGATATCGACAGAGTAGGGCATTCTTTCCAGACCCTATAATAAATTCATTAGCAGGATAATCTCCACCTCCTTCAAATATAACTCTATTCATTTCAGCTAAAATTTTAGACTCACTTGCTCCAGCTTTTGCATGCTTCCAAACTTCATCTAAAGCTTTGTCAGCCAAATTTGCTGCTTTTTTTACATAACTAATTTCTTCATTAGATTTAATTACTCTTAGTTTTGTTATTAATTCTGACTTATCCTCAATTAAGCAATAGTTTTGTAAAACTGTATTAAGTCTTAATGCATTTCTTCCTGTAAGACCGTAAGCTTCATATTCAACACCAATTTTTTTTCCTTTTAAATTTAATTCATCTAAAATTATTTTGAGATCATCAGCAGGATTAGCACCATCTTTATCTACCCAAATTCTTATATCATTAATATTGGATGTGTTTTGAGCTTGTCTTAAATCAGGGGCTCTAGTTAATAATATTACGTTACCTTGTTGATCTAAAACTAATGCTTGAAAAAAAACATATCCGAAAGTGTCGTAACCAGTGAGCCAATACATAGACTCTTGTCTAAATATAATAAGAGCATCTACACCCTCATTTTTCATAGAGTTCAGTGTCTTTTCTTTTCTATTTGAGAATTCTTCTTTACTAAAATGAAGACCCATTAACGAATGTTAACACTAACAGAACCGATTTTATCAATTGTTCCTTTGTATAATCCTTTTCCTTTAAATGGAACTACTCCCACAGTTGAGCCTGTGAAAACATAAAAATCTTTATTTAATTTTATCTTTTCTTTCTTAACTTTATTTAAAACAAATCTTAAAGAATTTAATGGGTTTATATAAACAATATTTGTATTACCATTTACTTTTATTCCATTCTTCTTACTAACTAATGATGTTTTTAAATTATTTAAGTTCAATTTTTTAAATTTTATTTTTCTTCCAACAACAAATTTGATGTTAAATCCAAAATCCCCACAAATGTCTCCTAAATATGTAAATTTTTTATTTCTTTGTCTAAAACCTACTATTTCAAAACAAGGTCCCATAAATTTAATAAATTTAGCGACGTTTGATTTTGTAACTTTACCTTTATAATCAAAGAAAGATTTCTTAATAAAATAATAAACTTCAACTTCTATACCTTTAGTGTGTTTGTTTATTTTCACTTTTTGACCAGATTTAACTAATCTTTTTTTAAATACTTTTGCTGTAAAAGGTTCTTTTTCCTTTAATTTTTTTAAAGCTTGAATTCCAGTTCCACCTGCTTTTATTCCAATTGTTTCATCTTTAATTTGATCTTCACACAATTTTCTAAGTTTGTTAGCTAAATTAATATTTTTACAATATTTTACTGGGATAGGGTTGATGACTGTATTTGTGTTGAAAGCTTTTACAAGTTTTCCAGCGATACGATTAATTTCATTTTTCATAGCCAGAACTTATTGAAGAATGCTCATAGGATCAAGTCTAGTTTGAAACCAATTTATCCTAAAATCTAAATGAGGCCCAGTTGATCTACCAGTAGATCCAACAGTTCCAATAATTTGTCCTTGTTTAACTTCATCACCAACTTTAACCATTACATTTTCTAGATGTGAATATATTGTTGAAATTCCGTGTCCGTGATCCATTATTACAGTACCACCTGTATAATAAAGATCATCTTCTGCCATAGTCACTATTCCAGTTCCAGATGATTTGATTTCGGTTCCCTGTTTAGCTGCAATATCAATTCCATAGTGAGGCCATTTTGGTTTACCATTAAGAATTCTTTGGCTACCGTAAACTCCACTAATTATTCCTTTAACTGGCATAATAAATTGTTCAGTAAAGAAAGTTAAATCTGAATTGATGGCTCTTGCTTTTCCAATTCTTCCATTTTCTTCTTTAATCCTTTTATAAACAGACTCTGGTGGTGTAACTTTATTTTCAGGCAGACCATCTATTCTTTGAATATTATATTTTCTTTTAAAAACTTTTTTTATAATTTTGTTTTTTTTACCATTTCTTATTTCAGTAATGGCTACATCGAATTTTCGATCTCTATCAATACCGAATACAAAATATCCGTCCTCAGATACTTTAACTTGTATTTTATCTACAAATACTTTTGATCCAGCTTCTGCTTTACCTAAAATAAAATGTCCTTGTAAAAATTTACCTTGAAACTCTAAAGCATGAGAGTGTGTAGAAAATATAATTGCTAAAATAAGCAACAATTTTTTCATTATTTTGCTGTCCAACCCCCATCAATTACTATTGATGTCCCTGTTATCATGCTTGCTGCATCTGAAGCTAAAAAACATACCGCTGTAGCTACATCAGACTCTGTTGCAACTTTTCCCATTGGAATATTACTTAAAGCTAGCTGTTTAAATTTTTTATTTTTAAAGAATTTTTTAACCATTGGAGTTTCAACAAATGTAGGTGCAACAGTGTTTACTCTAATATTTTTTGTTGCAAGTTCAACTCCCATTCCTTTTGTTAATCCCTCAATTCCAAATTTTGTCATATTGTAAACATTTCTACCTGACATACCGACATGCCCTAATTGTGAGGACATATTAATTATAGAACCACCTTTTTTTTTATTTTTTAACATTTTTATTACTACTAGTTGTGCAACGTTGAATGCCGCCTTCATATTTAAATCTACAAGATAATTCATACTTGTTTGTTTAATTTTTTCAAAAGGCTCAGGAATATTTGTACCTGCATTATTTACAAGTATATCGATCTTCTTAATTTTTTTTAATTTTGAAGAAAGATCTTCGTAATCCATAATATCACAAGTTATTTTAACTAATTTTCCTTTAACTTTTTTTATATCTTTTTGAAGTTTATCAAGATCAGAAGTAGTTCTACTTACTCCGATTATAGTTGCACCAGCTTCTGCAAGTGCAATAGAACATGCTCTACCAATACCTTTCCCCGCACCAGTAACTAAAGCAACTTTATTTTTTAAATTAATTTTTTTTAAATACATTTATAAAAATAGTTTTACGTCTGTATATATTAGCTCTATTGCAACAAATAATATTGCTAATAATCCAACCCATCCTATCCATTTATACTTTTTAATCCACCCAGATATCAAAGTTGCTGCAGTAGCCATTAAAACTATTGATAAAACTAAACCAAATATCAATAACATGTAATGATCTCTAGCCGCTCCCGCTACTCCTAATACATTATCTAAACTCATTGTTACATCTGCTAGAATTACAGTTGTTATTGCCTTCATGAATGAACTGTTATCTACTTTTTTTACATTTTCTTCAGCATTACCATTCATTTTAATTACATCCACGTAAAGTCTGTAACATATATAAAGAAGTAATATTCCACCTATAAGTCTAAGTCCTGTGATTTGTAATAGATAAGCAGTTATTAGTGTAAATATAATTCTTAAAACTACTGCTGCTCCAATTCCCCAAAAAATAATTTTTTTTCTTTGCTCGGTTGGAAATTGAGAAGCAACCATCCCAATTATAATTGCGTTATCTCCTGCTAAAACTAAATCGATAAAAACTATTTGAAAAAAAATTACTATTTGTTCGGTCATCTTCTACTATCCTCAATTATCATATCAGCTGCTTTTTCCGCAATCATTATAGTCGGTGCATTTGTATTTCCTGATGTGATATGAGGCATAACAGAGGCATCTACAACCCTTAAATTTTCTAGTCCGTGAGCGACTAATCTATCATTAACAACAGCATTTTCATCTTTACCCATTCTACATGTGCTCACTGGATGGAATATAGTATTCGCAAATTTTCCGGCTTCAGTTGCTAATTCTTCATTATCAGTAATATTGATTCCCGGTCTAAGCTCTTCAGGTTGATAATCTTTATAAGCTTTAGACTCCATAACAATTTTTCTTACAATCTTTAATGCTTTTCCAGCAATCTCACGATCTTCATCGGTTGATAAATAATTCATTTTTATTTTTGGTGAAACTCTGGTGTCTGGAGATTTTAATTCTATAGATCCTCTGCTTGTTGGTCTTACATTTGTAATTGTTGGAGTGAACGCTGGAAATTTATGTAAAGCTGATTTTCCTAAAAGATCGGTACTTGCTGGTGAAATATGAAATTGAAGATTTGGAGTTTCTAAATGTTCATCACTTTTAACAAAACCACAAACATAACTAGCACCAACTGTTAAAGGTCCTTTTCTTAAGAGAAGAAACTTCAAACCAGATAACATTTTTTTAGTAAAGCTGTAGTAAATATCATTTAAAGTTTCTAAATTTTTAATTTTATAAACAGGTCTTAGCATTAAATGATCAGTTAGATTTCTTCCAACTCCTTGGTGATCTTTTAAAACATTAATATTGTTTTCTTTTAGAAGTTCTCCTGGACCAATTCCTGATGCTTGTAATATATGAGGTGAACCAATTGTACCTGCGCTTAATATAATTTCTTTATTAGTTTCAACAGAAAATTCTTTTCCATCTATCCAATAATTTACTTTTTTTGCTTTATTATTTTCAAATTCTATATTTTTAATATGAGCCTTAGTAATAATTTTTAAATTTTTTCTACTTTTAACTGGATTTAAATAACCTACAGCTGTACTACATCTAAATCCGTTTTTAATTGTAAAGGGAAAATATCCCATTCCTTCATTATCTCCGTTGTTAAAATCATCAGTTCTTTTATATCCATGCTCTTCAGCGGCCTCTAAAAATAGATCGAGAACTTTAAATGTTGCTCTAATTTTCTCAACTGCAATGGGTCCTCCAGAACCATGAAATTCATTTTCTCCAAATTGAAAATCTTCAGACTTTTTAAAATAAGGAAGAACATCATCCCAAGACCAACCAACATTACCTAATTGTCTCCAATAATTATAATCATTAGATTGACCTCTAATATAAAGCATTCCATTAATAGAGGAGCTTCCACCTAATGTTTTTCCTCTTGGATAAACCATTTGTCTGTTATCGCAGTTTGGTTCTTTTTCAGTATTAAAACACCAGTCGGTATCTGGATTGTGCATCGTTTTAAAATAACCACCAGGAATATGTATCCAAGGATTAGTATCTTTTCCTCCGGCTTCAAGCAAAAGAACTTTAGTATCAGGATTTGCTGTTAATCTATTAGCTAAAACACAGCCAGCTGAACCAGCGCCAATAATTATGTAATCAAATTTATCCATATTTTTTATTAATAATTTTTAATGAATATTTAATGATTTTAAACATTTTTCTCATAAATACTTCGAAATGACGCTTGTATCTGCCTTAGATTTTTGAGAGGATCTTTACATTATAAATAAAAAGAGAGGGATATAATGAAAAAAATCGTTTCAGCGTTGTTTGCTGCTTTCTTAGTATTTGGATTCATTTCAAATGCGAATGCTGCAAAAACGTTAAAGTGTCAGACGGTTATTAGCGCTAAAGGTGATGAAGCGGTAATGTTAAAAGACTTTACTGACAACGTAACAAAACTAACAGGTGGATCTCTAAAATTTGAAATTATGCCAGCAGGAACAGTAGTTGGAGTTAAAGAAACTCTTGATGCTGTTGATAAAGGTTTGATTGATTGCGGATTTGCTTGGACTCACTATTGGTCTGGAGAACATCCAGCTGCTATGTTATTTGGTTCGCCAGTAGCAGGTGGTGGTGTAGGAATTGATAACATCGCATTCTTATCATGGTTTTTATATGGTGGTGGAGAACAACTATATGACAGACTTTGGGGAGAAATGAAAAGAGACATTAAAGGTTTCATGCTTCAACCAGTTGGTCCAGAAGCTTTAGGATGGTTCCCAAGAAAAATCAAAGATATGGATGATTTCAGAACATTTAAGTTCAGAACTCCTCCAGGAATTCCAGGTCAAACTTATAAAGACATTGGAATAGCTTCAGTTGCAATGGGTGGTGGAGATATTCTTCCAGCATTGGAAGCAGGAACTATTGATGCTGCTGAGTGGTGTTGTCCTCAACCAGATAAAGTGTTTGGTATACATAAAGTATTAAAACACTACTATCTACAAGGTTTACACCAAGTAGTCGTAAATGCTGACTTTTACTTAAATAAAAGCACTTACGATAAGTTCACTGACCATGAGAAATTTTCAATGAAGATGGCTGCTGATGCATCGTTGATGAGGGCTTTAGCTTACAGAATCAACACTAATGGATTGGCACTTAAAGATCTAACTGAAAATCATGGTGTGATACTTGAAGATACACCAGCTGATTATTTCCCAGCTTATATGGCTGCAGCGAAAGCAACTTTAGAGAAAAATGCAAAAGAAAACGCATTCTTTAAAGAAGTTTATGACTCTATGATAAGCTTTGCTAATACTGCTGTACCATTCTGGTCTGGTGCACAAACATCGAATGCTAAGCTAGGAATGGCTTATGCTAATTCGTTGAAGAAATAAATAAAGTTATTAAGCGGGCTTTTATAAGCCCGCTTTTTTTTTCTAAAATTTATATGTCGGATAATCCAAAGTTAGATATTTCAGATGAAATGATAGCCGAAAGGCGATCAGGATCTAGAAAGATGCCTGATGATATGCCAACTTGGATGGCTAAAACTATAGTTAACATAGACAAATTTAGTAAATTAATAGGAAACATTGTTTGCTGGATTACGATCCCACTAATGCTTGGGATGGTTTATGAAGTTTTAGCAAGAAAATTATTTTTAGCTCCTACAATCTGGGCTTATGATATGAGCAGATTTTTTTATGGAGCATTGTTTATGCTGGGAGCAGGATACGCTCTTTCAAAAGGTGTTCATATTAGAGCAGACTTTTTATATAGAAATTTTAAAGTTAAAACTCAAGGTAGAATAGATTTTTGGCTTTACTTATTATTTTATTTTCCAGGATTAATAGTCTTTTTGTATATGACAACAGGTTTTGTCCAAGAAAGTATAATGAGAAACGAAAGAGGGATGGATACAACATGGATGCCATATATGTGGCCGATAAAATCTTGTCTATGGATTGGAATTGTTTTTCTTCTAATCCAAGGTGTTTCAGAACTTTTTAAAAGTTATTACGCAGCTGTCAAAGGTAAATGGCCAGGTAGTTAATGCTTTCACATTTAATAGATCCAGCAATTTTAGGTTTCATACTTATTGGTGTGATGTTGTTTGCAATATTTATAGGATTTCCAATTTCATTTACTCTTATTTTTTTAGGATTTGTTTTTGGATACTTAGGTTTTGGAAAATTAGTTTTCTATTTAATGACACTACAATTTTCGATGGTAATGACCGAACAAACTCTCGCCGCCGTTCCCTTATTTGTATTTATGGGAATAATGATGGAACAAGCAGGTTTAATGGAGCGATTATTCTCAGCTTTCCAAATGATGTTGGCAAGAGTTAGAGGTTCTTTATATTATGCAGTTTTATTTGTTTCTGTAATATTTGCTGCCGCAACTGGAATAGTTGGAGCATCAGTTACAATTCTTGGAATTATGGCTGCAAAATCAATGAATAGATCAAACTATGATGTAAAATTAGCTGCTGGTACGATTACTGCTGGAGGAACCTTAGGTATATTAATTCCTCCAAGTATTATGCTTGTAGTTATGGGTCCAATTATGGAAATTCCCGTAACTGATTTATTCGCAGCAGCAATAGTTCCAGGAATATTATTGGCATGCTTATATGCTGCATACACTACATTCAGATGTATGATGAACCCAAAATTAGGTCCACCTATACCAGAAGAATTAAGAACAACAGATTTAAAAAAATTATGGCTAGAATTTTTCTTAGGATTAGTGCCACCCGCTGCATTAGTATTTGCTGCATTAGGAAGTATTTTATTTGGTTTTGCTACCCCAACAGAAGCTGCAGGATGTGGAGCAGGTGGTGCATTATTACTTTCATTGGCTTACAAAAAATTAACATTAAAAAAATTACAAGATGCTTTAGTTAAAACTTTAGAAATTTCTGCACTAATTATGGTTTTAGTTGCTGCTTCTAATTTCTTTGGAGCAGTGTTTGCAAGATTAGGAACCCCAATGGTTTTAACAGATTTCCTTTTGTCACTTGAGATGAATAAATATTTAATTTTAGGAATAATCATGATTATGATTTTTCTTTTAGGATGGCCTTTAGAGTGGGTACCAATTGTTATGATAGTCGTTCCTATTATTTTACCATTAGTTGAAGCATTAGGATTTAATTTAACTTGGTTTGCAATTCTTGTTGCTGTTAATTTGCAAACCGCCTGGCTCTCACCCCCCGTAGCATTATCTGCGTATTTTTTAAAAGGAGTAGTTCCAAGTTGGGATTTAAAAGATATTTATCTTGGAATGATGCAGTTCATGGTATTGCAGATAATTGGATTAATTATAATCATAGCGTATCCAAAAATAGTACTGTGGTTGCCAACTCTCTTATATGGACAGCAGTAAATAATTGATTAATATCATTCAAGTGAATCAAAGCGAAAAATTTCAATTAAGGAATTGGGAATTAGTTTCAATAAATCCTAATAATCGAGACTGGAGTTGGAAAAATTACTTTAACTTTTGGGCTATAAATATTCAAACAATAGTTGGCTTCTCTTTAATATCAGCTTTATATTTATTCTATGATCTGAATTTTTTTGTTGTCTTAATAGGATCATTACTAGCTGGATTATTAGTATTCTTTTTTGCTAACATCATTGGAAAAATTTCTCAAAGTAGTGGATTAAGTTTTCCAACAATTCTTAGACTTTCAATGGGTTTTACTGGTGCAAGATATGTAGGGATGATCAGAGGATTAGTTGGCTTATTCATGTTTGGTGTACAAACATTCTTTATATCAAAGTCTCTAGGTTATATTGCACGGATCATTTTATTTAAAATTGATAATCAAATCTTACAGAATGAAATATTTTTATTATTCTTTTTTGGTTTGAATTTAATTGATTGGGTTTGTTTATTTTTAACTTTAATATTTCAATACATCCTTTTTACAAAAGGACAGAATTTTTTAAAATCATTTATTAATTTTTCAGGTCTTTCAATATATTTAGGGCTTTCTGTTTTATTAATTGTTATTTTATCTGAGTATTACAATGAACTACTAAATGGAATAAAACTAAGCTTAGTCTTTAGCAATTTTGCAATTCAATCGAATATAGCTCCTATAATATCAATCACAGGAACTCTATTTGCTTATTTTGCTATAGTTATTCTAACTTTTGGAGACTTTTCTAGATACTCAATGAATTACAAGGAAATGACCAAAGGAAATTTAAGTATAATATTAAATTTAATATTCTTTTCTTTTTTCTCGGTATTAATCACATTAGGTTCAGATATTATTCTAACTAGCAAAGGTTTAAATGCTTCAAGTCTACTTACTAATCCAAATGATATAGTTGGAAAATTTAATAATAATTTTCTAACTTTCTTTTGTTTGATATTTATTATTATCTCTTCGTTATCAACTAATTTGATAGCAAATTATATTCCTTCGCAAAATACATTGATAAATTTCTTCCCGAACTCTTTAACGTTAAAAAAAACAGGAATTGTAATATCAATTATTGGGTTAATTATTTCAACATTTTGGCTTTCAATTTTCAGTAAAGCTAATGTTTTGATATTCGTTGAAGCTGTAGCAACAACTTTTGGACCAATTTTCGGAGTATTGGTTGCAGACTATTATCTATTTAAAAAACAACAAATTAATCATAAAGAGCTTTTTTATCCTAAAGAACATACAGAATATATTTACAGTAACGGTTGGAACCTCAAAGCATTGTATGCTCTTTTAATTGGATCAATTTTTTCTTTATCGTCTTTACTAAATGAAAACTTAATACAATATCAATCTTTTGGATGGATTATAGGAGCATTCGCATCTTATTTAGTATATTATTTATTGAATAATAAATAATAATGAAAGCGCTTGTCTACACTGGTGTTGAGGAAATGGAATTTAGGGAGGAAAAAGAACCTTCTGAAAAACCTGGAGAAAGTATTCTTAAAGTTCATGCATCAGGTATCTGTGGCTCAGATATGCATGCTTACCACGGAAAAGACGAGAGAAGAATTCCACCATTAATTTTAGGTCATGAAGTTAGTGGTCAAATAATTAACGGTAAGCTTAAAGATCAAATTTCAGTTCTTAATCCATTAATAACTTGTAGAAATTGTGAATACTGCAAGAGCGGAAGAGAACATTTATGTCCAGATAGAGTTCTTTTAGGAATGAATAGACCTTACGAAAGGCAAGGTGCATTTGCTGAACTTATAACAGTTCCAGATCATAATATTTTCAAAGTTCCTGAAAAGCTTGATGTAAAAGAGGCTGCAGTTGCAGAACCAACAGCAGTTTCATATCACGCAGTATTATTAGCAGTAGAAGCATCAAAAAAACCATTAAATGAATGTAGAACGCTTGTTCAGGGTGGTGGAGCAATTGGGCTATTATGTGCATTAATTTTATCCAAGATCCAAGGTAATACAAATTTGACAATTTCTGATCCTAATCAAAAAAGACTGAATGAATGCTCCAAATATGTAGATGCAAAAACAGTGTCGCCAGATCATAAAGATATTAAAGAGAGCAGCTTTGATTTAGTTTTTGATACTGTTGGACTCGAAGTTTCACGACAACAGGCAATCAGTGTAGTAAAACCAGGAGGAATAATAGTTCATATCGGATTAACCCAGCCTGCTGGATCTTTTAATTTTAGGAAAGCAACCCTTCAAGAAATTACTTTTATTGGAACTTACTGTTACACAAACAAAGAATTTGGTGAAACTATTGATATTTTAACTAATAACAAGCTAGGCAAGATAGAATGGATTGAGTACAGAAATCTTAAAGATGGTTGGGGAGCTTTTAAAGAAATTCATGATGGAACCTGTTCGGCACCTAAGATAGTGCTTCTGCCTTAAATTCTTGGTTTTTTAAGAGGTATTAATACCTTTTTTTCTCCGATTTTTTCTGAATTTTTTGAAATTACAGGTGCAGTTATAATTATAGACCAATAAATCATCAAACCAAAAAGAACTGTTAATTTCATATAACCTAAATAGAGAACAATAATGAATTATGCATGTTTAAATAATGTCAAAATTTTGAATTTGAAAATTATTTTATCTTTTATATAGAGAGGACATGTTTAGATTTTTATTTAAATTAATTTTAGTTACAGCGTTGTTTCAAACTACTTTGTATTCTGAGGAAGTAAAAGTATTTGAGTTCACAGAGAAAGAACTATCAGAATTGACAGTTAGAAAAGTAAGAGGGGCAGATAATAAAACTGAATATTCTGTTGGCTCTGATGAAAATGGTAATTACCTTAAAGCTATTGCTGATAATGCTGCTTCTGGCCTAGGTAAGGAGATTAAAATTGATCTAAATAAAACACCTTTCATAAATATTACTTGGAAAATTGAGAAAGACATACCAGGGATAGATGAGACAGCTAAAAAGGGTCATGACTTTGCAGGAAGAGTATTCGTCATTAAAAAAACTGGAGCAACACCTTTATCCAATAGAGCAATAAATTATGTTTTTTCAAGCAATCAAGAAGTTGGAAGCAACTTTCCAAGCCCATATACTAAAAAGTCCATAGATAATGTACTTGCTACTACCAAAACAAATTTAAATGAATGGGTAACTGTCAAAGCAAACGTTAAAGAAGATTTCAAGAAATTCCATAATTTAGATGTTAATGAGCTAGATGGTATAGCGATCATGTCAGATACAGATAATTCAAAGAAAAAATCAATTACTTACTATCAAAATATCTATTTTTCTTCTCAATAAATTTTATTAATATCAATTGATGAAAGTATTTAAGTATAATTTAAAAGTATACTATGAGGATACTGATTTTGGTGGAATAGTTTACCACGCAAATTATTTAAAGTACTTTGAAAGAGCAAGATCTGAGCTTATTTATTCCTTGGGATATTCGAATAAAAAGTTATTAGATAAACATAATGTTTTAATAGCAGTAAAAACTTGCAACGTAGATTTTAAGAAACCGGCAAAATTTGAGGATAAAATTACCGTTTT
Organism: uncultured Pelagibacteraceae bacterium; assembly: GCA_902542975.1. Classification (GTDB taxonomy): domain Bacteria; phylum Pseudomonadota; class Alphaproteobacteria; order Pelagibacterales; family Pelagibacteraceae; genus Pelagibacter. The sequence continues at coordinate 23,628 of CACBWM010000010.1, read as the reverse complement.
CACAAAAATAAAATCTAATACTTTGACTACAATTACAATGTCACAAGTAATTAAAAGAAAATCAGATACTTTATGTGATGCAGAGATTAAATTAGTATCTCTAAATAAGTTGGGAAAACCAGTAAAACTTCCAGTAGCACTTATTAACAAATTAAACTAGTTCTTTTACTTTTTTAAATAGTTTAGTCATTTGTTTTTCATTTATTCGTCCAGTATTTACATTTCTTGGACTTGGATGATAACACCCCATTAACAACACATTGTTAGGTAATTTAAAATATGTTCCATGACTAAATTTTACTCTCTCAGTGTAATCAAAATTTTCTCTATAAAATTTTACACAAGTATCAAACGCAATTTTCCCTAAAGCCACAATAATTTTTAGATTTTTAAGTATTTCAAATTCAGATTTAAAATAACCAAAGCAATTTTTTAACTCTTCATTTAATGGTTTATCTCCTGGAGGAACGCACTTTAGAGCTGGTGTTATAAAGGTATTTTTTATTTTTAATCCATCATACATATGATCTGAATTACTTTGATTGGCAATTTTTACATTGTGTAAACATTTATATAAAAAATCTGAGGATTTATCGCCTGTAAATACTCTACCTGTTCTTGTTCCACCATGAGCAGCTGGTGCTAGACCAACAATCATTATTTTTCCATTTATATCTCCAAAACCTGTAACTGGTTTTCCCCAATAAGTTTGGTCCATATATTGTTTTCTTTTTTCCGTAGATATTTTTTTTCTAAACCTCACAAGTCTAGGGCATTTATTACATTTAATTATTGTTTTTTTTAATTTTTCAAATTTAACGGTCATTAATTTTAGAGAAGCTTCTTTTTGTGTGTCCATGGACCTTTTTTTGTTTTAGGTAAAAACTTTCTAAGGTCAAAAAGGACTTTTTCAGACAATTTTCTGTAGGTGGTTAGTTTTCCTCCATATATATTCAATAAAGGTAATTTTTTTATAATTTTTAAATCAAAAACATAATCTCTTGTGACTTTTGAAGCTGTATTAAAATCTTCAATTAGAGGTCTTATCCCTGAATAAGTATCTACAATGTCCTTTGTTCTGATTTGTTTTTTTAAGTAATTATTTACTGAACGAATTAAATATGTAATTTCTTTTTTTGATATTCCTTTATTTTCTGGTGATTTAACCTCAACTTCTGTAGTTCCAATTAAAGAAAACTTCCCTTTATAAGGTATCACAAATATTATTCTTTTATCAGTATTTTGAAATGTGAATGCAACATTTTCTTTGTACAATTTTTTTGTAATAATATGACTTCCTTTAACTAATCTTATTTTTTTCTTAGATTTAATTTTTATATTTTTATTTAAGGTTTCGTTTATCCATGGTCCAGATGCATTAATTAAAATTTTTGATTTTACTTTTTCACCTTTTTCAAGACTAATAATCCATTCATTGCCAATAATTTCAGCTTTTTTAACTTTGTTATATTCTAGTATTTTAGCTTTATTTCTTTTTGCATCTTTAGCATTTAGTTTCGTTAATTTTTTATCGTCAATTTGTATGTCAAAATATTGAAAACCAGTTTTGTATTTTTGCTTAAGAATATTTGAAAATTTTTTTGTAAGATCAAACGTTTTTGATTTTGGTATATTGCTTTTGCCACCTAAATTATCATACAAAAATAAACCAATTTTAATTAACCAGGCTGGTCGAATTTTATCTGCATAAGGAATTATAAAAGGAATCGGTTTGGAAATATGTCTGGCAATTTTATAAACTATTTCTCTTTCTTTCAGAGATTCTCTAACTAGTTTGAATTCATAATTTTCTAAATAACGAAGACCACCATGTACTAATTTCGTCGACCAAGATGAGGTTGCTCCTCCAATCTCACCTTTGTCAGCTAAACAAACTGATAAACCTCTACCTGCAGCATCTCTTGCAATACCTGCACCGTTTATACCTCCACCTATTATGAATAAATCAAATATTTTAGACATTTAAATTATGATTTGTTTTAAAATATACAACCTCTTTTAGAAATTTAAAATTTTTAAATGCAATTATTTACAATTTCATAATATCTTAACATTAATAAATTATTAATAAAAAATAAAATAAACTTAACAGAAGGATAGATATGAAAAAAATACTTAGTGTTTTAACAATTCTATTTACTTTCTCTTTTACATCACACAGTTATTCAAAAACAGAAATTCATTGGTGGTACGGAAACAGTGGTTTTCTTGGTGATGTAATTATTGAAATTGCAAATAGATTTAACGCTTCACAAGATCAATATACGGTCATTCCTACAGGAAAAGGAAGTTATGAAGATAACATGGCGGCAACTATTGCTGCATTTAGAGCAGGCGACCAACCACACTATTCACAGGTTTATGATGCTGGTGCTGCAATCATGGTAGCTCAAGTAAAAAATGGTGTTGTTATCGGTTTTGAAGAAATGGCTAAGAAATATGGCATTGATGTAGATGCTGACAACTATATTCCAGGCATTAAAAATTTCTATGCCGACTCTGATGGAAAAATGATTGGTGTACCTTTCAATAGTTCAACTTGTTTGATGTATGCAAACATGGACATTTTGAAAGAGGTTGGAATTGAATCTGTGCCAAAAACTTATGAAGAATTTGAGGCCATGGCTCCAAAAATCAAAGCTGCTGGTTACATTCCTTTAGTTCAAAGTCATAGTCCATGGATTTGGACTGAAAATTTCTTTTCTAGACATAATTTATTAATGTTAGATGGAAATAATGGTTACGATGCTGTTCCTACAAAAACTTTATTCGCTGAAACTGATGCATTTGTCTATCATTGGAAGAAAGTTAAAGAATGGTATGATAAAGGTTTATATGGCTATAAAGGAAGAGCGTGGGGAGACAATCAAGCACCATTTATAGCAGGTGAAGCTGCATTTTGGTTTGGTTCTGCTGCATCATTTGGTGGAATGAAAGGTGTTGTTCCAAACTTTACAGTTAATCATATTCCTTACTGGGATTCAGTAACCAAAGGAAAAGAGTATCCAACTTTTATAGGTGGTGCTGCTAACTGGATCTTAAATGGTCATACTGAGGAAGAGTACAAAGGACTTGCTAAATTTATAGAATTTATGGGTTCTCCAGAAATGGATCTGTATTATCACAATATGACTGGTTACTCTGCAGTGACTAAAGGTGGTATAGAGTTAGCTGAAACTATAAATTTCTATAGAGCTTCTCCATATCATAAAGCAGTTGGTGAACAATTAAGCTTAGAAGGTTCAACTATTCCTGGTGGATATAGAGCTGGTAACTGGCCCCAAATTCGTGAAGTAATTTACGAAAATATTGAGCCAATGTTAAACGGCAAAATATCAATCGAAAAAGGATTGCAGAATATGGACAAAGGTGCAGCTAAATTGTTAAAGCAATTTGCTAAAACTTTGTAAGAATAATTAAAACAATAAGGAGGGCATTAATTTACCCTCCTTATTTATTTTTACAAAAGTATGAAAAAAGTCCAATTCAAATCTAGCTATTCACAATATCTTTTCTTAGCTCCGCAGCTAGGTATATTGTTAATTTTTTTATATTGGCCAATCATACAAACCTTTAGAGATGCATTTACAATGCAAGATGCTTTTGGATTTGGATCGAAGTTTGTATGGTTTGACAATTTTTTATTTATTTTTTAAGCCGTCACATGCATATCTAGTCTTATCAGATATCCATTCTTCATTTATTTCCTCGTTAATTCTTGGAAGAACTCTTTTAACTTCCCATCCGTATGTATCTACTCGTATATTTGATCCAACAGCATCCATCACATCAATTGTCTCAGTTTTTTTTAGTTCCCATGGTCTAGCTTCGAAGACATAAGGTTTTGATGTAAGTGCTCCGACAGGACATAAATCAATAACATTAGCTGAGAGTTCAGACTCCATCGCTTTTTCTAAATAAGTGGTGATTTGCATATTCTCACCTCTCCCAATTGCTCCAAGTTCTGGTACCCCAGCAACTTCAGTTGCAAATCTTATACATCTTGTGCAATGAATGCATCTTGTCATTTGAGTTTTTATAAGAGGACCCATATATTTTTCAGGTACATATCTTTTATTTTCTTTAAATCTTGATTTATCAATTCCATAATACATAGATTGATCTTGTAAATCACATTCTCCACCTTGATCACATACTGGACAATCTAGTGGATGATTTGCTAGTAAAAATTCCATTACACCTTTTCTTGCTTTTTTCACTTTTTCGGTGTTAGTTCTAAGCACCATCCCCTCTGCAGCAGGCATCGCACAAGATGCTATTGGCTTAGGAGATTTTTCCATTTCAACTAAACACATTCTGCAATTTCCAGCTATAGACAATTTTTCGTGATAACAGAACCTTGGTATCTCTGCTCCCGCTTGTTCGCAAGCTTGCAATACTGTAGTTCCTTCTTCTACCTCAACATCAATATCATTAACTTTAAGTTTAAGCATTTTCTTTTTCTAATAAATGTTGATCAACTAAATAAGGTATATCTTTTTGCTTTTTCACAATTGGATCAAACTTGTTTCTTTCAATTATTTCGTCTTTAAAATTTCTGATCAATCCCTGAACAGGCCATGAAGATCCTTCTCCAAAAGCACAAATTGTATGACCTTCAATTTGTTTTGTCACATCTAATAACATATCTACTTCATCTCTTGTTGCTTCTCCTTTGGCCATTCTCTCTAACATTCTCCACATCCAACCAGAACCTTCTCTACATGGTGTACATTGACCACAACTCTCATGTTTATAAAATCTTGCTATTCTAGCCATACACTTAATAATGTCTTGATCTTTATTTATAACCACAATACCAGCTGTTCCTAAACCAGTTTTATTCTCGACACATGCATCAAAGTCCATTTTAATTGTTTCACATGTTTCTTTTGGAAGTAATGGCATTGATGAACCACCAGGTATTACTGCTTTTAGATTATCCCATCCACCTATTACTCCGCCTGCATGTTTTTCAATTAATTCTTTTAATGGAATTCCCATTTCTTCTTCTACGTTGCAGGGATTATTTACATTTCCTGAAATACAATATATTTTAGAACCAGTATTTTTTGGTCTACCCAGTGATGAAAACCATTTTCCACCTCTTCTAAGTATAGTTGGTACCACTGAAATTGTTTCAACATTGTTTATTATTGTCGGGCAACCATAAAGACCTATTAAAGCCGGAAACGGAGGTTTCAATCTTGGTTGACCTTTTTTTCCTTCAATACTCTCGAGCAAAGCAGTTTCCTCACCACAGATATAAGCACCAGCACCATAATGAATATATATATCTAATTCCCAATCAGTCCCTGCAGAATTTTTTCCTAAGAGACCATCCTTGTATGCTTCATCTATAGCTGTTTGGAGCTTTTGTCCTTCATTAAAATATTCTCCTCTTATATAAATATAACACTTATGAGCATTAACTGCGTAAGATGCAATTAAGCAGCCTTCTATTAATTTATGAGGTTCAAATCTTAGAATATCTCTATCTTTGCACGTGCCAGGCTCAGACTCATCGGCATTAATTACTAAATAATGTGGTCTTGATCCAACTTCTTTTGGGGCAAAAGACCATTTTAATCCTGTAGGAAATCCAGCACCGCCTCTTCCTCTAAGTTCTGATGTTTTAATTTCATTAATTATCCATTCTCTTCCTTTGCCGCAAATTTCCTTTGTATCCTTCCAGTCTCCTCTTTGTTTTGCAGATGCTAAATCAGCACCAAAATCATTGTATAAATTTTGAAAAATTCTATCCTTATCTTCAAGCATTTTTATTACCTATTAATGTTTTTCTAGTATTTTCTGGTTCAGAACTTAATCTGCCTCTATATGATCCTGGTTGAGGAAATTCATCATTACTTATTTTATCAATTATTTGCTCAAGTTTTGTTGGATCTAAATCCTCATAATAATCATCATTCAATTGAAGCATAGGAGCATTCACACAAGCACCCAAACACTCTACTTCTAACCAAGAAGTTTTTCCATCCTCTGATAAACAATTTTCTTCCTCTGAAATTTTTCGTTTACAAACATCTACTAAATTATACGCACCTCTTAACATACATGGGGTTGTAGTACATACTTGAAAGAAATATTTACCAACTGGGGTTAAATTATACATGCTATAAAATGTAGCTACCTCATATACTTTTATGTATGGCATATCTAAATACTTTGCTATGTATTTCATTGCACTTAAAGGTATCCAATTATCATTTTGTTTTTGTGCTAAGTACAATAAAGCCATAACCGCACTTTGTTGTTTTCCAGAAGGATAATTTTTAATAATACTATCAGCAGTTTCTTTGTTTTTTTTACTAAACTCAAATTTTTCAGGTTGTACTTTTGATATTTTTTTAACAGCCATTATCTATCTACCTCTCCAAAAACAATATCCATTGAACCTAAAACTGCAGGAACATCAGCTAACATATGACCTTTAATTAAGTAATCCATTGCTTGCAAATGAGAGAATCCTGGAGCTCTAATTTTACATTTGTAAGGTTTGCTTGAACCATCAGAAATTAAGTAAACACCAAATTCTCCTTTAGGAGCCTCTACAGCTGTATATATTTCGTCTTTATCAACCCTATAACCTTCAGTATATAACTTGAAATGATGGATCAATGCTTCCATAGATTGTTTTATTTCCTTTTTTGGTGGTGGACTGATTTTTCCATCATCAGTTTTAATTGGTCCAACAGGTAAATTTGCTAAGCATTGATTTATTATATTTACACTTTCTTTCATTTCTTCAATTCTGCATAGGTATCTATCATAACAATCTCCGTTTTTTCCTACTGGAATTTTGAATTCAAATTGTTCATAACAATCGTACGGCTGGGATTTTCTTAAATCCCAAGGGACGCCAGATCCTCTCAACATAACACCAGAAAAAGAATAATCGAGAGCATCTTGTTTTGATACTACTCCTATATCAACGTTCCTTTGCTTAAATATTCGGTTATCAGTTAAAAGTAATTCTAAATCATTTATTATTCTTGGAAATCTTTCACAAAATTTTCCGATCTCTTTATCTAATCCTTTTGGTAGGTCTTGATGTACTCCTCCAGCTCTAAAATAATTAGCATGCAATCTAGAACCAGAAACTTTTTCATAAAAACCCATTAATATCTCTCTTTCTTCAAATCCCCATAAAGTCGGAGTTAATGCACCAACATCCATTGCTTGTGTTGTAACATTTAAAATATGACTAAGTATTCTTCCAATCTCACAAAACATTACTCTAATATATTGAGCTCTTATCGGAACTTCTATTTTTAGAATTTTTTCAATTGCTAAAGCAAAAGCATGTTCTTGGTTCATTGGTGCTACATAATCTAATCGATCAAAATACGGAACAGCTTGGGTATAAGTTTTATTTTCAATTAATTTTTCTGTACCCCTATGCAATAAACCAATGTGTGGATCTGCTTTTTCAACAATTTCACCATCTAGCTGCAATATTAGTCGTAAAACTCCATGTGCTGCTGGATGTTGAGGTCCAAAATTAAGATTCAAAGTTTTAGTTTCTTTTGCCATTATTCTTTAGTTTGTTCTTTTATATACTTGGTTCCTTCCCAAGGACTTTCATAATCGAAGTTTCTATAATTTTGTTCTAATTTTACTGGTTCATAAATAACTTTTTTAGTTTCATGACTGTATCTAACTTCATTATGACCTGTTAAAGGAAAATCTTTTCTTAATGGATGTCCTTCAAAGCCATAATCTGTAAGTATTCTTCTCAGGTCTGGATGATCTTTAAAATCAATTCCATACATGTCAAATACTTCCCTTTCCATCCAATTTGCAGCAGGAAATATAGATGTTATTGAACCAACAATTTCTTTTTCTTTTACATCCATCTCTATGATAATTCTTTGATTAAATTCATGACTTAATAATAGATAAACTAATTTGAATCTAATTTCATTTTCAGGAAAATCTACAGCTGTGATATCTATCAATTGTCTAAATTTAGTTTTTGAATTTGTTTTTAGGAATAAAATAACTTCTGTTAAGTCCGCTTCATCAATTTTTAAGTAAATTTGATTATGTTTGATTAAAGAACTTTTTATTTTTGTATTTAGTTGTGAATTCAAAATTTTTTCTAAATCCTGGATATTTTGCATTTTTTATCTTTCCAGAGAACCTTTGTTCCTGATTTTCTTTTGTAGTTGCATTATCCCATATAAAAGTGCTTCAGCAGAAGGAGGACACCCGGGAACATATACATCAACTGGTACAATACGATCACATCCTCTTACTACAGAATAAGAATAATGATAGTATCCCCCACCATTTGCGCAACTTCCCATGGAAATTACATATCTTGGTTCTGGCATTTGGTCATAAACTTTTCTTAGTGCTGGAGCCATTTTGTTTGTAAGTGTTCCAGCAACAATCATAACATCAGATTGTCTAGGTGAAGCTCTAGGTGCAGCGCCAAATCTTTCTAAATCATATCTTGGCATTGAAGTTTGCATCATTTCGACTGCACAACATGCTAGACCAAAGGTCATCCAATGTAACGATCCAGTCCTAGCCCAGTTAACTAGATTATCTAGTGATGTTGTTATAAAACCATTATCACTAAAATCTTGTGCTAATTGTTTAAATTCTTCTGGAATATTTTTTTTTCTTTCTTCTAAATTCATTTTATTCCCAGTCTAACGCTCCTTTTTTCCATTCATAAATAAACCCAATGGTAAGAATAAATAAGAAGATCATCATAGATGTAAATCCGAATATTCCGATTTTGCCTAGAGATATTGCCCAAGGGAATAAAAAAGCGATTTCTAAATCAAAAATAATAAATAATATTGCAACAAGATAAAATCTAACATCAAATTCCATTCTAGAGTCATTGAATGGTTCGAATCCACATTCATATGCTGATAATTTTTCTGGATCAGGATTTTTTGGAGATGCTAAATAATTGACCGCCACAAAAGCTACACTTAATACAAGTGCAACTAGTAAAAATACAATTATTGGCAAATAATCTTTTAAAAATTCCGCAAGCATGATGAGTCTATATAGCACCTTTTAGGTCAACTAAAAGAGCAGATAGGTCACATTTTAAGGCTCTATTTTATTCATTTATTTGATGGCGGGAGTGAAGGGACTCGAACCCTCGACCTATCGCGTGACAGGCGATCGCTCTAACCAACTGAGCTACACCCCCGTATTTTGGTGGGCAGTAAAGGACTCGAACCTTTGACCCCCTCGGTGTAAACGAGATGCTCTACCAACTGAGCTAACCGCCCAAAACATGGTACTATTACATCAAGGTTATTATAATGTAAATTGTTTATTACTGAATACTAGCTTGAGATTTATCGTCTTTTTTAGATTCAGTTAATTTATCTACTTCAGACCACTCAGTAGGCTTCAATTCTTTTGTTAAAGCTATTTTAATTACTTCATCAGCAGTTTCTACAGGTACTATTTCAATATCATCTTTAACTTTTTTTGGTACATCAACTAAATCTTTTTCATTCTCTTTAGGAATTAAAACTTTTTTTACTCCAGCTCTATGAGCTGCTAATAATTTTTCTTTTAATCCGCCAATTGGCAAAACCTGGCCTGTAATTGTTACTTCACCTGTCATAGCTATTTCTCTTTTAACTGGAACCTTTGTAATTGAGGATACTATTGAAGTAACCATAGCTATACCTGCTGAAGGACCATCTTTTGGTGTTGCGCCTTCTGGAACATGTATATGAAAATCTTTTTTCTCAAATAGTGGTGGTGTTACACCAAATTCTAAACATTTTGATCTAACATAAGATTTTGCAGCTTTTACAGACTCTTGCATTACATCACCTAACTTACCAGTTATTTGCATTCTACCTTTACCTGGCATATTAACTGTCTCAACTTTTAATATCTCTCCCCCAAACTCTGTCCAAGCTAAACCTATAACTATACCAACTTTATCATCAGCCTCTAGTTCACCAAATTTGAATTTCTTAATTCCTAAAAAGTCAGGTATATTTTTTCCATTAACCTCAACGCTTTTTTCTTCATTATTTACAACTTTTTTAACAACTTTTCTTGTTACTTTTGATATCTCTCTCTCTAAATTTCTAACACCACTTTCTCTTGTATAACTTCTTATAATTTCTTTAATTGTGTCGTTAGCTAACTTCATTTCACCTTCTTTAACACCATTGTCTTTGATTTGTTTAGGAAGCAAATATTTGTTAGCAATATTAATTTTTTCATCTTCTGTATAACCAGGAATTCTTATGACTTCCATTCTATCTAAGAGTGGAGGAAGAATATTTAATGTGTTTGCAGTTGTTACAAACATAACGTCTGATAAATCATAATCAACTTCTAAGTAATGATCATTAAATGTTGTATTCTGCTCAGGATCCAAAGCCTCTAATAAAGCTGATGATGGATCACCTCTATAATCGTTTCCAACTTTATCAATTTCATCTAATAAAAATAAAGGGTTTTTAGTACCTGCCTTTTTCATCATCTGAATAATTTTTCCAGGAAGAGAACCAATATAAGTTCTTCTGTGACCTCTGACTTCTGCTTCATCTCTTACTCCACCTAAAGACATTCTTACAAATTGTCTGTTAGTTGCCTTAGCTATTGATTTACCTAAAGAAGTTTTTCCTACACCTGGTGGACCTACTAAACATAGAATAGGGCCTTTTATTTTATCCATTCTTTTTTGCACTGCTAAGAATTCTATTATTCTCTCTTTAACTTTTTCTAACCCAAAGTGATCTTCCTCTAATATTTTTAAAGCTTTATTCAAATCTATGTCCACTTTATCTTTTTTAAACCATGGTAAATCTATCATCCAATCTAGGTAGTTTCTTACGACAGTTGCCTCAGCAGACATCGGACTCATATTTTTTAATTTTTTTAATTCGGACATGCATTTTTTCTCAACTTCTTTTGGCATCTTTGCCTTCAAAATTGATTTTTTTAAACTTGTGGTCTCATCCTTACCATCTTCAATTTCACCTAATTCTTTTTGAATAGCTTTTAACTGTTCATTTAAATAATACTCTCTTTGTGTTTTCTCCATTTGAGTTTTAACTCTTCCTCTTATTCTTTTCTCAACACCAATGATGCTTGCCTCATTTTCCATGATTTTAATCACACTATTTAATCTTTTCTTTACATCTAAAGTTTCGAAGATTTGTTGTTTTTCAGAGATGCTTGCATTGATGTGTGAAATAATATTATCGGCAATTTTTGATGGATCTTTTAATTGTTTAATATTGTTAATTGTCTCGGAAGATATTTTTTTATTAACTGTAGTAAGCTTTTCTAATCTTTTTATAGCAGTTAAGCTTAATGGGAGAAGGTCATCATCTTTTGAAATAATATCTTTTTGATACTCAAATGAACATTTGATAAATTTTTCATCATCTTTAAAGTCAACAATTTTTACTCTTTTCGTGCCCTCAACTAATACTTTAACAGTTCCATCAGGAAGTTTTAGTAATTGCAAAATATTACTTTCACATCCATAAGTGAATACATCATTTTTTTTAGGATCATCAACTTCAGAATTTTTTTGCGTGACAAGAACAATTTTCTTATCACCTTTCATTACTTCATTTAATGCAGTGATGGACTTATCTCTTCCAACAAATAAAGGGATTACCATACTTGGAAAAACTACAATGTCTCTTAATGGTAATAACGGTAATGTCACTTTTATATCCATCTTAGAAATATGGATATTATATTTTATAATGCAATAGGAAATTATGGTTTATTAACGTGAAATTATGCTGCTGAAGTCTTATCAGTTTTAGTTTTGTTCTTCGAATGAACAATAACAGGCGCTGATACACCTTTCGCCGCACCAGAATCAATTATAACTTCTTCTATGTTATCTTGACTTGGAAGATCAAACATTGTTTTCAATAATATGTTTTCTAGAATCGATCTAAGTCCTCTTGCTCCAGTTTTTTTAGATATAGCCTTGTTGGCTATGTCTTTAACTGATTGATCTTTAAAAGTTAGTTTGACACCCTCTAATTTAAATAACTCTTGATATTGCTTGATTAAAGAATTTTTTGGCTCTAATAAAATTTTAACTAAAGATTTTTCATCAAGATCATCTAAAGTTGCAGTTATAGGTAATCTTCCTATAAATTCTGGTATCAGTCCATATTTTAATAAGTCTTCTGGCTCAAGATTCTTCATCCACTCACCTACTTTTTTATCTTCAAGACTTTTCACTTCAGCACCAAATCCAATTGATGAACCTTTGTCTCTTTGTGAAATTATTTTATCTAATCCAGCAAACGCACCACCACATATAAATAAAATGTTAGTCGTATCTACTTGTAAAAATTCTTGTTGTGGATGTTTTCTCCCACCTTGTGGAGGTACGCTAGCAACTGTTCCTTCCATTATTTTTAATAAAGCTTGTTGTACACCTTCACCTGAAACATCTCTTGTGATTGATGGATTTTCTGATTTTCTACTAATTTTATCTACTTCATCAATGTAAACAATTCCTCTTTGTGCTTTTTCAACATTGTAATCTGCCGCTTGTAATAATTTTAATATTATATTTTCAACATCTTCACCAACATAACCAGCTTCTGTTAATGTAGTTGCATCTGCCATCGTAAATGGAACATCTAAAATTCTTGCTAAAGTTTGTGCTAATAATGTTTTCCCACATCCTGTTGGTCCAACTAACATAATATTTGATTTTGAAAGTTCAACATTTTTACTAGTTTTATTTTCGTAATTTAATCTTTTGTAATGATTGTGAACTGCAACAGATAAAACTTTTTTTGCATGATCTTGTCCGATTACATAATCATCTAGAACTGCACAAATCTCTTTTGGTGATGGCAAACCGTCTTGATGTTTTACAAAAGTATCTTTGCTCTCTTCTTTGATGATGTCCATGCATAATTCAACACACTCATCACAAATAAAAACAGTTGGGCCAGCGATTAATTTTCTAACCTCGTGTTGACTTTTTCCACAAAAAGAACAGTAAAGAATATTTTTATTATTGTTGCTCATAGTTTTTTATAACGAATCAATTTGAATACTTTATTACAAAGATTACTTCTTAATCAAGTATAGGTTGTGAATAAACTATATATTGTTGTTTATTCTCTTTTTTCTACTACTTTATCGATCAAACCAAAATCTTTGGCGTTATCTGGAGTCATAAAATTGTCTCTCTCCAAAGCTTCTTTGATTTGATCAACTGACTTACCTGTATGTTTAGAATAAATTTCGTTTAATCTTTTTTTCAAAGACATAACCTCATTAGCATGAATTTCTATATCAGTTGCTTGACCTTGAAAACCTGCAGATGGTTGGTGAACCATTATTCTTGAATTAGGCAAAGATAATCTTTTCCCTTTTGATCCTGCAGCTAATAAAAATGATCCCATGCTTGCAGCTTGACCAATACACAATGTGCTAACTTCAGGTTTGATATATTGCATCGTATCATAAATTCCTAAACCAGCTGTCACTAATCCACCTGGACTATTTATGTATAAAGAAATTTCTTTTTTTGGATCTTCAGACTCTAAAAATAATAATTGAGCAGTAACCAAAGATGCAACTGCATCATTAATTGGTCCAACTACAAAAACAATTCTCTCTTTTAATAATCTTGAATAAATATCATAAGCTCTTTCACCACGGCTTGATTGTTCAACTACCATTGGTATTAAAGTACTTAGATGTTCTGGAATTTTTGTTGTCATAAGTGATTCGATTTACTTATACAACTTGTGATTACTTTTTGCTAACTTTTTTTGTTGATTTAGTTTTTTTTGCTACTTTTTTTGGAGCTTTAGTTGGTTTAGCTGTTTTCTTTTCTTTTTTATCTTCTGACTTAACTTCTTCTTTCTTTTTTACTTTATCATCAGCGCCTTCGGATAGTTTTGCTAATTTCTCTTGCTCTTTTAGATTTTTTTCATTTTCTTCTTTTAATATTTTTTCAGCTTCTTCTTTGCTAATTTCTTTTTTATTTACTTTTGCAATTTTTTTAAGTTCAGCAATTATCTTTTCTTCATAAATAGATCCTCTTAAACTCTCTATCGCTCCTGGATTTTTCTCATAATATTCTTTAACCATTTTTTCTTGTCCAGGCATCATTCTAAATTGTTTTTGTATTTCTGCATTTAACTCTTCTTGGATTACTTTAATTTTATTTTTTTCACCAAATGCATTTAGAATTAAACCAGTTTTAATTCTTTTTTTGGCTTGTTCCTCGAAGTATTTCATATTTTTTTTCTTTTCTTCTTCCTTCATACCTTGAGCTAATAAATTTACTTCTTGTTCAATGAGATTCGCTGGTAATTGATCAAGTTTCTGTTTTTCAATTTGTTCTAAAATTTGTTTTTTTGAAATCATTTCTAATGAATTTTTAAATTCATCATTGATTTGTTTAGATATTAATTCTTTTAAATTATTTAAATCTTTTGCTCCTAAATTTTTTGCAAAATTATCATCAATTTTTGTCTCTTCAGGTTTTTTTACAGCTGTAATTTTACATTCAAATACTGCAGATTTGTTAGCAACATCTTTCTCTGGAAAATTTTCTGGTAATTTAACTTCTACTTTTTTATCTTGTTTATTTTTAATACCTTCTAATTGCTTATCAAATCCTTTAATAAATAAATCTTTTCCAAGTTCTAATTGAGTATTTTTTCCTTCATTTCCTTTAAAGTCTTTAGCGTCAACTGTTGCTTTATAATCAAAAACAACTAAGTCACCCACTTTAGCCGCATAACTTTCTTCAGCATCTTTAAAATTTTTCTGAGTTTTAGCTATTTGATCAATTCTTTTATCTGTTTCTTTAGGATCGATTTTAACAACGTACTCGTCTACCTTTAAATCTTTTAATGATCCAACTTCAACATTGGGTAATTCTGTTACAGAAATTGTGTATTCAAGATCTTTTCCTTCACCAAACGATTTTAAATCAATTTTAGGCTGACCAGCTGGTTTAATTTTATTATCCTCAAGAGCTTTTGTTGTTGTATCTTTTAATACTTTATCTATTACTTCTCCATATACAGCTTTTCCAAATTGTCTTTTTAAAATTTCTGTAGGAACTTTGCCTGGTCTAAATCCTTTTAAAACAACATCTTTTTTTATCTCTTCGTATTTTTCTTCGAGATATCCAGATATAGTTTTTTTATCGATAAAAACTTTTATATCTTTTTCTAAACCTTTTTTATTTTCTACTGTTACTTTCATAAATTATGGTAGGCGAGAAAGGACTCGAACCTTCACAGTTTTCACTATTGGTTCCTAAGACCAACGCGTCTACCAATTCCGCCACTCGCCCAAATTATTGGTGCTTTATATATGATTGTTTATAATTGTCCAATTAGAATAATAGTGTAAAACATTAGCTTAATTGATATGAGCAAAACAAATATTGCAATTGTTATTTATCTCGTCGGTCTTGCATTAGGTGCAATCTTTTTAGATATATGGAGTGCTGAAACTAGTCCAAAAGCTTTATTAGGAATTGCATGGACAACTTTATTTGCGATCGCTTTATTTTTTGCTGAAAAAGAAAAAGAAGAAAAAAAAGATTAATTTTTTTTTATTAATTCACTTATAAAAAGTTCACCATCACCATCATCAACAGCTTTTTTATAAAATGATTTTGATAAATCTGATAATTTCTCTGCATTATCCATGCCTTTTAGTAAGTCTGTGATATACGTTAAATCTTTTAGTGTATTAGTCGCTGTAAATTTAAAACCTGTGTAATCATCCTCTAAAACCTTATCAAAAATTCTCTTTAAAGCATTAGAATTGCCTGAGCCTAATTGAGCTACCTTATAAAGTTTATCTAAATCAATATCTAATTTTTTTGCAGCTTTTATTAATTCAATTACATATGTTGCTGTTCCTAAAGATAGAAAATTATTTAATAATTTTGTTTTTGCGCCATTTCCAATCCCACCAAAATGATAATAATTTTTACAAAAACATTTTAAAAGTTCTTCTGATCTTTTTAAATTTTCCTCAGATCCACCAACAATTCCTCCCAGTATTCCCTCTTCCGCTTGAACAGGACCTCCCATTACAGGGCACTCTAAATAAGGAATATTGTTTGCATTTAATATTTGCTCCATTTTAACAGATCCATTTTGATTATGAGTAGTAATATCAATGACAATTGTTTTATCAGATAGTAATGAAACTATTTTTTTTCCAATTTCATGAGCTATAGGAGAATTCGTTACGCATAAAAACAAAGCATCTAATCCATTTTTACAAAGTTCTTCATAGGATTTAACTTCTTTTGCACCCTCTTTAACTATTCTATCAATTGGCTTTCTATTCTTGTTAGCAATTACAAATAATTCGTGATTATTTTTAAGGATATTATTTGCAATACCAAAACCCATCCATCCAACACCTATAAATCCAACTTTCATAATTAAATATAATACTCATGTATAATTACTACATGGTTTCAATACTTCCTATAAATTTATAATCTTTATCTATAACAACAATTTCACCAGATGATGTACCAAAATTTAACATTTCTGAAATAACTACAAAATGTGTTACTAAAATAAGATTTTTCTCACCATTCCATTTTGATATATATTTTTTTAAACTTTTAATTTGTTCATCCTTATATTTGTAGAACTTCTCTTGATAAAATGAGTTTAAACCTTTGAAGGTTTCATAATTATTAAAGGCAAATCTTGCGGTATCTTTGCATCTACACCATTCACTAGATAACACTTTATCAATTTGAATATTATTTTCGCTAAATAATTTTCCAATATTTTTTGATTGCTCTATGCCCTCTTGATTTAAATTTCTTTGAGTATCACATTTTGTTAAATCAATATTGTTAGGATCTCCATTTCCAGGTGCAAGTGAATGTCTTATAAATACAATTTTCCCACCCTTCTGCAGTTCGCTTATTACTAAATCATTAGCCTGTGAATAATTTGAATTAAAAATACTTAGCAAAAATAAAAGAATAAAATTTATATATTTCATAAACGACAATTAAATTTTTATCTGTATTTTTTATAATAGAGCTTTCTGAACTGATAATTTCCAACCATTTATTAAATCGTTCCTAACTTTTCGGTTTATTTTAGGCTTAAAAATTTTATCTTTTTTCCATTTCCTCTTGATTTGATATAATGATTTAAATAATCCAATTTGATATCCAGCTAGTAAAGCTACTCCTAAACCAGTTGTTTCTAATACCTTTGGTCTTTCTGTATTTATATTTATGATGTCAGATAAAAATTGCGAAAACCAGTTGTTTTTTACCATGCCTCCATCAATCTTAAGTTTAGTTGGTTTTAAACCATCTTTTTTCATTGCATTAAATAAATCATTACTTTGATAGGCAACTGACTCTAATACTGCTCTAACTAAGGTTTTCCAATCACTATTTCTTGTTAAACCTGTTATTACCCCTCTTGCATCAGGCCTCCAATAAGGTGCTCCCATTCCACTGAAGGCAGGCACAACGTATACACCCTCATTATTTTTTTTTGATTGAGCAATTGTTTCCGTATCAAAAGCATTGTTAATAAATTTTAATTTATCTCTTAACCATTGTACACCTGCACCTGCAATAAAAATAGATCCTTCAAGAGCATAAGTATTTTTTCCATTCAATCTGTAACATATTGTTGTTAATAATTTATTTTTAGAATAAATTTTTTTTGAACCAGTATTCATTATGACAAAGGCACCAGTTCCATATGTGCTTTTTACTGAACCTCTTTCAAAGCATGACTGTCCTACTGCAGCTGCTTGTTGGTCTCCTAGAACTGCTGATATTGGTATTTCACTGCCGACAATTCTCTTACTTGTTAAACCAAAATTATCAGCTGAATTTTTAACTTTTGGCAAAATATTTTCAGAAATTTTAAGTTTTTTTAAGATTTCTTTATCCCATTTATTATTATTAATGTTAAATAACATGGTCCTACAAGCATTAGTTGCTTCTGTTAAATGATGTTGCCCATTAGTAAGTTTCCAAATAAGGAAAGTATCTACAGTACCAAATAATAAATTATTTGATTTTAAAAGTTTCTTAACATTTTTTACGTTTTCTAGTATCCATTTAATTTTAGTTGCAGAAAAATATGGGTCAATAAATAATCCAGTTTTTTTTCTAAAAATTTTTTCATAATTTTTTTTCTTTAACTCTTCACAATAGTCTTGGGTTCTTCTATCTTGCCAAACAATTGCGTTGTAGACTGGTTTTCCTGTTTTCTTATTCCAAAGAATAGTTGTCTCTCTCTGGTTAGTTATTCCTATACTTAATATTTTTCCTCTTAATAGTGATGCTTTTTTTATTACTTTTTTCAACGCTTTTAGAGTTGTAAGCCAAATTTCGTTTGGATTATGCTCCACCCATCCATTTTTTGGAAAATATTGATTAAATTCAAACTGGGATGTAAATTTTATATTACCATCTAAATCAAAGAGAATTGCTCTAGTTGATGTTGTGCCTTGGTCAATAGCAACAAGAAATTTTTTCACAATTTAAGTCTATACCTAAATTTTTTTTTCTAAAAGTAAAAACTGTTACAGACTGGAATGATTAACACTTTTAAATTCTAACATGTTCTCAAAAGTACACATTTCAGGTTTTGAAAAAGTAATTTTTGGAAATTTTTTACTAAAGTCTAAAAATAGTTTTTTATTAAATTCAATTAAATTACTTATTTCAATCTCACTAAGCTCTCTTAAGATATATGCCAAAGTAATATGAAAAGTATATCTTTGATGGTTTTCAAATTTAATTTTTAATAAGCTACTTAGTTCATCTCTACAATTTCTAAGAATTTTTTCATCCTTTTTAGAAAAAGGTTCTAAAATAATACTATAACCACCAAAAAATGTTTTTAGTTTAAGATTAAATTCTTTTGGAAAATTATAGTTTTTAATTCTTTTATTTAATTCAAAAGCTATATCTTTGTGATCCATATCAAGATCTATATCTGATGGCCAATTATTTGTATTTTTTGTATTTAAATTACAACAATCAAATAACGTCATATGAAAACTAGATTGAGGTAAATAGAAATAAGTTTTTTCTGGATTAAAATTTTTTATTTTTTTTTGAAAACTACTAATTTCATCGGATAAATTGGTATTAAGAGGAATATTACAAATTATTGTACAACCTGGAAAGGGTAAAGGATTTCCTTTGTCATCAAATTTATTTTCAGCACCTTTTAAAGTATATCCTTCAAGTTTTCCAGCTAAAAATTTTTCCTCATTACTAACTATATTTAAATCCATTAAAATAAACTAAAACCAGTTTATATTTTCTTTCTCACAAAGTTCTTTAAGCTTCAATGGATAATCTGTCATGATACCATCTACACCATACTCAACCATTTTTAACATGTCGTAATCTTTGTTTACTGTCCAAACGTTCACTGGCAAATTTTCTTGATGAGAAATATCTACTAGTTTTTTTGTAATATCTTTGTGGTATGGATGCCAAGCTTCTCCGCCTTGTGATTTTATAATTTTCGGTAATTCATGATTTTCAAAAAAGGGCATGTAACTCATCCATGGAGATCTATTATAAATTGTATTTTTAATTTTAATTCCAGCCTGTTGTTGAAAAGTTAAATAAGCTCTTGAAATTTCAGGGTAAAGTTTTTTCATTTCTGTCAGTGTTCGCCAATCAAATGATGAAACAATTATTTTATTTTGTAAGGTTGACTTATTTACCTCTTGCATAACTAGTTTAACCATTTCTTCTGGAGTCGGCGTTAGATTTTCCTCATCAGGCGTAGATTTAATTTCTAAATTTATTAATAGATTTTCAGATATGTATTTTGAGGATAAATTTAATAATTCAGAAAGTTTCGGTATCTTTTGATTTTCTAAAGTTTTTTGATTAACAAATCTTCTTCCATATCTAGATAACTTATTTAAAGATCCAACATCAAATTTTAAAAGTTCTTCATAAGTTAAATCATATATTTTTATATTTTCATCCTCTATCCAATTTCCCTCGTTATCTTTTGTAAGACTTGGATCTAATCTAAAGTCGTGAGTAATCACAGGAATAAAATCTTTTGAAATCAAAATATCAGTTTCGTATGCATTAATATTGTTTTCAAATAAGTATTTAAAACTTTCTAGAGTGTTTTCGGGAAGATCTCCTCTTGCTCCTCGGTGACCATAAATTTTTATATGATTTGGTTTGCTTAAAATCAAAATTAATTAACTCTTTTGCCAGTGCTTTTATCAAAAATATAATATTTATTGTTCTCAATATTAAGACTTAGATCAGCACCTTTTTCAATAGTTAGATTTCCCGGACACCTATAACAAAAGTCTTTTTTGTCTTTTAATTGACCATAAACAAGATTATCCGAACCAAGTTGTTCCACTAAGTCTACTTTTAAATTAATTAAACTATTTTCACTTTGACTTAAATGTTCAGGTCTTATTCCTAATTTTACTTCTCCCTCAAAGTCACTATCAATATCTTTAATTTCAAAACCTTCTGCAGATAATGTTTTATTTTTTATATTACCATCTAAAAAATTCATTTGAGGTGAGCCAATAAAACCAGCAACAAATAATGATTTTGGATTATCATATATCTCAATAGGAGTTCCAAGCTGTTCAATAATTCCATTGTTAATAACTGCTAATCTATCAGCAAGTGTCATGGCCTCTACTTGATCATGCGTAACAAATATGCTTGTTACTCCAACTTTCTGCTGAAGTTTTTTGATTTCAAGTCTCATCTGAATTCTTAATTTTGCATCTAAGTTTGAAAGAGGTTCATCAAATAAGAATATTTTAGGATTTCTAACAATTGCTCTACCCATTGCAACTCTTTGTCTTTGACCTCCGGATAACATTGAAGGTTTTCTCTGTAAATAATCTGAAATTTGTAGCAGCTTAGCTGCATCATTTACTTTTTGCTCAATTGTTTCTTTGTCAATTCCTCTGTTTTTTAGACCATAAGCCAAGTTATTATAAACATTCATATGTGGGTATAATGCATAGTTCTGAAACACCATTGCTACATCTCTTTCAGACGGATCTACCTCATTAATTAATTTTCCATCAAGATTAATATCACCCTCTGTAATATCCTCTAATCCTGCAACCATTCTTAATAAAGTTGATTTTCCACATCCACTAGGTCCTACAAAAACCATAAACTCACCTTCATCAACACTTAATGAAGTTTCATGAACAGCCTTAGTTCCATTTGGGTAAATCTTAGTCACATTTTTTAAATCTAAAAAGCTCATTTATTTCTCCGTTTGAATTAATCCTTTTATGAACCATTTTTGTAAAAATACTACCACTAAAACTGGTGGGATCATTGACAAAATGATATACGCAAATCTTTCTGCAGTTCTTGGCAGAGCAACTCCTTCATAGCTTTCTGTGTAAATAATCTTCATTCCCATTACAACAGTCCAGTATTCTTCTGCAGTTGTCATTATTAGTGGCCATAAATATTGGCTGTATCCATATACAAACATAAAGATAAACATTGCTGCTATCATGGTTTTAGATAATGGAACCAAGAAATCTATGAAAAAACTCCAAGCATTTGCTCCGTCTAATTTTGCTGACTCCAAGAGTTCATCTGGAATTGTTTTATAAAATTGTCTGAAGAAAAATGTTGCTGTAGCTGAAGCAACTAATGGAAGGATAAGGCCTGTATATGAATTTGTTAAACCTAAATCAGATACAATTTTATAGCTTGGAAAAATCCTTACCTCCAAAGGAACAAGTAGAGTAATAAAGATTAACCAAAAAATTGGTACAGCTAATTTAAATCTATAATAAACCAAAGCATATGCTGACATTGCTGAAATAACTACCTTAAGTGTTGCAATTCCTAATGCCATTATAAAACTATTAATAAACATTTTTGCAGCAGTCACTTCTTCTGACCAACCACCTTTTTCATTTAAAACTTCGTTATAGTTTCTTGCTAGCTGATCACCTATATGAAACTTCATACCTTCGGTTAATATAGTTACAGAGTCATGCGAAGAACTTGCAAAAGATATCCAAATAGGAACTACCATTAACAAGACTCCTAGTATTAAAATAATATGAGCAATTATTTGAAGTGGTTTAATTTTCATTTATCTTGAAAAACCCCCTTAATAAAATATTTCTGCAACACAATTATAATTAAAATTGGTGGCACCATAGACATCATCACGAAAGCAAAACGATGAACAATTGAACCCGACATCATTTTTAATCCCATAACCACTGTCCAATATTGTTCTGAAGTTGTTACCAATAATGGCCATAGATACTGATTGTAGCCAAAAACAAACATAAATATTAACATCGCTACAATCATTGTTTTTGACAAAGGAATTAAAAAATCAACAAAAAATCTCCAGGTATTTGCTCCATCAAGTTTTGCGGATTCAAGTAATTCATCTGGAACGGTTTTATAAAATTGTCGAAAGAATAATGTTGCTATAGCTGATGCTGAAATAGGAACTATTAATCCAAAGTAAGAATTCACTAGATTAAGCTCAGCCATTACTGAATAAGTAGGGAAAATTCTTAACTCTAATGGTACTAAAATTGTAATAAATATAATCCAAAACAATAATGTTGCATATTTTATTCTGTAATAAACCAACGCGTAAGCAGCCATTAAAGATGTAACAACGGATAATATTGCAACTCCTGTAGCCATGATAAAACTATTAAAAAACATTTTTAATGCTGTTATCTCTTTAAAAAAACCACCCTGATATAATAAAACTCGTAAGTAATTTTCATAAAAGCTATCTCCTAAAAACATTTGGAGACCATTCATATTAATCATTGAACTCGTGTGCGTCGAGCTAGCAAAAATCATCCATACAGGAACTACCATGATTAGTATTCCAATGAGTAAAATTAAATGTGAAAAACTTGATGTGATAAATCTAGTCATTAATTATAATGTATTTTCCCTTCGATATATCTAAATTGAAAAATCGTAATTACTAATACAATCAACATCATCATTATTGATTGAGCTCCTGCACTTCCTAAATCCAGTCCTCTAAATCCATCCATGTAAGCTTTATAAACTAGAGTTCTTGTTTCACCGGAAGGAGCACCTATTGTTGTGGTATCAATAATTCCAAATGTATCAAAGAAAGCATACGTTATATTAATAATTATTAAAAAGAATGTAGTTGGCATTAATAATGGGAATGTAATTGTCCAAAATCTTCTAAAACTATTTTTACAGTCAATCATTGATGCTTCAATTACAGATTTTTGTATAGCTTGAAGTCCAGCCAAGAAGAAAATAAAATTAGCACTAATTTGCTTCCAAGAACCAGCTATGATTACGTAAATATAAGAGTCGAACACACTTTCGTACCAATTAAATCCCCACAGTTCGTGAAATAAATGATAAAGAAGACCAAATCTTTCACTAAAAAAATAATTTGCCATTACACCGACTACCGCAGGCGCAATTGCATAAGGCCAAATTAAAAGTGTTTTGTAAGTGCTTTTACCATGCATTACATTATTAGCCTGAACGGCAAGTAATAATCCAATTGAGCCTGTAATTAACGTAATAACAAAACT
>CACBWM010000009.1 GCA_902542975.1 uncultured Pelagibacteraceae bacterium | reverse complement strand
TAATCATTCTTGCAACCCAAAAGAAAATGATATCAAATCCTGTTACCAATACTGAAGTTGGATAAAATTTTTCTAAATATTCATTTTTTTCTGGCCATCCTAAAGTTGCAAAAGGCCATAATCCAGATGAAAACCATGTATCAAGAACATCTGGATCTCTAATTAATTCAACATCTTTTTTATAGTGTTTTTTAGCTAATTTTTTTGCACCTTCTTCTGTTTCATCTACAAATATTTCTCCATCAGGTCCATACCATGCAGGTATTTGATGTCCCCACCAAAGTTGTCTTGAAATACACCAAGGCTCGATATTATCCATCCATTGAAAATATGTTTTTGTCCAATTAACTGGAAAAAAATTAGTTGTTTTATTATTTACTATTTCTTTTGCTTTTATTGAAAGCTTCTTAGCATCTGCAAACCATTGCTCCGTTAAATAGGGTTCAATTATAGAATTAGATCTATCTCCATAAGGAACTTTATTTTTAATTTTCTCTTCTTTAACAAATAAGTTTTTATCAGTTAGTTCTTTTAAAATTCTTTTCCTAGCTTCAAATCTATCAAGCCCAATATAATTATCAGGTGCATTTTCATTAATTTTTCCATCAGGAGTAAAAACATTTATGACTTCTAAATTATTTCTCTCCCCCACTTCATAATCATTGAAATCATGTGCTGGCGTAATTTTAACAGCTCCAGTTCCTTGTTCAGAATCTGCATAATCATCTTCAATAATTTTTATTTTTCTATCAACTATTGGAACTATTACATTCTTATTTACTAATGATTTAAATCTTTCATCTGATGGATTAACTGCAATCGCTGTATCTCCTAACATGGTTTCTGGTCTAGTTGTTGCAATAGTTATAAATTTATCAGATCCTTCTATTGGATAATTGATGTGGTATAGTTTTGAGTTAACTTCTCTTTGATCTACTTCTAAATCCGATATAGCTGTTTTTAAAACAGTGTCCCAATTTACTAATTTTTTTGATTTGTAAATTAATCCATTTTTATACATTTCAACAAAAACTTTTAATACAGATTTTGATAGATTATCGTCCATGGTAAAGGCATTTCTAGACCAGTCACATGAACAGCCTAATTTTTTTAATTGATTAATTATTATGTCACCATATTGACCTTTCCACTCCCAAACTTTTTCAATAAACTTTTCTCTTCCTAAATCATTTTTATCGATACCTTCAGATTTAAGCTTTTTCTCTACTAATGCTTGTGTAGCAATACCCGCATGGTCGGTTCCAGGTTGCCATAAAGTTTCAAAATTATTCATTCGATGGTAACGAGTTAATAAGTCTTGAATAGAATTATTTAATGCATGTCCCATATGAAGACTACCAGTTACATTTGGTGGCGGGATAACTATAGAAAATTGTTTTTTGTTAGATTTTGGTTTAAATAATTTTTTTTCTTCCCAATAAGAATAAATCTTATTTTCAACATTTTCATGAATATATTTGTCTGAACTCATGGATAATTATTTTATAAATTAATCATATCAATAAACAACAATGAAATAATCCGTTAAATTTATAGACTAAATTATAAAATTAATTATATATGTCCTCATTGAATATTTAATTCATGGCAACGTGGCGGAATGGTTACGCAGAGGATTGCAAATCCTTGTATCCCGGTTCGATTCCGGGCGTTGCCTCCACAATTTATTTTTGTTGAGATAATATAAAAAAAAAGTAAGTTGTAATTTTACATTCCTCGGTAGCTCAGTTGGTAGAGCAGTTGACTGTTAATCAATTGGTCGCAGGTTCGAGTCCTGCCCGAGGAGCCAATTAAAATTAATTTATCCTGTTTTAGAAATATTTACCTGGTTGATTTGTATGTTTTTAGTAAACTTAATTTTTTGATCTTGAGTAAGCTCAGAATAAACTTTTACTAAAAAATTATAGTTTACGTTCATGTGACCTTCTTTAGATTTTTCTAAATTTATTAAATATTCTGAAAAATCTTCAAAAAAATAGTTTATTGGCACTTTAAGATAATTAGATAGTTGTAGTAATCTTATAGAACTTACACCATTTGTTCCTTTTTCATATTTTTGTATTTGTTGAAATGTTACATTTATTGCTTTTGCGACTTTAGTTTGAGTTAAACCTAAAGCCAAACGTCTAAGTTTTAATTTGTTACCTAGATGTTTATTAAAATTTTCTTCCATCAAAGACCCCTCTTTAATTAAAAATAATAAGTTGAGTTAATAGAAATCAAAAAGTTATTTCAAGTAAAATAATTTTAAAAAGAATAATAATTTTTAAGATTTTATAAAGCTGTCAAGCGACTTTTTAGCAATTTAGTTATAATTTTTATAATATTTGGCTTAAAAAAAGCTTTGTTCTATCGCTTTTTGGGTTAGCAAAAAACTCTTTTGTTTCTGCTTGCTCAACAATCATGCCCTCATCCATAAAAATAACTTCATCTGCAACTTCTTTTGCAAACCCCATTTCGTGTGTTACAACAATCATAGTCATACCAGCCTTTGCTAAATTAACCATTGCATCTAAAACTTCTTTAATCATTTCAGGATCTAATGCTGATGTTGGTTCATCAAAAAGCATTATTTTTGGCTCCATACATAATGCTCTTGCGATTGCACATCTTTGTTGTTGACCTCCGGAAAGTTGGCCTGGATATTTATAAGCTTGATCGGAAATTTGAACTTTTTCTAAATGTTTTAAAGCTAATGCTTCAGCATCTTTTTTAGGCATTTTTTTCACCCAAATAGGAGCAAGAGTACAATTATCTAATATTGATAAATGAGGAAATAAATTAAATTGTTGAAAAACCATTCCAACCTCAGCTCTTATTTGTTCTATATTTTTTGTCTCTTCAGTTAATTCAGTGCCATCAACGACAATTGATCCCTCTTGGTGTTCTTCAAGTCTATTAATACATCTTATTAATGTCGATTTTCCTGAACCTGACGGACCACAAACAACAATTTTTTTATTCTTTTCGACGTCTAAATTTATGTTTTTTAAGACCTGGAAATCTCCAAACCATTTATTCATTTCTTTAATTTGAATTATTTTATCTGACATTATCTCTCGGTTTTATATTTTTGCTCTAAATTATAACTATATTTACTCATTGCATAGCAAATAATAAAAAATACGATTGAAGCAAATACATAGCCTTCCATTGCAAAACCTAACCATTCAGGATTTGTTTTAGCTAAATTTAGCATTCCTACTATTTCTAAAAGACCCACTACAAATATTAAAGGTGTATCTTTCACAAGCGCTAAGAATGTATTTGCTATACCTGGTATAACTAATTTGAGAGCTTGTGGTAAAATAACAAATATATGCATTTTCCAATAACCCATTCCTAAAGATTTTGCAGCATCATATTGCCCTCTAGGTAAAGCCTGTAAACCACCTCGAATTACCTCTGCTACATATGCGGCTTCAAACAATGATATAGCAATTATAACTCTTACTAGTTTATCAATAAACATGTCCTCTGGTAAAAACATTGGAAACATTACTGATGACATAAATAAAACTGTGATTAAAGGTACCCCTCTCCAAAATTCTATAAATCCTATAGATATGTATTTAATGATGGGTAAATCAGATCTTCTCCCTAAAGATAGGAATAATCCTACTGGAAAACAGAATATTAAACAGAAAAATGAAACTATGAAAGTTAATGATAATCCACCCCAAGCCCCAGTTTCAACCCATTCGAAAGCTTGTATCTTTCCTAATTCGATGAGTTCTTCATAAAAAAAGACATATTTTAATAATATATAAATCGTGATTGGTATTATTAAAAAATAATACATCTTAAATTTCGATGGAATAAAAAAACCTATCACAATAGATATCACTGCAGCAATAATTCCATATGAAAAATCAAAAAATATTGGACCACCTGAAATAAAAAAGAAAATAAATAAAAAGGCAATTACTGGATAAACAACAACATAATACAATGTTAAATATTTTTTAAATTTTTCAGTTGCAAAAAAACCTACTCCGCCAAGAAAAGCAAGAGCTATAAATGATAAATTTATTCTCCACTGTTCTGCATTTGGATACATTCCATACATAAATCTATTAAACCAAGTTTTTATATAAGCCCAGCATGCTCCAGATCCAGAACATGCATCTTTTGAATCGCCAGCAAAATTTGCATCAATTATGAACCAACTTAACAATGGTGGTAACGATTTGATAACAGCAAATATA
Source organism: uncultured Pelagibacteraceae bacterium (assembly GCA_902542975.1). GTDB lineage: Bacteria > Pseudomonadota > Alphaproteobacteria > Pelagibacterales > Pelagibacteraceae > Pelagibacter. The sequence goes on along the minus strand of CACBWM010000009.1, from coordinate 44,585 downwards.
ATTAATAATGATAAAAGAGCATTAAAGTTATTTGTATTAATATTTTTGTTAATAATGTCTAAAAATTTTATACCTGAATATTCAATTCTAATTAAATGCAAACCAATAAAACCAATTATTAGAGGCAAAAAGTAACTTATTGTTCCTGGTAGAAAGTTAGTCAAATCTAAACTGAAAAAAGAATTCAAGAAAACAATTAAAATACTAAGTGATAATAAACTAATACCTGAATACAAGTAAGCGTAAAGATTATTTTTGTCCGGTGATAAAAAATTTAATTTATTCATTATTTTTCTTTAATTGCTATTTTTTTATTATACCAATTCATAAATATTGAGATTGTTATGCTTAAAGTTAAATAAGTTAACATTGTAATTGAAACAATCTCTATTGCTCTTCCTGTTTGCATCAAAGCTGTTCCTGCAAAAACAAGTACTAAGTCTGGATATGCAATAGCAGCAGCAAGAGAAGAATTCTTTGTTAAATTTAAATATTGATTGGTTGTTGGAGGAATTATAATCCTCAATGCTTGAGGCATAACGACTAATTTAAGAACTTGATTAGGAGTTAAACCAATTGAAGCTGCAGCTTCTTTTTGACCTTTGCTAACACCCTGAACACCAGCTCTTACACATTCAGCTATAAAAGTTGCAGTATATAAAGATAAAGCTAATGCTAATGAAATTAATTCTGGAGGTAATTTAAGTCCTCCTTTAAAAGTAAATGATGTTTTTGACAGTTGTTCAATAACTGGTATTTCGATTGATGCATCAACCCCGCCTAGTAAAAAACTTAATAATGGTAAAATAATTAAAAGACCAATTGATATTAATAAAACGGGAGTTTGAGTTCCTTGATTTTCTTGCTTTTTTTTAGCATATGCTCTTACAAAAAATATTGCAATTATTGCTGCAATTACTGAATAAATAAAAATATCTAGATTATTCCAAATAAAAGCTGGAATAAAAAAACCTTTAATTGTTAAAAAGAAAACTCCAAACATGGGTTCTGCTTTTTCTGGTAAAGGTAATGCTCTTAAAGCTGCAAAATACCAAAAAAATATTTGAAGTAACAAAGGAATATTTCTAAAAAATTCAACATATATTGCTGCAGTTCGTTCAATAAGATAATTGCTTGATAATCTGGCTATTCCAACAACAACTCCAATTATCGTCGCAAAAATAATTCCAATAACTGAAACTAGAATAGTATTTAATAAACCAACAAGATAAGCTCTAAAATAAGAATGTGAACCATCATATTCAATAAGAGAAAACTGTACATCAAATGATGACTCTTGTGATAAAAATCCATAACCAAATGTTATACCCCTATTTTCCATATTAACTTGGGCGTTATAAGAGAAGAAGCCAAATACTAGAATAACAACTACTAGCGTAAGAAACTGGGGTAATATTTTCTTAAAATTCACTGTTAATATGATTTATAAAAAAAAGGGCTAGAAAAATCTAGCCCTCTTTATGTTCTTTTTAAAAAGAATTATCTTGCTGGTGGTACGTAAAGTATTCCACCTTTTGTCCATAACTCATTTGGACCTCTATCAGGTAGAATTCCAGTATCAGCTATATTTCTTTTATAGCTTTCACCGTAGTTACCAACTTGCTTGATTATTCTTAAACTCCACTCATTATCTAAACCTAGAGCAGCACCTAATTCACCCTCAGCACCAACTAGTCTTTTTACAGCTGGATTATCCGAAGTTTTCATCATATCAGCATTTGCTGATGTTACGCCATACTCTTCAGCTTCGATCATAGTGTTTAGTGACCATCTTACTATATCTTCCCAAACAGAGTCACCTTGTCTAACAACAGGGCCTAATGGCTCTTTTGAAATAGTTTCAGGTAATACCATATGGTCATCTGGATTACTCAATTTAATTCTTTGAGCGGCTAAACCAGATTTATCAGTAGTATATGTATCACATCTACCAGCATCATATGCAGCTACAACTTCGTCAGCTTTTTCAAAAGTGACTGGCTCATATTTGATTCCTTTTGAATTAAAGAAATCTCTCATATTAAGCTCTGTAGTAGTTCCAAGGTTAGTACATGCAGAAACACCAGCTTTAAAATCATTAACTGATGAAATTCCTGAATTTTTTCTAACCATAAAACCTTGACCATCATAGAAGTTTACTCCTACAAAAGTAAGACCGATATCCGCATCCCTTGAAAGTGTCCAAGTAGTATTTCTTGATAGAATATCTATCTCATTAGATGTTAATGCTGTAAATCTTTCTTTAGCACTTAATGGAGTAAATTTAACTTTACTCGAGTCACCTAGTACTGCAGCGGCTACTGCTCTACATACATCAACGTCAACACCAGTCCAGTTTCCTGCAGCATCAGCATTAGAAAATCCTGGTAGACCCTGTGAAACACCACATCTCACAAAACCTTTTTTCTGAGTGTTTTTAAGAGTTTTTGACTTTTTTGCAGCCATAGTTTCTGTTGTAAAAGTAAATAGGACAGCAAACATAGCAACAACCGAAGTCAATCGTTTTACTAATTTAAACATTATATATTCCTCTTGTTTATTTATTTGTTAACAAATAATTCAAAGTTATTTTTGAATTAACCAAGTAAAGCAGAAACTGCGAAACGCATCAATATTAAATTAATCGCAAAATTTATACATTATTTGGATTATGGCGCGCTCTGAAGGATTCGAACCTTCGACCTACGGTTTAGAAAACCGTTGCTCTATCCAGCTGAGCTAAGAGCGCACAGTCTTAATTTATAATACTAAATTAATTTTTGAAAAGAAATTTTTTTAATAAAATAATCACAGATAACAGTTCAATTCTTCCAATAATCATAAAAATAATTAATGAAATCTTACTGAAAATATTAAAGTTATAAAAATCTATGTTGGCCAGATCATACATTTGGGAGTTAACAGTATTCATTATAGTTAAAATGCCTAATTTAAATGATGTTTCAAAATCTAAATTAGAAACGGTTAATAATATTGATATTAAAAATAAAGAAAATATAAAAATTATTATTGCAAAAAAATATTTATTTATATCATTAATAGTAGCACTAATTTTATTCAAAGATAATTTATTTGAATAAACTTGGTTAGGTTTTGAATGAGATAACAAATTATTTAAAGAAAATTTTATCAAAGTTAAAACTTTTATAACTCTTAAGCCAGAGCTTGTTGAGAAAAAAGAACCACCAAGTATTACAAGGATAAGGAAGACAAAAACCAGATTTTTAGGTACCTTTTCAAATGAAATTCCAATGTTTGAAGCACTGCTTGCAATAGAAACTAATATATTTAAAAAATTATTATCATAATTAAAAAATATAAATGATAGTACAATTACTACTAAAAGATAAATTAAAATATTAATATCTTCACTTAAATAATTAATATTTTTTTTCTTAAAAAAAATTAGATTAAAAATAAAAAAAAGACTAAAAAAAGATAAAAGCATTGAAGTAGATAAAATAACCTTACTTAAATTTGTATCAAATGTTGTATCAAAATTATTATTGGGTAAAAATCCACCAGATGATATTATTGAAAGAGAATAGTTATAAGCATCATAAGATCTTAAATTTACTAATTTTAGCATAACAAATATTAAAATTGTCATAGATAGATAGATTACTATTATTTTAAATACTTGTTTAAATATCTCTGAAGAGTTTAAAGAGATATAATTTGTCAAAGATCTTTTTAAATTTTCATCGAATATATCTATAAGTAATAATATTGAAAATAAAAAATATAAACCGCCAATCCATTGTGAACTAGATCTCCACAAAATTAATGTTTGATCCAATTGGTCTAAATCATTAAAAATCGTAAAACCTGTAGAGGTAAAACCAGAAATAGCCTCAAAATAACAGTTAATTATACTTAAATCATCGATACTAAAATAATAAGGAATAGATATAGTGATGGGTATTATTATATAACCAATTAAAACAATTAAAATTCTTTCAGATAATTTAATTTTCTCATATTTATATTTTTTAAATAGTACTAAAAAAAGTCCGATAATTATAGTTATTGTAAATGTAAAAATATAATTACTAAGATTATTTAAAAGATTAAAATAATAAGAATAAATAATATTACAAAATGAGAAAAAACTGATAACTAAAAAAAAAATGCCAAAATATTTTAGGCTAAAAATATTCATTTATTAGATTGAGCTAATTCTAAATAAATTTTCCACCAAAGGTAATTGGTCTCTTTTAGCTAACAATACAACCGTATCATCTTTCTGAAATATATAATTAGAAGAAGGAAGTATAAACTTACTGTCTCTTAAGATTGCTCCCACACGAATTTCATCAGGTAATTCAGCGTTTTTTAACTCTTTATTTACTAACTCAGATGTTTCTAAAATATCGGCCTCAATAACCTCATATTCACCATTTAAAATTGTGTAAGCATTTTCAATTGTACCCTTATGAACATGTTTCAATATACTTGAGACTGTGCTCATTCTAGGATCAATTAAATCATCAATCTTTAAAGATGATTGTAAGAGTGAATAATTAGGCTTATTTACTAATGCCATAGTTCTTTTGTTTTTAGAGAATTTTTCAACTAGAACACTTACCATAAGATTATCTTCATCGTCATTAGTTAAAGCTAATACAGTTTCTACATCTTCTAAATTAGCTTCGTTCAAAACATCTTCATCCAAACCATTTCCATTTATAACAATAGTATCATTTAAATAATTCGCAATATATTCTGCTCTATTTTTATCTTTCTCAATTATTTTTACTCTAGCTTCCTCAAAATTGTTTTCTATATTTGAGGCAAGATTAAACCCGATATTACCACCACCAATAATAAGTATTTTATTTGCAATTTTTTCATTATGTCCAAAAACTTTAAGGGTCTCTTCCATTTGATTAGATTTAACGATAACATAGGCTTTATCATTATGCTGAAGTTTATCGTCTTTCTTAAGTATTTTAAAATTTTCTTCTCTGATAACACCCAATATATATGCATTTAAATTGGGAAACTTATTTGTTAATTCTTTTAGTTTAGTTTCATGAATTGGACATTTTTCATCAATTAGAATTTCTAATAACCTTAGCTTATTTTCTGCAAAAGGGACATTATCTAAAGCTCCTGGTGCCTCAAGTTTTCTTTGTAATGATTTAGCAATTTCTAATTCAGGTGAAATAACATAATCAATTGGTAAATTTTCTTTATTAAATAGTGTTGAAAATTTTGGATCTAAATATTCTTGAGATCTTATTCGTGCAATCTTTTTTGGCACTTTGAACAATGAATATGCAATTTGACAAATAAGCATATTTATTTCATCATTTCTTGTTACAGCTATCAACATATCTGCTTCTGATGTATTTGCCCGATCTAAAATTTCAGGTGATGTAGCCTTACCTACAATTGCTTTTACGTCTAGAGATTCATTAATTTTCTGAATATCCTCACTTGACTGATCTATTACTGTGATAGAATGATTTTGTTCAATTAGCAATTTAGCAATAGTAAAACCTACTCTGCCAGCACCACAAATTATAATATTCATTAATTTAGATCCTTAACACCTAACAATTTTAATTTTCTGTGAAGAGCTGATCTTTCCATGCCAACAAATTTAGCAGTTTTTGATATATTTCCACCAAATTTTTTAATTTGAGAAATTAAATATTCTTTTTCAAAATTTTCTCTTGCTTCTCTTAAAGGCACTGAAAGGTTTTCTGCGACTGAAAAGTTTTCGTTCGATGATTTAGATAACGACTCCTTAATAATATCCAAAATTTTTTTTTCATCATTTCCAGGAGAAAGAATAGCAATTCTCTCTATAAGATTACGAAGTTCCCTGACATTACCAGGCCAGTCATAGTTTAAGAGATAATTATCATCTTTAATTTTAAATTTTTTGTAATTATAAGTATTACAAATATTCTCAATAAAATATTCTACAAGCAATGGAATATCTTCTATTCTTTTATTCAATGGATCAATCTGTATATTAAAAACATTTAATCTATGAAATAAATCTTCTCGAAAATTTCCATATTTAATTTCATGGTTAATATTTTTACTTGAAGCACATATAATTCTGACATCAACTTTAATATCATGATTACTATTAATTCTTTTAAATTTTTGATCTATTACAACCCTTAATATTTTTGATTGAGTTTCTAATGGAATTTCAGTCACTTCATCAATTAACAATACTCCACCAGATGCTTTTTCCAAAGCTCCATAAACAATTGAACCATCTTTTTTTTCCTCACCAAAAAGTTCTAACTCATATTTTTTTGAGTCTAATAAAGCACCGTTAATGATTATAAATGGTCCTTTAGAACGTTTAGAATTTTTATAAATTTTTCTAGATATTAGCTCTTTACCAGAACCAGTTGGTCCACTAATAAAAACTCTACTTTCAGATTGTGAAAGTTTTTGTATCTGATCTTTTATTGCGCTAATATTTGTACTCTTTCCTATAATTTCAAAAGAATGGAATAACTTGTGTGATAAGGACTTATTTTCTTTTTTTAGATTGATGTTTTCTACAGCTCTCTTAACAAAATTTAATAATCTTTCTTTATCGAAAGGTTTTTCAATAAATTCAAAAGCTCCAGATCTTAAAGAATTTATCGCCATTTCAATATTGGCATGTCCTGAAATTATTATTACAGGTATATCCATGTTTTTAGTCTTTATGTGTTCAAGTAACTGGATACCGTCGTTATCGCCCTTATCTAATTTTACATCAATAATTGCTACATCGGGTAATTTTTTATCTATCTCAGTTAATCCTTGATTAAAATTTGCTGCAAGTCTAGTTTTATATCCTGCATCTAGTATAAATTCATTTAGAATATTTCTAATATCTGAGTTGTCATCTATAATTAATATTTCGGTAGTCATGTTTTACTTTGGAATTATAATTTGAACTTTGGCTCCATTGTTTGTATTAAAAAATTTAATTGATCCATTGTGGTCGTTTATTATTTTATCTACTATTGATAATCCTAAGCCAGTTCCTTTTTCTTTTGTTGTGTAATATGGTTTAATTATATCTCTGGTTTTTTTATCTCTAAAACCTTCGCCTGTATCAGTTAAGTTGACTGTTATATAGTCTCTTCTTTGATTTATTTCTATATCAATATTTTTCAATGATTTATTGGTTTTTTTGACTTTTTCCTCAATACTTTCAATTGAATTTTTGATCAAATTGAAAAACAATCTGTTAAATTGCTCATTATCAAAATTAATTTCGATTTTTTTTCCAATTTTATTAATAATTTTAAAATTTATAGAACTGTCTAATTTTTTTAATAATTCTATATTTTCATTTAATACTTTTATTAAATCATTATTTTTTATGTGTGGTTTAGGCATTCTTGCAAAATCAGAAAATTCATTAATTAAATTTTCAATCTGCTTTATTTGTTTAAGGATAGTTTTTAAATTATCTTGATATTTTTGTTTCTTTTCATGTGGTAAATCAGATAAATATTTAGAATTTAGGTTATCTATTGTTAACTGTATTGGAGTTAAGGGGTTTTTAATTTCATGTGCCATTTTTCTAGCAACTGTCTCCCATGCTTCATGTCTTTCATTAGATAATAATTTTTCTTGTTGATTTTTTAATTTTTCTATCATCGAATTAAAATTTTTATTTAATAATTCCATTTCTCTATCAGCTTTTAGTTCGGGAACTTTTACGTTTAAATTTCCTTTACCAATTTTTTCGGAAGCAGTAATCAGATTATTAATTGAAATAAAAAATCTAGATGAAAATCTTATAGCAATAGTTATAGATAGAAATAATAAGAGAGTTACTAAAGAAATATATATTATTATAAATGATATTCTTATACCTAAACTTTGATTTTCAACAGTATAGTAAAAATTTACCGCCTCTTCAGATTCAATTAAATAATTAGAAATATCTTTATCTAAACTTTTAACAACATATAAATAAGTATCTTTAAAATTTTGCAATCTAATTACTGCAGCAGATCTATTCTCAGGTGCATTTATAATTTTTAAAGGCCGATCATCATTTCTAACCATATTCATAGCCTGATTTTCAATTTTTATATAATTTGAATTATTAGCTGAAATAATTAATTCTCCGTTTGAATTAATCAAATATAGTTGATCTATATCTCTTAATAAATTTTGCGTATTTAATATAGTTTTAAATTTCTCTGGGTTTGACTCGTACACCTTAAAATATTTATTTAAATCAAAAGCAATTAAAATTATTTCGGACTCAATTTTGTTTCTTTTTTCATCAACATAATTTTTTGCAATTTCATATGAATTATTAACAGCGGTGGTTATTTTTTTATCAAAATATTTTTCAAGTGCAAAAGAAAAAATAAATAATGAAAATATTGCAATAAGTAACGAAGGTATTAACGTGAAAAGACCAAATGATATTATATATTTTCTATTTGCAACAGATCCTCTTACATTTATATTATTTTTAATTGAATTTTTTATATCTATGAAAATTAGTATAAAAAATAATAATAAAAAAATAATGTTTAAAATTAATACTAATTGTAAATTTTGTTCATTTAATTCAATAAAGCTTTTGTCTATAAATGTTAGAAAAGTTATAAAAGATAGAAAAACAGTTAATAGAAATAGTATTATAATAAATAAATTTCTTTTTATGAATGCTAGCATAAACTATTAATATATATATAAAATTTATAAATAAATACATGAGAGATTGTTTTATATTATTATGCGCTGGAAAAAGTAAGAGATTTAAGTCTAAAATAAATAAACAATTTATTAAATATAAAAACAGGCCCTTATTTGAGCATTCATTACAGACCGCTTTGGACTCAAAGCTATTTAAAAAAATATTAGTAGTTTCAAATAGGAAAATAAAAAAAAATTATAAAAATGTAGACATAATCAAAGGAGGTAAAGAAAGACATAATTCTACTAAAAATGCTCTTATATATTTAAAGAATAAAAAAATTAGAAATGTATTTATACATGATGCGGCAAGACCAAATTTATCTATAAATTTACTAAAAAAGTTAAAAAACCAATTAAAAAAAAATAGTGCAGTTGTTCCATATTTAAATTCTGAAAATTCTGTAAAATTAAAAATTAATACTGGCATTAAAAACTTAAAACGTGATAAAGTTTTATTCACTCAGACACCGCAATGTTTTAATTTTGAGGAGTTATTTAATTTATATAAAATAAATAAAGAAAAAATTACAGATGAAGCTAGCTTATATATAAATAGAAATAAAAAAATAAAATTTATTCTTGGTGAGAAAAAAAATTTTAAAATAACTACTCTTGACGATTTTAAAATTTTAAATTCAGATAAATATTATGGAATTGGCTTTGATATTCACCGGTTAATTAAAAATAAGAATCTTTATTTAGGTGGTATAAAAATTCCTTTTCACTCAGGTCTTAAAGGTCATTCTGATGGAGATGTAATTCTACATGCTATAATTGATGGTTTACTAGGGGCTATGAGAAAAAATGATATTGGATCATTATATCCAAGTAATACTAAAAAATTTAAAAATATTAGATCAAAAAATATGCTGCTACCTGTATTAGAGACATTAAATTACAATAATTTTACAATAAATAATATAGATATAAATTTGATTTGTGAGGAACCCAAAGTTTCAAAAATTAGAAACAAAATAATAAATTCAATATCAAATTTATTATCTATCAATAAAAATTTGATTAATTTAAAAGGTAAAACTGTAGAAAAATTGGGTATAATTGGAAAAGAGAAAGCGATTGCTTGTGAAGCAATTTGTTCAATATCAAAATGAAAAAAATTAATTTACTAATTTCCACATTTTTTGGAAATGGATACATCTCATTTATACCTGGAACCTTAACATCATTAAGTACATTGGTTATACTTTACATATTTTTTGAGATACTTAATTATAACAACTTGAATTATATTTTAATTCTATATTCAATTATATTTTTTTATTCATTTTATGCTGTCATGGATTCTGAAACTGAATTTGAAAAGAAAGATCCAAGACAAATTGTTATTGATGAAGTATTAGGACAAGCAATGCCGGTTATACTTATAGTTTACTTATCTTCGAAAAATCTAATCAATATTCCTGTGGAAATTTATTATATTATTTCTTTTTTTCTTTTTAGATTTTTTGATATTGTAAAACCATTTCCTGTTAGTTATTTCGATAAACATCATAAAAATTTTTTTGGAATAATTATGGATGATATAATGGCAGGATTATACACCATGCTAGTAATTTATATTATTAGTTTAAAATTTTAATGAAAATTGAAAAATTACACAAAAAATTAATTAGGAGAAAAATTACAATTTCAGTAGCAGAATCATGCACAGGAGGTTTATTATCTAGTGAATTAACTAAATTAAGCGGTTCATCAAAGTATTTTAAATTGGGATTAATTACATATTCTAATAGCGCTAAAATTAATATTCTCAAAGTTAAAAAAAGTGTAATTGATCAATTTGGAGCTGTTAGCCAAGAATGTTGTAAATCCATGGTAGAAAATTTATCAAAATTATCAAAAAGTAAAATCTACCTATCAATTACTGGTATTGCCGGTCCTAATGGTGGTACAAAAAATAAACCTGTTGGTCTTGTATTTATTGGTATTAAGAAGGGGAATAAAATTTTTATTATCAAAAATTTATTTGGAAAAAAAAAAAGATCGGTAATAAAAAATAAGACAGTTGAAAAATGTATTAATTTATTGACAAAAATTATTTAGTTTCAAATTACAAACTTTCAGCTCTTCTTTGAAATGCATCAGCGATTTTATTAAGACCATATTGAAAAGATTTTGACATTATAATATTAAGAAATTTATTTTTAATTTCAAAATCGACATCAAAATGAACTTCAGTAAAATTATCTTTCTCCACAAACTTCCAATTATTTTCTAAATAATTCAAAGGGCCATCGATATTGGTCACATGAATGTGATCTTTTTTTTTATCATACCTAACATCACTTTTATAAGTGTCAGTAAAAGGTTTTTTACCTATAGTTAAATCTGCAATAATTTTTATAGTATCATCGATTTCTTTTTTTTCATAAACCTTGGAGTTTATACAAAAGGGAATGAATTCAGGATACTTTTCAATATCTAAGACAAAATTAATAAGTGTTTTTTTATCGCGTTCTATTAATCGCGTTACAGATGCTTTTGGCATTAAATTAATTATGTCTGTTTTGTTTTAATTTGGCAAAATCTTCATCAGCATGATATGAAGATCTGGTTAATGGAGAAGATGAAACTAATAAAAAACCTTTTGACTTTGCTATTTTTTCTAGATCTTTAAATTCATCAGGATGATAATATCTATCTAAAGGATGATGTTTTGCCGTAGGTTGAAGGTATTGTCCAATCGTTAAAAAATCAACATCTGCTGATCTCAAATCATCCATAACTTGAATTATTTCGTCTCTCTCTTCACCTAAACCAACCATGATACCAGATTTAGTAAATACTTTTTTATTATTTAATTTTGCATTCTTAAGAAGTTCTAATGATGCGAAGTATCTAGCACCAGGTCTAACTTTTACATATAATCTTGGTACAGTTTCAATATTATGATTAAAAACATCAGGATTTGCACTTAAAATAATTTTATAAGAGTCTCCTTTTCTAAGAAAATCTGGTGTTAAGACTTCTATTGTAGTATTTGGATTTTTTTTTCTAGTGACTTCTACAACTTCTTTAAAATGAGCAGATCCCCCATCGGGTAAATCATCTCTATCAACTGATGTTATAACAACATGTCTTAAGTTTAATTTATTTACTGCATTTGCTATTTTTATTGGTTCAAATTGATCCAATTTTTCTGGTTTTCCAGTTTTGACATCACAAAATGCACATGCTCTTGTGCAAGTATCTCCCATAATCATAAATGTTGCATGTCGTTTACTCCAACATTCTGTTATATTTGGGCAGTTTGCCTCTTGGCAAACAGTAACTAAATTGTTCTGATTAACTACAGTTTTAGTTAAAAAAAATTCCTTACTGTCTGAAAGTTTAGATCTAATCCAAACCGGTTTCTTTTTAATTGGATTAACTGGATTTTTAACTTTTTCAGGGTGTCTTGGTCTAATTTTGTCCATATTGTTTAATTATATAGGTAGTCTCTCCTTCTTTTCCAAATAAAAATTTGTCTCGTATTAAAATTTCAATAAAATCAATGTCAATATTTTCAGTTAATAATGAGTTTTTGTGCTCTAATTCTTGAATTTTCAATTTCAAGTCTCCTTTTTTTATCTTTAAATTCTCATAGATTTCTTTTTTTTTAAAATAAGAGATTAAACCTCTATCCCCACCTAATAAATTAAAGAAAAAGTAAATAAATAGAAAAGTTATAATTAAAATAAAATAATTTTTTTTTATTTTATCAAACATTAAAAGATTCTATGCATTTTAGACTTTTTTCCAAGTTCCTTTTCAATTCTTAATAATTGATTGTATTTTGAAACTCTCTCTGATCTAGCTAATGATCCAGTTTTAATCTGATTAGAGTCAGTTCCTACGGCAAAATCTGCAATAAATGTATCTTCACTATCACCAGATCTATGTGAAATTATGGTATTATAACCAATTAATTTTGCAAATTTTATAACCTCAAGTGTTTCTGTGACAGTGCCAATTTGATTTAATTTAATTAATATTGAATTAGCTGAAACATTTAGAAAACCAATTTTTAATCGTTCCAAGTTTGTAACAAATAGGTCATCACCGACAATTTGAATGTTATTTTTTGTTTTATTCAAAAGTTTTGTCCAAGCAGACCAATCATTTTCTCCAAATGGGTCTTCTATAGACATAATTTTATATTTTTGCACAAGTCTAATATAATTTTCTATAGATTCATCTACACTAGTGTATCTTTTGGAGTGAATTGAATATTTTTTATTTTTAAGCAATTCATTTGCTGCAACATCCAAACATATAACTACGTCTTTTCCATTTTTAAAACCTGATAAATTTATAGCTTTTACAATAAGTTTAAGGGCGCTTTCATTATCATTTATCATTGGAGCAAACCCACCTTCATCTCCTACAGAAGTGGAATGACCCATATTCTTAATTAAATGTCTTAATTTATTAATAACAATAAAGCATATTCTAACACCTTCAGAAAAAGATTTAGCTTTATCTGGTCTTATCATAAATTCTTGAATTCTGAGGCCATTATTTGCGTGTGCACCTCCATTAATTATATTCATTAAGGGAAAAGGTAATTTAAAATTTTTATTTATTAATAAATTTTTATAAATTGGAATTTTTCTAATTTTAGACGATAATTTTTTGACAGCAATTGAAACAGAAAGAATTGCATTGGCTCCAATTCTCTTTTTTTGTTTTGTACCATCAAGCCTTATTAACAAATTATCTATTTTTTCTTGTTGATGAACATCAAAGTTTTTTAACTTATTTGATATTACCTTATTTATAAATTCAACAGGTTTTAAAACACTTTTTCCAAGATATTTTTTATTATTAATATCTCTTTTTTCAAAAGCTTCGTAAGTTCCAGTTGATGCTCCTGAAGGACAAATCGCTGAGGCACTAATATCTTTTACAAATACTTCTGATTCTATGGTAGGATTTCCTCTACTATCAAAAACTTGTCTTGCAATAACTTTAGAAATTTTAGACATTATTTTTTTTTATTAGATTATCTATTGCTACTATCTGATTAATAAGATTATCTAATTGATTAAGTGGAACCATATTTGGCCCATCAGATGGAGCATTATCAGGATCCTGATGTGTTTCTATGAAAATTGCAGCAACACCCACTGCAACAGCTGCTCTAGATAAATATTGAACAAATTCTCTTTGTCCACCGCTTTTATCACCTTTGCCACCTGGTTGCTGAACCGAATGAGTGGCATCAAAAACTATTGGATAACCATTTTTTGCCATAATGGGTATTGACCTCATATCTGTTACTAAAGTGTTATATCCAAAACTAGCCCCTCGCTCTGTTACAAGAATATTATTATTTCCAGAGTCAGATATTTTTTTTGTTACATTTACAATATCCCATGGAGCTAAAAACTGACCCTTTTTCACATTAATAATTTTTTTTGTTTTTGCGGCAGCAACTAATAAATCTGTTTGTCGGCATAAGAATGCTGGAATTTGTAAAATGTCTACATGCGGTGCAACAATTGAACATTGGTCTTCATTGTGAATATCGGTAAGGACAGGAACTTTTATTTGATTTTTTATTTTGTCAAAAACTGGTAAGGATTTTTCTAATCCAACCCCTCTTTTACCTTTAAGACTTGTTCTATTAGCTTTATCAAATGATGTTTTGTATATAAATCCAATATTATATTTGTCAGTAATATTTTTAATTTCCCCTGCCATATCTAAAGCATGTTGCTCAGTTTCTAGTTGGCAAGGTCCTGCTATTAAACATATTTTATTTGAGTTAGAAATATCTAAATCTTGACACTTAACAATTCTATTTTCCATAATAATTTTTTGAAGCTTTTATAAATGATTTAAATAATGGATGTGGTGATAATGGTCTTGATTTAAACTCTGGATGAAATTGAACACCAATAAACCAGGGATGATTTTTTAATTCAATTATTTCAGGCAATTTATTATCTGGAGACATTCCCGAAAATATTAATCCTTTTTTTTCAAATTTTGATTTTTGGTTATTATTAACTTCATATCTATGTCTATGTCTTTCTTTTATTTCATTTGAATTATAGATCTTTTTTATGGCAGAATTATTTCTTAATTTAGCTGTATAAAGTCCCAATCTCATTGTCCCACCTAAGTTTTTTTCTGTTCCCTTAAAAACTTTTCCATTTTTGTTCCATTCATGGATTAATCCAATAACAGGATAACATTTTTTATCAAGCTCTGTAGAACCTGCCTTTTTTATATTTAATTTGTTTCTGGCAAATTCGATGATTGCCATTTGCATTCCAAAACAAATACCAAAAAAGGGTATTTTTTTTTCTCTTGCATATTTAATTGCTGCAATCTTCCCTTCTGTTCCTCTTTTACCAAATCCACCTGGTATTAATATTCCAGAAACACTTCTAAGTTTTTTGCTTATTTCATTTTTTTTTAGTTTATCAGATTCAATTCTTACTAAATTAATTTTTACATTATTTGCTATACCACCGTGTGTTAATGCTTCATCTAAAGATTTATATGCATCTTTTAAGTTTACATATTTACCTATTATTCCAATGTTGATTACTTTATTATTTTTTAGAACTGTAGAAGTAATTTTTTTCCAAGGATTTAAATTGGGTTCCTTTTTTGATTTTATTTTAAAATATTTTAAAACTTGTTTATCTAATTTTTGGTTATAAAAACTAATTGGAGCCTCATAAATTGTTCTAACATCTACAGTCTCGATAACGTTTTCAATATCAACATTACAAAATAAAGATATTTTTTTTCTTTGCTCTAAAGGTATATGCTGCTCTGATCTACATATAACAATATCCGGCTGTATACCTATACTTCTTAATTCTTTAACACTATGTTGTGTAGGTTTGGTTTTTATCTCATCAGAAGATTTCATATAAGGAACTAATGTTAAGTGAACAAATAATGTTCTAGACCTTCCATGATCGTTTGAAAACTGTCTTATAGCTTCTAAAAATGGTAAACTTTCTATATCACCAACAGTCCCTCCAATTTCACAAATTACAAAATCTTCGTTACTAATGTCTTTGCTAATAAATTTTTTAATTCTATCTGTTATGTGTGGTATGACTTGAACTGTCTTACCAAGATAGCCCCCTTGTCTCTCTTTTTTGATTACATCGCTATAAATTTTACCTGTAGTAATATTATCTGATTGTTTAGATGAAATATTTGTAAATCTTTCATAATGTCCTAAATCTAAATCTGTTTCTGCACCATCATCGGTAACAAATACTTCTCCATGCTGAAAAGGACTCATTGTTCCTGGATCAACATTTAAATATGGATCCATTTTACGTATCCTAACTTTATAACCTTGTGATTTTAATAAATATGCAAGTGATGCTGATGATAATCCTTTTCCAAGAGATGATACCACGCCGCCAGTGACAAAGATATATCGCGCCATGGAAGTATCTTATAGACCTAAAACTTAAAAATTCAAAGTATTAATTATTACTATCTGGAACCTTTGGAGCATCATCAGTTTCCTCAATTTTATCTAAAACTGATGTTGTTGGAATTAATTCACCTCTTGAAAGAATCGTTAAACACAAACTACATATTATAAATAAAGTAGCAATTATTGCTGTAGCTTTGGTTAAAAAATTTCCTGCTGATCTAGAAAGCATAAAGTTATCTTGGGACACTCCAATACCCAATGCACCACCCTCAGATTTTTGAAATAAAACTAAGACAACTAGAATAGCTGCAAGGATTATATTAATTATTAAAAGTATATTTTCCACGAGGTTTAATTAGTTGATTTTTTAATTATATCAATAAAATTTTTTGCTCTCAAAGAAGCGCTTCCTATTAAAAATCCTTTTAAATCATTAATTTTTTTTAACTCTAATACATTTTTTGAGTTAACAGATCCGCCATAGATAATTTTATATTTTTGATTTTTTTTTAATTTATTAATTATATTATTTATGTCTTTAAAGTTTTTTCTCAATTCAGATGATTTTGGTATTTTTCCAGTTCCGATTGCCCATCTAGGTTCATATGCAAAAATTATATTATTAATTTTTTTTATATTCTTTAATCCAATTGTTATTTGTCTTTTAAGAACTGAGAAAGTTTTATTATTTTTTTTTTCTTTATATGTTTCTCCAATGCAAAGAATTACTTTTAATTTTTCTTTTAGTGCTGAGTGAATTTTTTTATTTATTATTATATCATTTTCCTGATTTCTAATTTCAGAATGACCAATAATAACATAGTCACCTCCTGCTGATTTAATTAATTTAGAGTTTACAGATCCTGTAAATGCTCCATAATCATTTAATTGAGAAAGGTTCTGAGCACCTACTTTAATTTTAGTGTTTTTTACTTTATTTTTAACCGATGAAATCAGGGTAAATGGTGGGCAGTAAATTATTTGATTTTTTTTATTTTTTGATTGTTTTAAAAATTTTATGGTTTTATTAATGCCAGAGATATGACTTTTTTCTCCATTCATCTTCCAATTAGCTATAAAGATCATATTATTATTTGTCATCTTAGATAATTTAATTTATAGGTTTGTTTTTTATAATCAATATATAAAGAATTACTCATGTTGGGAAAATTAAGAGGTTTTACAAATAGTAAATTTGCAGGTGTCCTCGTGGCTATAATAATTGTTCCTTTTGTTTTTTGGGGAATGGGAAGTGTCTTTAGTGGCGGGAATACAAATAATATTGCTAAGATAAATAATAATTCAATTTCAACGAAAGACTTCATTGATCATATAAACCGATCAAGAATTAATCCTGATTATATAAAAGAAAATTTAGATAACAACATCTTAGAGAGAATTTTGAGTGACCTTATATCAAAAGATTTAATGTCAATGGAGTATAAAGATTTAAATGTAAAAGTTTCAGATAGATCACTAAAATTAAATTTACAAAACGACATAAATTTTCTTGATGATGACAAAAATTTTTCAAGATTAAAGTATGAAAAATTTCTTTTGGAGAATAATATTATCGCAGCTGAATTTGAAAATAGACTAAAAAATTCTCAGTTAAGAAAAAGACTATTTGATTATATTGGTGGTGGCATTAAATCACCATATTACTTACAAAATAAGATTTACATAAATGAAAATAAAAAAATAAATATTCAATACTATGATCTTGAATATGCTTACGATAAAAATATTTCAGAAGTTGAAATTAATAATTATATAATCGAAAATGAAGAAAACCTAAAAGAAGCATACATTGATTTCAGTTATGCTAAAGTTGAACCCTCAAATTTAATTGAAATCAATGAATTTAATGAAGATTTTTACAAAAAAATTGATGAAATCGAAAATGATATATTAAATGATGTTTCTTTAGAAGATATCGCTAGAAAAAATGAAATAAAATTACAAAAAAGGAACAATTTTAAGTTTGTAAATGAGGATGATGTATTTGAAGAAATTTACAAAAATAAAGATAAAAAAGAAATAGTTTTAAAAGATAAAGACAATTACTTTTTGCTATATCAAATTACAAAAATAAATAATTTACTGCCAAATAAAAATGATACATCCTTCAGAGATAAAGTTAAAAATAGAATTTTATTAAAGAAAAAATTTGATCTTAATAAAAATTTATTTGAAAAAATTCAAAATAAAGATTTCAATGACTCTGAATTTGAAAATCTAGTAAAAAATAAAGAAAATATAAATTCAGGAGTAATTAATTCAATTAATGATGATAGTTTATTTGATGAAACATCTTTAAAGCTTATTTATGAATTACCAAAAAATAGTTTTGTTATGGTTTCTAACAAATCTAATAATATATTTTTAGCAAAGATTAATCAGATAACTTATGAGAATTTAAAAAGCACGAATGAAAATATTCAAGAATATTTAGCTAAAACAAATATCAATTTGATCGATGATATTTATAGTTCTTATGATGCATCACTTAACACCAAGTATGAAGTTAAAATTTTTAATAACAATATAGATCGAATAAAAGATTATTTTAAATAATGCTTAATATAAGCCTTAAACAATTTAAGATTAATCATAAAAAAAAAATAAACCAAATACTCTATTTATCTTTGGATAGTGATGGTTCTAAAGAAATATTAAATTTAATAAATAATTTTTTTACTGAGAAAAATGCTTTTGTATTTGAGTCAGTAGAAAAAGGATTTATTAAAGGTAGATATACAATTTTTGGAAAAAATCCTGATAAAATTTGGGAATTTAATAATAATGTAAGCAAGATATACTTTAATAATAAAGTTAAAATTTTAAGAGGTAGTGCAAAGAAAAATATAGAAAATGTTATTGAAAGTTTTAAATTTAAAATTCCTAAAGAATTACCCTCAATTAGCTCCATAATATCAGGATACTTTTCATATGACATAATTAGATATTTAGAAAATATTCCAAATAAAAATAAAGACGATTTAAAATTACCTGATGCTAGAATTATTAGACCAAGAGAACTAATAATACATGATAATATAAAAAAGAAATTATATTTTATAATTAATGTTTTTTGTGATGAAAAAATAAATAATTATCAAATAAGGTATGAAAAAATAATTAATCAAATTGAGAATTTAATTTTTTTATCTAATTATAATAATTCTTATCTAGATAAAATTAATAAAAAAGTTAAAATTAAAGTAAAATCAAATATTTCTAAACAAAAATTTTTATCAAATGTTAAGAAGGCTAAAAAATATATTAAAATTGGAGACATATTTCAGGTAGTTCTAAGTCAAAGATTTGAAACTAAATTAAGTAAAAATCCAATTGAAATTTACAAAAAATTAAGAAAAACAAACCCTTCTCCTTTTATGTATTTTTTTAATTTTAAAGATTTTCAGATTATTGGAGCAAGTCCAGAAATACTTGTTAGGTTAAGAAATAATAAAGTCACGATTAGACCGATTGCTGGAACAAGACCAAGGGGGGTAAATAAAAAACAAGATTTATTTTTCGAAAAAGATTTACTGAATGACAAAAAAGAGCTTTCTGAACATTTAATGCTTCTTGATTTAGGAAGAAACGACACTGGAAAAGTATCAAAGATCAATACTGTAAAAGTGACTGAAAGTTTTTCAATAGAACGATACTCTCATGTCATGCATATTGTATCAAATGTTGAAGGTGTATTTAATAATAAATACTCAAAATTTGAAACTATGTTGTCTGGATTTCCAGCAGGAACGGTATCTGGGGCTCCAAAAATTAGAGCAATGGAGATAATAGATGAGCTAGAGACAACTAAAAGAAAAGTTTATGCAGGTGGAATTGGATATTTTTCAGCAAACGGTGAATTTGATACATGTATTGCACTTAGAACTGCAGTAGCTAAAAATAAGAAATTTTATGTGCAATCTGGTGCTGGAATAGTTGCAGATAGCAAACCACAAAACGAATATCTTGAAACAGTTAATAAAGCAAAGGCTCTATTAAAAGCAATTGAGTAATTATGAAAATAATTTTAATTGATAATTATGATAGTTTTACATTTAATTTGTATCATTACATATCTAAGTTTTGTCAAAACGTAGACGTAGTAAGAAATGATAAAATTAATACAAAAGAAATATTAAAGAAAAAATATAATAAAATTGTGATATCACCTGGTCCAGGTAATCCTGATCAAGCTGGAAACTGTCTATCAATAGTAGATGATTTGTATAAAAAAATTCCAATACTTGGAGTTTGTTTAGGTCATCAAATTATAGGTCAAATATTTGGATCTAAAATTATTCAAGCAAAAGAATTGGTTCATGGAAAAACAAGTAAAATCATTTCAAAAAATATAGGGATTTTAAAAGGAATACCAAAAATATTTGAGGCGACTAGATACCATAGTTTAATAATCGATAGGAAAACACTCTCTAAAGATTTAGAAATTACAGCCATGACTTTAGATGGAATAATTATGGGTGTTAAACATAGAATTTATGATGTTCATGGAGTACAATTTCATCCAGAGAGTATAAAGACTAAAGATGGTTTAAAAATTCTAAAAAATTTTATTAAATAAATGGAAAAATATTTAAAAAAACTTGAATTAAATGAAAATTTAACATTACAAGAAAGTATTGATGCTTTTGAAATTTTGATGAATGGAAAAGCAAATGATAATGAAATTTATAATTTTTTAACTCTGCTCTCTAAAAAGGGTGAAGTTTCAACAGAAATAGCAGGTGGTGTCTCAGTGCTTAGAAATAAAGCGAAAAAAGTTAATGTAGATGACTGCATAGATACTTGTGGAACAGGTGGTGATGGCAAGGATACACTAAACATATCTACAGCTTCCGCATTATTACTTTCAAGTATGGGCATTAAGGTAGCAAAACATGGTAATAAAGCGGTTTCATCAAAATGTGGATCTGCAGATGTTTTGGAAGCATTAAATATAAATATTAACTTGGAGCCCAAAGATATTGAAAATCAAATTAAAAAAAATCATTTTGGATTTATGTTTGCTCCAAATTATCATAGCGCTATGAAATATGTTGGTCCAACCAGAAAAAAAATTGGGAAAAGAACAATTTTTAATATGATTGGTCCTTTGAGTAGTCCAGCAAATGTTAAAAAACAAGTTGTAGGAGTTTTTGATAAAAAACTTCTAGACATATTTGCTAATGCTTTGAAAGATTTAAATATTAAATTTGCTTGGATTGTTAATAGCAATGATGGTTTAGATGAAATATCACCATATGATAAAACTATTGTTAAACAATTAAGAGATGGGGAAATTAACGAAATGATTATTGATCCTAAAGAATTGAAAGTAAATGCCGAAGGTTTCGATAAGATAGTTGGAAATGACGCAAAATATAATTCACAAAAAATTATAGATATATTTAAAGGTAACGATGATGACTTTTCTAAAGCAGTATCATTAAATTCTGCAGCTGGTTTAATAATATCTGAAAGAGAAGATAATTTTAAATACGCCTATGAAAAAGCGAGAGATCATTTATTATCAGGAAAAACATATTCATATTTAGAAAAATTGAGAAATGTCTGAGAATATATTAGAAAAAATTATTAATAAAAAAAGAAATAAAATTCAAATTTTAAAAAAAGATATTTCAATAAATTCACTAAATGATAAAATTATAAATCTAAAAAATTATATAAATTTTAAAGAAAAAATACTAAATAATATAAATCATGACAAAATCTCTATTATTGCAGAGATTAAAAAAGCCAGCCCTTCAGCTGGTATAATTATTGAAAATTATAATCCTGTTGAAATAGCCAATATATACTTAAAAAATAATGTAACTTGTCTGTCCGTTTTAACTGAAGAGGATTTTTTTTTAGGAAACTTAATTCATATTAGTAAAATTAAACAAAAAATAAATTTACCTATTTTATGTAAAGATTTTTTTGTTGATAAATTTCAAGTCCATCTTTCTAGGAGTTATGGTGCTGATGCTATTTTAATAATTTTAGCTGGCGTTGATGAAAAAACTGCAGATGAATTGTATGAAGAAGCTGAGAAACTTAAAATGTCTGTAATTGTTGAAGTTCACACTGTTGAAGAGGCCAAAAAATCTCTAAAGTACAAAGATGCACTAATAGGGATAAACAATAGAAATTTAAAAACACTAAAAACAGATATAAATACAACTTATGATATTCATAATATTTTAATTAATCATAATGGACCATTAATTTCAGAGAGCGGAATAAAAAACAAAGAAGACGTTTTGAAAATAGCCTCAGAAACTAAAATAAAAACATTTCTCATAGGTGAATCGATTTTAAAAAATTTAGAAAATAATAATATTTTTTCTATTTTATAAAAAAAGTGTTAAATTTATTAGAGTTTTAACTCTTGTTTAATTGATAGAACTTTTATAGAACATTAATGTACACAATTTGTTCTATGTTAACTAAAAAACAAAAAAACCTTCTTTTATTTATCAACAAGAAGTTGAGATCTAGTGGTGTATCTCCCTCTTATGAGGAAATGAAGGAATCCTTAAATCTAAAGTCTAAATCAGGAATTCATAGATTAATTAGTGCTTTAGAAGAAAGAGGCTTTATTAAAAGATTGGCTCATAAAGCAAGAGCTTTAGAAGTCATTAAGTTACCTGAAACAGCTTCAGCAAATGATATTTACAATAGTTTTTCACCAAGTGTAATTAGAGGTGGACTTGATGAAAGTTCAGATCGAAATAATTCAGATGAAAATGAAATACCTGTATTAGGTAAAATTGCTGCGGGTACACCTGTAGAAGCAATTCAAAATGAAGTTTCTAGAATACCTTTGCCTTCCAATATTGAGAAAAATGGTGAATTCTTTGGACTTAAAGTACAAGGAGATTCAATGATTGAGGCTGGAATAAATGATGGCGATACAGTAATTGTGAAAAAAGCTGATAATGCTGAAAATGGAAAAATAGTTGTTGCGTTAATTGACGATCATGAAGCAATGCTAAAAAGAATAAGAAGAAAAGGTAAGACCGTAGCTTTAGAAAGTGCAAATAGAAATTACGAAACTAAAATATTTGGTCCTGATAGAGTAAAAGTTCAAGGAATTCTAGTATCTTTATATAGAAACTTTTCCTGAAATAGTCTAAATAAATCTGATGAAAACAGTAGCAACTAGATTTGCTCCGTCACCAACTGGCCCTTTACACATTGGAGGAGTGAGAACCGCATTATTCAATTGGCTTTATTCAAAAAATAAAGGTGGTAGATTTTATCTAAGAATAGAAGATACCGATAAAGAAAGGTCTAAAGAGGAGTTCAAGAATCAAATAATTAATTCCTTAAAATGGATAGGAATTTATTATGAAGATAATGAATATATTCAATCAGATAAAATAAACGATCATATAAATGTAGCGAATGAATTGTTAAAAAAAGGTTTGGCTTACAAATGTTATTGTTCTAGTGAAGAAATTGAAGAGCAAAAAAAAAGGGCAAAACAAAAAAAAATACCATATATTTATAATAGAAAATGGAGAGATAAGAGTGAAACTGATGCTCCAAAAGGAATTGATCCTGTAATAAGATTTAAAAGTAAAATTGAAGGAAAATCTATCATAAAAGATTTGGTCCAGGGAAAAATAGAAATTGAGAATAATACTATTGAAGACTTTGTTATATTAAGAGCAGATGGATCGCCTACATATAATTTATCAGCATCAGTAGATGATCATTTAATGGGAATGACACATATAATTAGAGGTGATGATCATAAAATAAATACATTTAAACAAATACAGATTTATGAAGCTATGAATTGGAATTTGCCGTTTTTTGCTCACATACCGCTAATTCATACAATTGAAGGAAAGAAACTATCAAAAAGAGATAATGCATCAACATTAGATGATTATTCTAAAATCGGAATAATGCCTAATGCTCTAAGAAACTATCTTCTTAGATTGGGCTGGTCATATAAAGATAAGGAAATTTTTGACTTAGATGAGAGTATCAAATACTTTAACTTAGAAGGGATTGGGAAATCACCTTCAAAATTAGATATTAGTAGAATATATTCCATGAATGAACACTACATCAAGAATATCGATGAAAATGATCTATATAATTTTTTAAAAACCTATTGTGAGACTTATAAACAAAAGATACCTGATTTAGCCCAGAAAAAAATAAAAAATTCATTATATTTTCTAAAAAATAAAGCAAAAACTTTAGAAGATATTTACGAAAATTTGAAGTTTTTAATAGATGAAAAAGTTAAAATAAATGAAGAAGATAAAAAACTTTTAAACGAAGAAGCTATTAAAATTATTAAATTATTTAGTCATGAAATAAATAAGCTTTCAGATTTTAACAGAGAAAAATTAGAACCAATAATTGATAGTCTAATAAAAAATAATAACACAAATTTTAAAGGGGTTGGGCAACCATTGAGAATATGTCTTACAGGTTCAAAATTTGGACCTGGTATATATGATATATTGTGTTCTTTAGGAAAAGAAGAGGTTTCTAAAAGATTAGCTCAAATAAGATAGTAAAACATTAGAAGCTTCCTTACTAGATGAAGTAGTTGATGATAATTTATCAATAGTTTTTTTAACTTTTTTTAATTGTTCATTTAAAAGCTCGGGTTTTTTTAATAAATAATTAACTGTTTTATATATTTCATCTGAATTACATTCTTTTTGTAAAAGTTCAGGAATAACTTCTTTGTCATTAATAATATTTATCATATTTGCATATTTAATTTTTAGAAATAACTTGGCAATAAAAAAATTTAAAAAATTCATTTTATAAATTATTATTGATGGTACACCATATTTAGAAACTTCGAGTGAAACTGTACCAGATTTAACAATTGCAAAAGTCGATTTTTTAATGGTAGCGATTTTTAATTTTTCATTTGAGATTACATCAACGTTTTCTAAATCATTTTTTTTTATGATTTGTGATAAATGCTCTTTAGAATTTTCAGTTGCATGAAAAATATAATTATATTTAATTTTTTCATTGTTCATTTTTTTAATGAAGTCAATAAGTATTGGTACATGTAATTTTAATTCTGATAATCTACTACCAGGAAAAATTGAAATTATTTTTCCCTTTAATAGTTCACTTATTTCAATCTTTTCATGATTTGTGTTATCTAAAATCGGATGTCCAACAAATGTATTTTTTAGTTTTTCCTTATCAAAATATTTTTTTTCAAAATCAAATAATAAAAGAATATGATCTAGGTAATTTTTCATTTTTTTTACTCTACCCTCTCGCCAAGCCCAAACTTTTGGAGCAATAAAATGAATAGTTTTAATATCTGGTTTTTTTAATTTAATAATTTTAGAAACACGAAGAGTAAAATCAGGACTATCAACGCTAAATAAAATATCAGGATTAAAATCTAAAATTTTTATTACTGTTTCATTAATTTTTCTTTTTATCTTAAAAATATTTAACAATATGTCTGTAAAAGCTATATAAGTAATATCTTTTTGATCATATATTGATTTAATACCTATAGAATTTAAATGTTGACCACCAACTGATAAATATTCAATACTTATTTTAGATTTGCTTAATTCTTTAATTACCTCTGTAGCTAATTTATCACCAGATGGTTCACCAGTTAAAATAAAAATCTTTTTCATTTAGCCATCACAAAAATATTATTTTTATTAGCAAATTTAAACACTTCATGTTTATCTAAAAATATATTTTGATCTGCCTTAACAACAACCCCTTTTATATTTGCTTTTTTACAATCTTTTAATGTTTCAAGACCAATGGTTGGCAAATCAACACGTAAGTCTTGCTTGGTTTTAGGAATCTTTAATAAAAGTTTGTTATTTAGATTATTGTTTTTAATTGATTTTAACATATCTTTTGTGCCTTTTCTTTTTTCAATAGAAATTATCTTTCGATTATTGATTACTAATGCTTGAACATGATTAAATGAATTTGATTTTTTTAATATTTTAATACCTTTTTTAATTGTTAACATATCAACAATACTAGGTTTCAATTTTGTATAGCAACCTTTGCTGAGAGTTAATTCTGGATTATAGGTATTTAATTTAATAACTTTTATTTTGTTTTCTGATAAAATATTAATGAGTTCTTTTAATATAGCTGCATCACCTAATTTAGATGCCTTTATGATTCTAGGGATATAGTAAATACCTTTAAGATCTAATTTCAATTTGGAAATTCTTGGTTTAACAATATTTCCTGCAAATAAAACTTTTTTACATTTTTTTGATTTAATTAATTCTAAGATTTTACCAAATTTTCCAATACTAATAAAATAGCTATTTTTATCATTTTTAAATTTATTATTTTTCGATAAATCTATTATGAAATATTTAATTTTCTTTTTTTTTAAACTTTTTAAAATTTCTAATGGTAATTGCTTTTCACCTAAGAATAAACCTATCATTATAAATAATTAAAATTTATTACTATTCTATATTTGGTATCGGTATGATCTACAGCACAATGTATAAGATTTGAATCAAATTCAACAACTCGATTTTCTTGGCTATGTATTTTGTCTCCCTTATCAAATAATGTATATCCATTATTTGTATTAAGATAATAAATTGCAGTTTTACAATCCTTAAAATCAATATGCATATCAGATTTTATGTGTTCTTTCTGTTTTAATGTTAAATTTGCTTTTATTCTAATTATTTCTTTTGCTCCTAATTTTTTTAAAACAGGATGAAGAATATCAAAATGTTTTGAAAGAACTTTACCTTTGGCTAAAAATAAATGGTAAAATTGATAATTTTCATCTCCCTCATGAACTTTAAATGGCATAAAATACCAAGGAAAATTAGAAAGATGAAAAGTTTTATTAATATTATCGAATTCAGATTTTTCTAAGAAATTATCAGTTATTTTCATTTTTAATAATCGGCAAAGATATTGGTCTTTTTTTATCTGAATTCAAGAAATTTATAATTTTTTTTATATATTTATTTTCTTTTAAATTTTTTTCAAGATTTTCTATATTAGATCTAAAATTTTGATTCCTAAAAACTATATTATAAAAATTTTGTAATAATTTAATATCATCATTTGAAATTTTTGCTCTTCTTAATCCTATAAGATTCAGCCCAACTAAATTATTTCTATTTCCTAATGATAAACCAAAAGGAATTACATCGCTTAAAACACCCGTCATTCCTCCAACCATCGATAAATGTCCTATTCTTGAAAATTGATGTATTGCGCAACTGCCACCAACTATCGCATAATCTTCTATAGTGACATGACCTCCAACTTGTACATTATTGGCCAAAACTATATTGTTACCAATTGTGCAGTCATGTGCTACATGACAATAAACCATTAATAAATTATTACTTCCAAGTTTAGTAACTGTTCCTCCTTGAGATGTACCAGGATTTATATTAACATATTCTCTGAATTTATTATTATCTCCTATAATTATAGAATTCTCTTCTCCTTTATATTTTAAATCTTGTGGCGGTGTTCCAATTGAAACGAAAGGGAAAATTTCGTTATTATTTCCAATTTTTGTAGTGCCTTTGATGCTAACATGTGAATGTAATTTAGTATTTGATCCTAATTCAACATTTGGCCCAATTATGCAATATGGTCCAATTTCGACATTTTTTGAAATTTTGGATTTTTTATCAACTATCG
This sequence comes from uncultured Pelagibacteraceae bacterium, assembly GCA_902542975.1. Lineage (GTDB taxonomy): Bacteria > Pseudomonadota > Alphaproteobacteria > Pelagibacterales > Pelagibacteraceae > Pelagibacter. The sequence continues at coordinate 16,756 of CACBWM010000009.1, read as the reverse complement.
CTGTATGATGTATCACAATTAATTGATAACAAATTATTCTTTAAATACTTATCAATAATTACTACTGATTATTTCTTTCTGTCAACTATAGTGGCTGCCCATTGTGCATCTGCCATTTTTTTTCCATCAACAAAAGCCTCTCCTTTATATTTCCATACTCTCCCATGAGATCTTACAGCTTCAATATTTAATTCCAATCGACAATCAGGTATTACAGGGTTTCTAAATCTTGCTTTATCAACTGTCATTAAAAAAACTAATTTATTTTCATATGTTTTTTTATCGATACCAGCAGCAGTGAGTGCAGCAGCTGCCTGGCCGAATGCTTCAACAATTAATACTCCAGGCATAACAGGTTCACCAGGAAAGTGTCCTTGTACAAAAAAACTGTTTTTTTTAACATTAACAATTGCAGTTGCAGACTCTAGTTTTTTTATATTTATTAATTCATCTATTAAGAGCATAGGCTCTCTATGTGGTAATAAATCTTGAATTTGTTTTTTATTTAAATTGACTGACATCTATTTATTCTCTTTTATAAAACTTCTTATATCTTTCGCAGGATAACCCATGACTTTAGTATTGTCTGGTATATTTTTTATAACTCCACTACCACCACCAATTTGAACATTATTTCCCACTCTTAAATGTCCTGATATACCGGCCTGACCACCTATTAAAACATTGCTACCAATATTAGAGCTTCCCGCAAAACCTACTTGTCCAGTGATAATACAATTCTCACCAATATTTACATTATGCGCTATATGAACTTGATTATCTAAAAAGGTATTTTTGCCTATTACTGTATTTGATATTGAACCTCTATCTATAGTATTGTTACACCCAATCTCAACATTATCATTTATAATAACCATACCAATATGCGGATACCTCAAATTCTTTTTTGTATTAGGTAAAAAACCAAAGCCTTTTTTTCCTATAATTGCTCCATCCAAAATTCTTACATTATTCCCAATTATAGAATTCTTAATTAAAACATTATTACCAATTGTACAATTTAAACCAATTTGAACGTTAGATTCAACAATAGTATTGTGACCGATTATTGAGTTTTTTCCAATTTTAACATTTTTTCCAATTAAAACATTTGCACCAAATTTTACTTTTTTAAAATTTTTTTTTAGTGGGTTACCCACATTTAGATCAACAGCATCATTTAATGAATTAGGATAAAAAATTTTGCTTATAACAGCAACAGATTTTAAAACATGATCAACTATTAGAGCATTACAATATTTGCTAACAATATTATTATATTTTTTACTTGTTATTATATATTTAGCATTTGATTTTTTGAGCAAATCTAAATATTTAAGACTATTAAAAAAAGATATATCATTTTTAGAAGAATTAATTAAATCTGAAATATTATTTATTTTAATATTTTTTTTAATTTTCTTATTTATTTTTAAAATTGCTAAAATATCAGATAAATAAATATTAGGATTTTTTTCAAAAAATTTATTTTTAATATTATTCATTATTTTACTAGATTTTTAGTTTCCTCATTAAAAATATTTAGAATATTTTCTGTAATATCCAAAGTTTTAATACCTACAAGTATATTTTTTTTTTCAATTAAAATTTGTATATTGTTTTCATCAACGTATTTAGTCAATATAGGATTCAGAATTCTTAATATTTTAGAACTCAATTTATTTTTTTCAAGAACAAAATTTTTATTTAACATTTGTTTTGACTTTTGGTATTCTTTGAATTCCTCATTTAGTTTATTAATTTTAGTTTTAAGCTCATTTTCTTTTAAAATATTTTTTTGGTTATTTATTTCATTTTCTTGGTTTTTAATTTTTTTTTCTTTAATTAATAATTCGGCATTAAATTTATCACTTTTATCTTTTAAGTTTTTTTTATAAATTTTTCCAAGATTAGAATTGTCAATAATAAATTGTACGTCAAGATAAGCTATATTAATTTCTGCTTGAACATTGTTTACATAGAATAAAAAGAATAAACAAAAAAAAAATTTTTTCATTAAAAAGATGTTCCAATTTGAAATCTAAATTTTTCAGTAACATCGGATTTTGCCTCACTCAAAGGTATTGCATAGGAAAAAGTAAGTGGTCCAATTGTACTATACCAATTAACAGCTAAGCCTGTTGCTGATCTTATTTTGCTTGAATCTATTGAGCTATCATAATCTACTTCCCAAACATTTGCTAAATCTATAAATAAATTTAAATCAATATTATCGTTTTCAAAAAGAATATTAGGGAGTGTTGAATTTAAATTTAATGAAGAAGCATAATTTCCTCCTATAAATTGAGTTCCATCTTTTGGACCTATTTTACCACTTTCAAAACCTCTTAATCTTCTCCCTGGTACAAAAACTCTTTTTGATACCCTCACATTGTCATCTAAGGAATTAACTGCTTTAACAAAGAAACTTGCTGATAAAATTAAGTTATCAGATAATGAGTGATAAGCAGAGGATGTGAATGAATTCTCAACAGTTAAATCCTCAGAAATTAAAGGTAATGTCTGAGAAAAGTTATTTTTAAAACCATCCGATGGTTGGAAATTTTGATCTAATTTATTATAAGTAATTTTATAAGTTAATAAATTTTCAAAATAACTGCCTTCTTGCTTTTTTATAATATTACTTGCTGATGATATAGTTTCTAAATCTTCATAATAATTTGATATTTCAAGATTTACAAATAAATCATTTTTTTGCTCAAATTCTGTTCCAACAGCAAAGCCAGTCTTTTTAGTTTTATAACCACTAGAAGATAAAAAATCTTCTGCAGAACTTTCAATAGTTGTTTTTATAGATTTATCTGTATTTTTAAAATTTGGGTTAAGAACTGAAAACTTACCTCTTATAGTGTCATCTGTTAAACTTAAATTAGTATCTAATTGAATTCCAAGTCCAAGATAATTGTTCTCTTTTATACCTGCAGTCAAAGTTGTACCTGCAGTACCAGCTCCAGCACCAGCAAAAATTTCACCTGTAGCTTTTTCTTCAACGAAAATATCGATTTCTTTATTATTATTCATATTATTATTTGACTTATACTTAACTGTTTTAAATATATTTTTAGATTTAATAGTTTGAATTGATTTATTAAATAAAATATCGTTATAAGGATCACCTTCATCTACAATAAGATTATTTCGTATTACTTTTTCATCAGTAATAAAATTTCCTAAAATATTTATTCTTTCAACATATTGCTTTTCAAGATTGTCAAAATAAATTGAAATATCAATCTTATCATCTTTTTTAATTATTTCCTGAAAATTTGCATTTAAAAATACAAAGTCATTACTTAAAGCAAATTCGTTTAGTTGATTAACAAGATTATTTATTTTCTTTTTTGAATAAGGTTTATTTTTTAATTTTGCAAATTTATTTTCAAAATCTTTAATATTTTCATTTAAGATTTCTTCATTATTATTTTTAGTAATTGTAATGTTATCAAAAAAATATTTTTTGCCAGCATTAATATTAAATATTAGCTCAAATTGATTTTTATCATTAATGATAGCAGTTGTTGATTTGATATTTACATTAAAATAACCTCGATTTTTATAAAAGTTGTTAAGACGTGATACATCAGCTTTAATTCTAGAGTTATCTAATAGTTTATTCTGCGTAATAAATTTCCAAAATTTATTTTCCTCAGAAATTATTATATTTCGCAGAGTATTATCTCTAAAAACTTTGTTTCCTATAAAATTAATTTTTTTAATTTTGGCAATTTCTCCTAATTCAAAATTATAGATCAAATCTACGGTATTATTAGAATTTTTATTAATTTTAGTTTCTAGTTTTACAAAATAATAGCCATATGATCTTAAAATATTTTTTAAAAGAATAACCTGTTCATTAATTTTATTTTCAACAAAGGGATATTTTTCAATTTTAGATGATATTTCTAATATTTTATCTTTAATTTTATTTTTTTTAATACCATTAATAATTATTTTTTGAATAATTGGATTTTCATTAACAACGATTTTTATAATTTGATTCTCAGAACTGATTTCGACATTTTTAAAATAATTTGTATAGTAAAGATCTTTAAGTGCTTTATTAAGTTTATTTTGAGAAATTTGCTCACCAATTTTTAAATTAGAAAACATTATAATTGTTTCATCTGCAACTCTCTCGTTTCCTAATATACTAAATTTTTTGATAATTTCTGATGATGATGAGCTAGAAAATAGAAAAAATAAAAAAAAGGTAATTATATAACTTTGTAAGATTGATCTATTTATCATAAAATTTTATATTTTTATCTAAATAATTATCTGTTATTTTTATCATACTTTTTACATCAGTGATATTTAATGGTTTTAATTTAAAAAATTTCTTAAAATAAGTACATTGTATAAAATATAGCAAGTTTTTTTGAATACTTATATAATTAATCTTGCCATTCAAATATTTGTTTACAAGATTATCATTTAATGTCGTTAATATTATTTCAAAATTAGACTCATTTTCTGGAATTAACTTTAAAATTTTTAATAATGGAAAATCATTATTTTTAGGAATTGAAAAATTTAGATTATTATATTTCTTTATATTTCTAATAGTAATTTTACTTATTTTTTTTTTTTTAATACCTAAAGCATTAGAAATTGGAATTGTCATTTTTGCATCATGGGCTAAAAATTTTATAATCCCACCATTAAAATAAATTATAGCATGAATATAAGATGATGGATGTATCAGAATTGAAATTTTATTTTTTTTTAAATTAAATATTTTTTTTGCCTCTATAAACTCAAAAACTTTATTCATCATTGTTGAAGAATCTATAGAAATTTTTTTTCCCATTTTCCAATTAGGATGCTTTGTTGCTACACTAGGTTTAATATTTGCAATTTTTTTTTTTGATTTATTTAAGAAGGGTCCTCCAGATGCTGTTAAAACTATTTTATCTATTGTCTCCTTTTTTTCATTTGCAATAAGTTTCCAAATTGAAAAATGCTCAGAATCTATTGGAATGAAGTTCGTTTTATACTTTAATAGTTTCTTTGAAATTAATTCCCAACCACAAATAATTGATTCTTTATTAGCAATTAATATATTCTTGGTTAATGGAATTGCTTTTAAAGTTGGTTCTAGTCCATCAATGCCTGATATTGCATTAATACAATAAGTTGTTTTTTTTTTTATTATTTTATTAATATTATTAATTCCAAGGTAAAGGTTAATTTTTTTTTTTTTAAATTTTAATTTATATTTGTTAAATTCATCCTCATTTTCTACAATTATATTTTTAACTTTATTAACTATTGCCTGATTATATATACTTTTTAAATTTTTATTAGTGGTGAGTAATTTGATTCTAAAATTTTTATCTTTGCTAAGAGATTTTAAAGTAGATTGACCGATTGATCCTGTTGAACCCAAAATTATTATATCTTTTATCATATATAAAAATTAATAGTTAAGCCTAAGGGTATGGAAAAAATGATACCATCTAATCTATCTAATAAGCCTCCATGACCAGGTAAAAATTTTCCGGTATCTTTAATTTTTGCTTTTCTTTTTAAATAAGAAATAAATAAATCTCCAGATTGTGAAACTGTAGAAACTATTATTGAAAACATAATTATATAATACAATGAAAAAAAGTTATTAAAAATTAAAGTAGAAAAAAAGATTGATAAAGAATAAGCACCAACTAAACCAGAATATGTTTTTTTTGGACTTATTTTAGTAAGTTTTTTTCCTTTAAATATTTTTCCAAATAAATAACCCCCAACATCTGAAGCTATACAGATAGAAATAATCATACTTAATACTACAAAATTATTATTTTGTTTATCTGAAAAGTTAATTGCAACACACAATATGAAAGTTAATAAATAAATTAAAATTAAAATTAATACAAAAAATATAATACTTTTTTTCTTTTTAGAAAAAATTTTGACTATTATAGAATAAAATTCAAAATATAATTGAAAGAAAATAATTAACAATACAAATATTAATATAATATCATTTACAAATGAAAAAAAAAAAATTAGTCCTAATATCAAAGATGTAGATAATCTTTTATTTAATTCACTCATTTAGACCACCAAAATTTCTTCTAATTCTTCCAAAATTATCAATAATTCTACAAAAATCTTGCTTGTTAAAATCTGGCCACATTTTTTTTTCAAAGAAAATTTCAGTATATATTAATTGCCAAATTAAAAAATTACTTATTCTATTCGTATTTCCAGTTCTAATTAAAATATCTGGCTCAGGAATACCGCTAGTATATAAATTTTTATTTATATTATTTACATTTACAGTTTCTGATTTTTTTTTTATATTTTTTATAGCCGAAATTATTTCTTGTCTAGAACCATAATTTAAAGCCATATTAATTTGAATTCTTTTGTTATGTTTTGTAACAGTTTCAACATTTCTAATTTTTTTTTTTAATATTTTAGGAAAAGGATTAATATTGCCAATAACTTTAATTTTAATATTTCTCTTAATAAGGTTATTAATTTCTTTGTTAATATAATTATCTAATAATTTTAATAAATAATTAATCTCTTTAACAGGTCTTTTCCAATTTTCTGTGGAGAAAACAAAAAGTGTCAGGTAATTAATTTTTTTATCAATTGCAGCAGAAATAATTTTTTCTACTGTTTCTAATCCTTTTTTGTGACCATAATTTCTAGATTTTTTTTTTTTTATCCCCCATCTACCATTGCCATCCATAATTATGGCTACATGTTTAGGAGAATTCATATTGTCATTATTTCTTTTTCTTTTGATAAAACTTTATCATCAATAAGTTTTATATTTTGATCTGTGTATTCTTGTATAACTTTTTCAAATTTTTTTTCATTATCTTCAGATATTTCTTTTAGTTTTAGTAATTTTTTTAGTTCATCATTACCATCTCTTCTTATGTTTCTAATTGATACTTTGCACTTTTCTCCCATAGATTTGACAATTTTCTTCATTTCCATCCTTCTTTCTTCACTTAAATCTGGGATCGGTAGTCGAATTAATTGCCCATCTATTTGAGGATTAAGACCTAATTCAGATTTTTTTAATGATGAGTCAATTAAAGGAACATTATTTAAATCCCAAACTTGTATATTGATAGTTCTTGGCTCCGGAGTTGTTATTGTTCCCAATTGATTGATTGGCATTTTTTGACCATAAACGTCGACTTTTACAATATCAAGCATGCTAGAGTTTGCTCTTCCAGTGCGTAATGAATTGAGTTCTTTTGTAAAAACTTCAATTGTTTTAGACATTTTTACCTTATAAGTATTGTCATCAAACATTATTCGCCAATTTTAATTCTAACAAATGATTTAATCTGTAAATTTGGAATACTCATTTCTTTAATTATATCTCTTACTTTTTTTTTTGGCTCCATCACCCAGTCCTGACTCAATAGACTGTTTTCTTCTTTAAATTTATTCATTTTACCTAGACTTATTTTCTTTGATATTTCATCAGGTTTACCTGAATTTTTCAATTCCTCTGAAATTAATTTCTGTTCATTATCTAAAATTTCTTTTTTTATATCATCGGTAGTTAGGGCTAGTGGATTTGAAGCAGCTACGTGCATTGATAATTGTTTACCAAAAGAATTAATTTCCTCATTTTCTTCATTTGTCTCAAGACATACTATAACACCTAATTTTGAGACATTTTCTTTAATTACTGAATGTTGATAAAAAAAATTTTGCGAATTTGGATTTTCTATTGTTAAATTTCTACCTATAGTAATTTTTTCACCTATTTTAGCAATTAAATTTACTAAATTATCCGCAACACTTTTACCATTCTGCATTTCAAATTTATTTATACTTTCAATGTTTGAAGAGCAGATATTATTTATTTCGCTGAGCTCTTTAGAAAAAGATATAAAATCTTCATTTTTTGCAACAAAATCAGTTTCACAATTTATTTCAATTATAGAGGTTTTTTTCGTGTCTCCACTAATAACTACAACACCTTCTTTAGCGTCTCTTGACATTTTTTTAGTTGCTTTTGCAATCCCTTTTACTCTTAAGATCTCTGCTGCTTTGTTTAAGTCACCATTAGACTCTTTTAGTGCTGCGTTACAATCTTTAAATCCAGCACCAGTTGATTGTCGTAATTGTTTAACTTTTTCGATGTCACTCATCTTTTGAATTTAATTTAATTTATTTTCAGTTTTTTTTAAATCAAATTCAATTTTATTGTCACTTGATTTTATTTCTTCTTGAGATTTATTTATATTTTTTTTTGCATCATCAATGGTTTGTTTCATTAAATTACAATATAAATCAATTGATCTTCTTGCATCATCATTGCCAGGTATAGGATAATTAATTCCCTCAGGGTCAGAATTAGTATCTAAAATAGCTACTATTGGTATATTTAATTTAATTGACTCTTTAATTGCTAACGATTCGTAATTAGTGTCAATTATAAATACTAAGTCAGGAATTTTTTTCATGTTCATTATGCCTCCTAATGATCTTTGGAGTTTATCACGCTGACCACTCATTTTTAATAATTCTTTTTTGGTAAATCCTCTATTTTCTGAGGCAAGATCCAAATTTATTTTATTAAGTTTTTTTATAGAATTAGAAATTGTTCCCCAATTGGTTAACATTCCTCCTAACCATCTGTAATTAACAAAATACTGGTCAGTCTCTTTGGCTAATTGTGCAACTGCTTCTGAAGCCTGTTTTTTTGTCGATATAAATAATATTTTACCACCAGATGATACAACATTATGTACTTTTTCTAATGCTGTGTTGGTTAGCTCCAAAGTCTGAGTTAAATCTATTATATGTATGGAATCTCTTTTTCCAAATATATATTGTTTCATTTTAGGGTTCCATCTCAAGGTTTTATGCCCCAGATGAACGCCTGCTTCTAATAATTGCTCAATTGTTATTTTAGGTATTTTCATAATTATTCCCGGTTCTACCACCACAATTATTGCCCTTAAGGGACCGGAGGTATAAAACCACTAATTGTGTGCGTATTAATTTGAGTGATTGATACTAATTATTTAAGAAAAGACAACCTTTTTCTAATCATTTATTAAATTTTTATCTAAATTTAATGAATTTAATAATTTATTGCTTACGAATCTCTTATCTTTAAGCTGAAAAGTAAATATTTTGTCATTTTTATTAATAAGGACTTTTATAACTGTCTCGCCATTTTTTTTATCAAGTTTCTTTAATTTATGAATTTCATTAATATCATCAAAGTTTAGGGTAATATTTTTTGGTTGTTTGTTAAGCGCATCATGTAAAGAAACAATACTTTTTACATTAATTCTTTTTTGAGTTTTATCATTGTCTTTGTAATTTTTTATTAATGTTAACATTAATGATTTCCCCTCGATTAATTTTTCTCTATTTATTTCAAAAACATCTGAAAATATAAATAACTCAAAAACGCTAGATAAATCTGAAAATTTAACTATTCCATAAGATGTTCCTTTTTGTGTTTTTTTTTCTTGAACTTTAAGAACTGTACATGCAATATTTGAGCTCAATATATCGTTATTTATTTCAAAATCTTCATAATTAATAATATTATACTGACTGAAAATAGTTTTATATTGATTTAAAGGATGATCTGAAATGTAAAAACCTAATGTATCAAATTCTTTCGTTAACTTTATATCTTTAACCCAATCAGAAATATTTTCTAAGAAATTAGTTTGATCATCTTCATGTTCTATAAACAAATTTATTTGATTCGCATTTTTATTCTCATAATTATTTTTCGATTTTAAAATAATTGATGGTATGGAGTTAAATAATGATTGCCTATTATCATTTAAATTGTCAAAAGCGCCAGCTTGTACAAGTCCTTCTAATTGTAACTTGTTTAAATCTTTCGGATTAACTCTATTGATAAAATCTGATAAATTTTTGAATTCTCCATTGTTTGATCTCTCCTCGACAACATTAGAGATAGCCTCAAATCCAACATTTTTAATAGCACCTAAAGCATAATAAAATTTTTTGCCATCAGAAAAAAAATTGGCATTTGATTTATTAATATCTGGTCTTACTATAGGTATATTTAATCTTTTTAATTCTTCATAGAACTCACTTAATTTTTTTTGATTAGATAATTCCATAGACATTGAGGCTACAAAAAATTCATGTGGGAAATAAGTTTTGAGGAAAGCTGTTTGATAAGCTATAACTGCATAAGCTGCCGCATGACTTTTGTTAAACCCATACTCAGCAAATGGTTCAATTTTTAAAAATATTCCTGCAGCTATATCTTTGCTAATTCCATTTGAGAAAGCACCATCAACAAATCTTTGCTTTTGCTTTTCTAATTCTACTCTCTTTTTTTTTCCCATTGCTCTTCTTAAAATATCAGCTTCTCCTGCTGTAAATCCAGAAAGAACTTGAGCTATCTGCATAACTTGTTCTTGGTAAATAATTACTCCATAGGTTGGTTTTAAAATTTCTTCTAATTTTGGGTGAAGATAATCTGGTTCTCTTTTACCATGCTTACATTCATTATATATCGGGATATTACTCATTGGTCCTGGTCTGTATAATGCTACTAATGCAATTATATCCTCTAACCTATTTGGTTTCATATTAATAAGAGCATCTTTCATTCCTGAGCTCTCAAGTTGAAATAGTCCTACTGTTTTACCACTTGATAATAGTTCATATACTTTTTGATCTTCGTAATTAATCTTTTCAACTTTAAATTCAGGATTTTTTTTATTAATTAATTTTTGTGCTTTATCAATAACCGTTAGTGTCTTTAAACCCAAAAAATCAAATTTTATAAGTCCTGCATTTTCTGCTGAATACATATCAAATTGAGTCGAAGGCAATAGTAAGTCAGCTGCATTATCTTTGTATAGAGGAACAGTTTCAGTTAGTTTTTTATCCGCAATAACAACACCCGCTGCATGAGTAGCAACATTACGGTTTAAACCCTCTAGTTTGAGAGACAAATTAACTAAACGATCTACCCTCATATCATCTTTAATTAACTTCTGTAATCTTGGTTCAATATTAATACATTCTTGTAAAGACATAGGTCTTGATGGATCAAATGGTATCATTTTACAAATACTGTCAATAAAACCATATGGCAAACCTAGAACTCTACCAACATCTCTAATTACCATTCTTGCTTTAAGTTTACCAAAAGTAATAATATGAGCTACGCTATCTTTATATTTTGTAGTTAAATATTTAAAAACTAAATCTCTTTTTTCCTCACAAAAATCAATATCAAAATCGGGCATTGAAATCCTATCAGGATTTAGAAATCTTTCAAAAATAAGATTGAATTTTATTGGATCAATATCAGTTATGGATAAACACCAAGCAACTAAAGAGCCTGCACCAGATCCTCTACCAGGTCCAACAGGTATTTTATTCTCTTTAGCCCATTTAATATAATCAGAAACAATTAAAAAATAACCAGAATAATTCATTTCAATTATTATTCTTATTTCGTGATCAAGTCTTTTTTTATATTCTAAATATTTTTCATCTTTCTCAATAAATGAGGAATCCATGTTAAAAATTAAATTAAATTTTTCTTTAAGTCCTTTAATAGATAAATGTCTTAACATATCATTTGGATTATTTTCAGACGATGAAATACTTGGTAAAATTGGCTTAGAAAAATTTGGCTTAAAACAACATCTATATGGTAAATTGTAATTATTTTCTAATGCCTCAGGTAGATCACTGAAAAGTTCAATCATTTCTTCAGATGATTTAAAATAGTGTTGATTAGTAAGTTTTATTCTATTTGAATCGTTCACATAAGTTTTTTCACCAATACACATTAATGCATCATGTGCCTCGAACATATCTTTATCTAAGTAATAAACTTCATTCGAGGCAATAATTGGCAATTCTAACTTTTCAGAAATTTTAAGATTAAAATTTTCGAAGTCTTTCTCATTAATATCACCATGTCTTTGAATTTCTATATAGATGCTGTCTTCAAATTTTTCTTTTAACTTAACTAATAATTCTTCAATTTCATTAAATAAACCTTTGTTAAAAAGTGAACCAAAGAGGCATCTAATTGATCCTGTTAAAACTATAATACCATCTGAGTTGTTTACTAAATCATTTATTTGACAATGTGGATCAGTAATTTCTGAATTTTCTAAATAAGATTTTGATGAAAGTTTTATAATATTTTTATATCCATCATAATTTTTAGCTATTAAAGGTATTAGACCTTTAAATTCTTTAAATTTAAATAATATCTGGGTTCCAATAATAGGCTGCGTACCTACTGATGATAAATTTTCTGAAAATTCTAATGCACCCGACAAATTGTAAGTATCTGATAGACCTAGTGATTTTATTTTATTTTTTTTACAGAAATCTTTTAATTGATCAATTTTTACAGCTCCTTCACAAATGGAATATTGAGTATGTATTTTAAATTGATTAAAGGTTTTATTAACTGATTCTTTCATTGGTGACACTTATCTTACCACCAATCATTTTAATTTTACAATCTGCCATATTTGCAAAATATCTATTGTGGGTTGCAAAAATTATAATTTTATTTTTTTCTTTTAGATTAAAGAGGATTTTAAATATTTGTTTAGCATTGTTAAAATCTAAACTTCCAGTAGGTTCATCAGCTAAAATAATGTTTGGTTCATTAATTATTGCTCTAGCAATTGCTATTCTTTGATTTTCACCGCCAGAAAGCTCAGATGGATAATGATTTAATCTTGAGGTTAAATCAAATCTCTTAATCAATTTTTTCGCTAATTCTGTTGATTTTGATTTATTATTAGAAATTAACAAATTGGGCAGTATTACATTTTCGAGTGCTGTAAAATCGGGCAATAAATTTTTGTCTTGATAAATTATACCGATATTTTTTGATCTTACATGATCATTCTCAATTGAACTATTTGTATCAATTTTCTTTTTATTAAATTCAATAAAACCTGAAGAAGGAATGTCAATAAATGACAATAAATTTAATAATGTTGATTTCCCAGATCCTGAAGGTCCTACAATTGAATATACCTTTCCAGCTTCAAACTTAAAATTTATATTGTTTAGAACTTTAAGAGATTTTTTTTCATATTTCTTTGACAAATTATTTAATTTTAAAAAATTATTCATATTTCAAAGTCTGTATTGTATCTAATTTTGCTGCTCTAGAGGCTGGAAAGATTGATACAATAGAAGTTGTTATTATTGAACATAATGCAATTAAGATTATTGAATTTACATTTATTTCTGATGGAAGAGTACTTAAAAAATAAATTTCTTCTGGAAATAATGTAATATCAAAAGTATTAGAAATAAATTTCCTAATACCTTCTATATAGTATGAAAATAAAGTCCCTAATAAAATGCCAAAGAGAGTTGCTGAAGTACCAATAATAAATCCAATAAAAAAGAAAATTTTTTTAATCGATGTATTTGTTACACCAATAGATTTTAAAATCCCTATATCTCTTGTTTTATTTTTAACTAATATAGTTAAACCAGAAATAATATTAAATGCAGCTACAATTATTATTAGAGATAAGATTATAAACATCACGTTTCTTTCGACTTTTAAAGCTGAAAATAAAGATTCATTTAAATCTGCCCATGTATAAACGTATGCGCTGGGAAATAAATCTAACAATTTTTTTTTATAATATTCAATATTTTTTGGATCTTTGAAATAGTACTCAGTAAATCTTTTATCTTTAATTTTGCTAAAAAAATCTTCTAACGTATTAAGATTAATATATGCTACGTTCTCATTAAACTCACCTATTCCACTATCAAATATCGAAATTACTTCAAACTTATCTTGTCTTGGAAATGATCCAACGATTGTTTGAATACCAGATGGTGACATTATTGTTATCTGATCACCAATATCTATATTAAGCAAAAAGCTTAAATCCTTTCCAATTGATATCGAATTATTTTTTAGATCTGTTGTTCCAAAATATTTTTGATTATTAGATATTTCTAATTTCTTAAAATCATTTTTTAAATATCCTTTTAAAAGAATGCCTTTTGTATTTTGTTTTGAGAGAATTACTGCTTCTCCATCATTTGAAACAATTCCTTTAGCAAAATCTTTTTCAACCGTAAATACTAAAGGCTTGTCGTAGGGTTTTACAACAGCATGGGCATTAAAACCTACAATTTTATTGATTAACTCTGTTCTAAAACCATTCATCACTGACATAACAATTATTAATACAGCCACGCCCAAACCTATGCCGATAAAGGAAAAGATAGAGATTACATTTAAAAAGCCGTCTTTTTTTCTAGCTTTTAAAAACCTAAATATAATCTCTTTTTCTAGTTGTGAAATCAATTTTGCTTAACTTTTATTATTTGTGAAGCTACATCTTCAACTTTTAATTTTTGAGTTTCTCCATCGATTTCCTTAAACTCATATAAATTTCCTTCAGATTTGCTTCCGATTATCAATTGATATGGAATTCCGATTAAATTAAATTTTTTTATTTTAGCTGAAATATTTTCGTCTGTATCATCTATGATTGTTTCTATGTTTTTTGATTTTAGAAATTCATGTACTTTAATAGACTTTTCTAAATTAGATTTATCATTTTTATTTATCATAGGAATAATCGCACAATCATAAGGTGTTACTGACATAGGCCACTTCATAATACCGTCTTTATCGTTATATTTTGCCTCAATTATGGCACCAACAAGTCTGGAAACTCCAATTCCATATGATCCCATTTTTACAAATTCTTTTTTTCCGTTAAAATCAACGGCTGCATTCATTGGTTTTGAGTATTTATCTCCAAAATAAAATATGTGACCAACTTCAATACCTTTGGTATTTACTCTATATTCTTCTGCAACAGATTTTTCAAATTCATCTTTATTGAATTTTTCATCTGTTACTGAGTAAAACTTTTCGTATTGTTTTCTCAATATACCTAATGACTCTTTGTCTAAAATTGTTTTAGAGCTGTCTACATCAAAAATTCTCTTATCTGTGTAAATTTTACTTTCACCTGTGTCAGCAAGAATGATGAATTCATGTGATAAGTTTCCTCCTATAGGACCAGTGTCAGCAGCCATAGGTATTGCTGATAAATTTAATCTCTTAAAAGTTTTTAAATACGAAAGGAAAAATTTATTATACGAAAATATTGCATCATCATCTGTTAAATCAAAAGAGTAGGCATCCTTCATATAAAATTCTCTACATCTCATAATTCCAAATCTTGGCCTTAGCTCATCTCTAAATTTCCATTGAATATGATATAATAATTGAGGTAAAGATTTATATGATTTAAAGGAAGATCTAAAAATTTCTGTCACAAGTTCTTCGTTAGTTGGACCATATAACATTTCCCTATTTTGGCGATCCTTAATTCTTAACATTTCTTCACCATAATCTTCATATCGTCCACTTTCCTTCCAAATTTCAGATGATTGAATTGTTGGCATTAATATTTCTTGAACACCTACACGGTCTTGTTCTTCTCTAACTATTTGTTCTATTTTTTTCATGACTTTAAATCCAAGCGGTAACCAAGAATAAATTCCAGCAGAGGACTGTTTAATCATACCTACTCTTAACATTAACTGGTGTGATTTAATTTTAGCTTCTGAAGGATTATTTTTTAATATCGGAATAAATGATTTTGAAAAAAACATTAATTTAAAAAGTTACGTAAATTTAAAATTTCATTAATTACTAATAAATATATAACTATAAAAATACTAGACGTAATTAAAGTACAATAAATTATTTTTTTTGTTATTTTTGGATTTTCTGGGGCCCCAGGGTCCACACCCTCTATATTTTCCTTTTTTTCACGATTAACATCTATCGGTAAAATGGCAAAAAAAACTATCCACCACAAGCACACATATACAACTATTGAGCCTGTAATACTCAATTAAATCCTCACTAAATTTATATTTGTATAAGGTCTTTTTCCTAATTTTTCTTTTGTGTACTTTCTACAAGTTATCTTAAGAGCATCAATTAAATTTGATTCTTGCTTTTTATTACTTAAAGAAAAAGTTTTTACTGTTTTCTCAATTTCTTCCTCAAGTTTAAATGTAAATTCATCTTTTTCGTATATAGGTAAACCTCTAAAAGTTAATAAAGGTTTATTGTGAATATTTCCATTAGGCGTAATTACTAATGTTGCTTCTATTAATCCGTTGGTAGATAAATTTTTTCGCTCTTTGATAGATTGAGCATCTTCTTCAACACTTATGGAACCATCTACGTAAAGTCTTCCACTTGGAGCTTTATCATATACTTCAGGTTTATCACCTGGATAAATTCTTACTATATCACCATTTTCAACTCTAACAGGATATGGTACTTGCATTTCTTTGGCAAAATTTATGTGTTCAATCATATGTCTATGTTCACCATGAACAGGTATGACTGATCTTGGTTTTATCCAGTCATACATATCCTTTAAATCTTCTCTATTTGGATGTCCTGATACATGAATAAATTCACTATCTTCTGAAATAACTTCTATACCTTCTCTAACTAATTGATTGTGAAGTTTGTATAATTTTTTTTCGTTACCTGGAATAATTTTTGAAGAAAAAATAACTGCATCGCCTCTCTCAATAAAAACATCTGGATGTGTGTAATTTGAAATACGGGTCATTGCACCCATTGGTTCTCCTTGGCTACCAGTACATAAGTAAACAATTTTTTCTCTTGAGATATTTTTTGCATCTCTTGAGTCAAGAGGTTCAATAACATTTTGTAAGTAACCACATT
>CACBWM010000008.1 GCA_902542975.1 uncultured Pelagibacteraceae bacterium | reverse complement strand
TTAAGGTCTGAAACTGCGGTTATATCCGCGTTATCTGTGATCAATTATTTGCAAAATTGATAAATTGTCGCGAATTCTCTAGTATTTTTTATAATATTTTCGATCTATATAGAAAACAAATGAAAAAACTATTTTTTGTTTTTATAACATTAATTTACTCAGTTGAGGCGTTTGCAAACCAACCAAAAAATTGGCAATTAGGTTTCCAAGAGCCTGCATCACAAACTATGAGAGATATAGTTTGGTTTCATGATTATATGTTAGTACCAATCATAGTTGCTATAAGTGTGTTTGTTTTATTTTTAATGCTTTATGTGATGGTAAGATTTAGAGCGTCGAGAAATCCTAATCCATCTAAAAGAACACATAATGTTTTAGTTGAAATTGTTTGGACATTAGTTCCTTGTTTAATCTTGATCGTAATGGCAGTTCCGTCATTTAAAGTTTTATATTCACAAGATGCAATTCCTAAAGCTGATGTAACTATAAAAGCAATTGGATATCAATGGTATTGGGGATATGAGTACCCAGATGAAAATATAATTTTTGACGCTTATATGATCGAAGAAAAGGATTTAAAAGAAGGTCAGCCAAGATTGTTAGCAACAGATAATGTAGTCGTTGTTCCAGTAAATAAAGTAGTTAAAGTTTTAATTACAGCAAATGATGTGCTTCATGCATGGGCATTACCAGCATTTGGAGTTAAAAGGGATGCGATGCCAGGAAGAGTAAATGAAACTTGGTTCAAAGCTGAAAAAGTTGGGACTTATTACGGACAATGTTCTGAGTTATGTGGAATTAAACATGCTTTTATGCCAATTGAAGTTAAAGTAGTTTCAGAAGAAGATTACAAAATTTGGCTTTCAGAGGCGAAGATAAAATTTGCAAAAGATGAAAATTTAATTAATAAAAAACTAGTAGCGAGTAAATAAAAATGAGTTCAGAAGCAGCACATATTCACGATCATCATACTCCAACAGGTTGGAAGAGATGGGCATATTCTACAAATCATAAAGATATTGGAACAATGTATTTAATTTTTGCTATTATTGCAGGAGTTATTGGAACAGCTTTTTCAGTTTTGATGAGAATGGAATTAATGCACCCTGGTGATGATGTTTTAGGTGGTAACTACCATCTTTATAATGTTTTGGTAACAGGTCATGGATTAATAATGATTTTCTTTATGGTCATGCCAGCGATGATTGGTGGTTTTGGAAACTGGTTCGTGCCGATAATGATTGGAGCACCAGATATGGCGTTTCCAAGAATGAATAATATTTCTTTTTGGTTATTGCCCGTTGCATTTATTTTATTACTTTCATCAATTTTTGTAGATGGACCTCCGGGTGCACAAGGTGTCGGTGGTGGCTGGACGATTTACCCACCTCTATCTTCTACTGCAGGTCAACCAGGTCCAGCAATGGATTTAGCAATTTTAAGTTTACACGTCGCAGGAGCTTCTTCAATTTTAGGAGCAGTTAATTTTATTACAACTATTTTAAATATGAGAACTCCAGGAATGACTTTGCATAAGATGCCATTATTTGCATGGTCAATATTAGTTACAGCATTTTTATTATTACTTTCGTTACCAGTATTAGCCGGAGCAATTACTATGCTTCTAACAGATCGAAATTTTGGTACTGCATTTTTTGATGCACAAACAGGTGGAGATCCAACATTATTCCAACATTTATTCTGGTTTTTTGGTCATCCAGAAGTTTATATTCTAATCTTACCAGGATTTGGAATGATCAGTCATATCGTATCTACGTTCTCAAAGAAGCCGGTTTTTGGATATTTAGGAATGGCTTACGCGATGGTAGCAATTGGAATTGTAGGTTTTGTTGTTTGGGCTCACCACATGTACACAGTTGGTTTAGACACTGATACTAAAGCGTATTTCTTAGCAGCAACAATGATTATCGCTGTCCCAACAGGAATTAAAATATTTTCATGGATTGCTACAATGTGGGGAGGATCTATATCATTCAAAACCCCAATGGTTTGGGCTTTAGGATTTATATTTTTATTTACAGTTGGAGGAGTAACTGGTGTAGTTCTAGCAAACGCTGGAGTAGATACTGCATTGCATGATACTTATTATGTTGTAGCTCACTTCCACTATGTATTATCTTTGGGAGCTGTTTTTGCAATATTTGCAGGCTTCTATTATTGGTTTGGTAAAATGTCAGGGTATGAATATTCTGAGTGGATGGGACAACTTCATTTTTGGTTAACTTTCATAGGTGTAAATTTAGTTTTCTTTCCACAACATTTCTTAGGATTGGCTGGAATGCCAAGAAGATACGCTGATTATCCGGATGCATTTGCTGATTGGAATTATATCTCTTCAATCGGTTCATATATATCTGTAGTTGGCTTAGTGGTATTTTTCGCTAATTTAATCTACGCTTTTGCAAAAAAGAAAAAAGCAGCACAAAACCCATGGGGAGAAGGGGCCACAACATTAGAGTGGACAGTTCCATCACCACCAAATTTTCATACTTTTGATGAATTGCCGAAGTTTGAAGATTATGAAGGCACTGAAAAATCTAGTAGTTAGTAACGTCTTAAGATATAAAAATTAAAATGGCTACGACGTATTCTAAAGTAAAAAAATCATATTACGAATTAGGTATAATTCCTGAATTATTAAAGCTAATGAAACCAAGGGTAATGTCTCTTGTTATCTTCACTTGTGCAGTTGGTCTATTAACAGCTCCTACTTCAGTTTCGTTTCAACAATCAGTTATTGGAATATTAATTGTTGCCTTTGGCGCTGGAGCAGCAGGAGCACTTAACATGTGGTATGAAGCTGACTTAGATAAATTAATGTCTAGAACTTGCTTGCGTCCAATTCCAAGAGGAAAGCTGAACAGAAACCAAGCATTATATTTTGGAACATCTCTGTCAATTATTTCAGTTGTAAGCTTATACTTTGTTACAAATACTTTATCAGCATTTCTATTATTGTTTACAATATTATTTTACGTATTTGTTTATACAATCTGGTTAAAAAGAAAAACTCCACAAAATATTGTTATAGGTGGAGCATCAGGAGCTTTGCCACCAGTAATTGGGTGGGCAATAGCAACAAATTCTATTTCATTGGAATCGATTGCTTTTTTCTTAATAATTTTCTTTTGGACACCATCACACTTTTGGGCATTAAGCTTATACAAAGCTGATGATTATAAAAAAGCTGGTATTCCAATGCTTCCAGTAACTAATGGAATTCAGGATACTAAAAAGAATATTCTAATTTATTCTTTTTTAATGATACCTACAATTGTTTTCCCATATTACATTGGATTTGTCGGTGAAGTATTCTTAACACTTAGCTTACTACTTACATTTTATTATAATTTAATTTGCTACCAGCTTTACAACTATAAAGTTGGAAAATTTAACATAAAGAAAGCTAGACATATTTTCAGCTATTCAATTATTTACTTATTTTTAATATTTGTTTTTTTCTTAGTGGATAAAATTTTATGATAGTTAAAGATCAGAAATTAAAAAAGAAAAATTTATGGACAGCAGTTGGTTTGGTTGCATTTATAGTTTTCTTATTCATTTTCACACTATTTAATATTGGAGTATTTGAAAGACCTTTATGATTAAAAAAAATACTTTAACCCCACTAATTCTTGCAGGAATTTTTGTCTTTATGTTGGGATTGTCTTTTGCAGCTGTGCCATTGTATGATTTATTTTGTAGAGTAACTGGCTTTGGTGGAACTACACAAATATCGAAAGAGGCTCCAAATATAGTTTTAGATAAAAAAATAAATGTAAGATTAGATACCAATGTTAACAGTGCTCTTGATTGGAATTTTGATGTTGATAAAAAAACTATGGATGTTCAGCCTGGCAAGGTATACAGAATTAAATTTGAAGTGGAAAACACAGGAGATGAAATTTCATCTGCTGTAGCTACATACAATGTTTCTCCATCATCATTTGGAGCATATTTTAATAAATTAGGCTGTTTTTGCTTCGAAAAACAAACATTAGATCCAGGGGAAAAGGCAAGTTACACACTAGTTTTTTACCTAGATCCAGAATTAGTAAATGATCCAAAAACATCTAGAGTTGAAGATGTTACTATGTCATATACTTTTTTCTCATCTGAATATTATAAAAACGAAAAAAAAGAGAGTTAAAATAAATGTCTGCATCAGGTCAAAAACATGATTATCATTTAGTTGACCCTAGTCCTTGGCCTTTAGCCACATCTATAGCAACATTAGTTACGGCTGTTGGATCTGTTTATTATTTTCATAGTAAAGTTATGTGGGCGATGGTTTTAGGTTTTTTACTTATAATTTATTGTGCCTTTATGTGGTTTAGAGATGTTGTGATCGAAGCTGAGCACAAAGGTCATCACACACCTGTTGTTCAAATTCATCACAGATATGGAATGACATTATTTATTGCATCTGAAGTAATGTTTTTTGTTGCATGGTTTTGGGCATACTTTGATGCAAGTTTGTTTCCAAACGAATTCATGGGAAATGTATGGCCGCCAAAAGATATTGAAACTTTTGATCCATGGGACATTCCACTTATAAATACTCTTGTCCTACTTTTATCTGGTACAACAGTAACTTGGGCACACCATTCTTTATTAGAGGATGATAGAAAAGGATTTATAAATGGTCTAATCTGTACAGTAATTTTAGGAGCATTTTTTACGTTATTGCAAATATATGAATACCAACACGCTACATTTAGTTTTTCAGGTCATATTTATGGAGCTACATTCTATATGGCCACAGGGTTTCATGGTTTCCACGTTTTAGTTGGGACTATTTTCTTAGCGGTTTGTTTATGGAGAGGTAAATTAGGACATTTTACTAAAGAACATCACTTTGGTTTCGAAGCCGCTGCTTGGTACTGGCACTTTGTTGATGTCGTCTGGCTGTTTTTATTTGCAGCCATTTATATTTGGGGAAGTTAATAGTTCTTGAAAAATAAGCTATCTTTTTCAATCTTTGTATACTTTTTTATTTTAGTTTTTTTGGCATTGGGTACTTGGCAAATTATAAGACTAAACTGGAAGCTTGATTTAATAAATTCAATTGACCAATCTTTAAAAAGTGATCCAGTAGAATTTAATGGAAGTAATCCAATTAACTTTAAAAAAATCAAATTTGAAGGAATATTAGATAATTCAAAAATAATTTATTTATATTCCTTAAATGAAAAAGGAGAGCCAGGATTTGATATTGTAAATCCAGTGAGTATTAATAATAAAAGCTATTTAATAAATCGGGGCTGGGTTCCAAGAGATCTTAAATCTAAAAAGTATGTCTCAAATGAGATTAAATTTGAGGGAGTTTTAAAATTAAAAAGTAAATTTAATTATTTCAAGCCAGATAATGACGTAAATAAGAATTACTGGTTTACTCTTAAAGATGAAGATTTATTGACCTATACAGGTAAAGAATTTTCTCCATTCATTATCAATAATATTAGCAAGCAAGAAGGAATTTATCCCCAGTCAAAACAAATAGGAGCCAATATTTCAAACAACCACTTAAAGTATGCCCTTACATGGTTTTCATTAGCCGTTTCCATCTTTTTAATATATTTATATTTCAGAAAAAAAAATTACTGATGGAATATATAAGCACTAGAAATAATTCAGATCATTTTTCATTTAAAAACGTATTTCTGAAAGGTTTAGCTGATGATGGAGGTCTTTTTGTGCCAAAGTCAATCAAACCATTTAATAAAGAGGAATTAAATAAACTAAGTGGTCTTGATTACAATGAATTAGCAGCTGAAATAATTTTTCCATTTATCGGTGATTTTATGACTAAAGAAGAATTAATTTCCACAGTATCAAAATCTTACTCAAATTTTAGAGCAGACGATGTTGTAAAAATCTCAGATTTAGGAAATTTAAAAGTTTTAGAACTCTATCACGGCCCAACACTTGCTTTTAAGGATATTGCAATGCAATTAATAGGAAATTTTTATCAATTTCATTTAGCAAATGAGCAAAAAAAAATTAATATTATTGTAGCAACTTCAGGAGACACAGGTGCAGCTGCTATTGATGCTTTAAAAGGCAAAAAGAATTTAAATGTTTTTGTATTACATCCAAATAACAGGATTTCACCAGTGCAAAGAAGACTGATGACAATCCATGAAGAAAAAAATGTATTCAATATTGCTATTGAGGGAAATTTTGATGACTGTCAAAATCTAGTTAAATCAATGTTTAATGATGAAAAATTTTCTAGCTCAATAAATATGTCAGGTGTTAATTCGATTAATTGGGCAAGAATTGTTGCTCAAGCTGTTTATTATTTTTATGCTTATTTTAAAATAGGTAATGGACAGCCTTTGTCCTTTTCTGTTCCGACTGGAAATTTTGGAGATATTTATGCTGGTTATTTAGCAAAGAAACTTGGACTTCCAGTTGATAAACTTATTGTAGCTACTAACAAAAATGACATCCTTCATAGAGCAATTTCTGGTGGGGATTATTCTCAAAAGAAAGTTGAGGAAACAAATACCCCCAGCATGGATATCCAGATAGCAAGTAACTTTGAAAGACTTTTATATGATGTAAAAGACTGTAACTCAGAAGTTACAAAAGATGTGATGAGTAAGATAAAAAATAATACTTATCAAATTGATAATAGTGATTTAGATGAAATAAAAAAGAATTTTATATCTGAAATGTTGGATGAAAATGAAACTATCCAAATGATAAAAGATATAAATAAAGAATATAAAGTTATAGTTGATCCACATACTGCAGTTGGAATTGGTGCTGCAAAAAAACTTGAGTTAGAACAAAATTGTGTTGTTTTATCCACAGCACACCCTTGTAAATTTCCAAAAGCAATCGAAGATGCAATCTCAAAAACCGAAGAATTACCAGATAGTCTTAAGTATGTTTATGATAGAGAAGAAAAATTTGAGGTTATTTCAAATGATATAAATAAAGTTAAAGAATATGTAATAAACTCAATATGAAATTAAGAATAAAAGATCAAATCCCAGATATAGAGATTTTTCATTTAGCAGATGGTGAACCACAAACTAGTAAAATTAGAGATATATTAGGAAAAGGTAAAGTTGTTTTATTCGGATTGCCAGGTGCCTTTACTTCTACTTGTTCAAAACTTCATCTTCCTGGATATGTAGATAATGCCGATAAAATAAAAGCCAAAGGAATAGATAATATATTTTGTTTATCTGTGAATGATCCTTTTGTTATGAATGCTTGGGGAGAAGCAAACAATGCAGCTGGTAAAATTACAATGTTATCAGATCCGTATCTATTATTTACAAAAGCCATCGGTGCTGAAGTAGATAGAAATTCAAAAGGAATGGGTATACGTTCAAATCGTTATGCAATGGTTATTGAGAACTTAGAAGTGATTAATGTTCAAGTTGAGAAAGAGACTAGGCAATGCGGTTTATCTTCTGCACAAGGCGTTATAGATTTATTATAATTATTAGGGCAGTTCTGTTGTCCGACCCAAGTCAATACATAATATAATATATTACTTTTTTTAAAGGTACATAGTAGGGAACATAGTTAATCTAGGGTTCTTTGTAATGACTTTGTAATTGAGGTTTTTTTCTGATAAGTAATTCTCAAGTGAAATTAAATTGGATTATTTTTGTATCTGGATGGATGTCATTCAGAGCAGTTGGGTCAGGTTTATTTTTGTTTTGGATCTTTACTGAAAATGAACGTTCGGCACCATCCGAATGGATAGTTCCTTTTGTGGGCGACTTTTTTGTTGGGATAACTGCTTTATTTTTAGTTTACCACATTATAAAAAAACCAAGCACTATACTATGGGGTCTTTTGCTGTCTTGGAATGTGATTGGTTTGTTAGATTTAATCCACGCTATAAATGTAAGTTTTGCTGCTCCTTATGGACCTATACCAGAAATAGGATTTAATGAATTGACAGTAAGATCTATTTTAATTTTAAATACTTTATTACAGATTTCTTGTATTTATCTATTGTTTCAAAAAGACATAAAAGAATATTTTAAAAAAAGTAAATTTTGAGTTTTGAAGGTATGGTACATAGTCAGTACATAGTAGGCACATAGTCTTTTTAAAAATAAATATTATTGATAGAGAAAGATAATAAATTATTTAAGGGGCGTTCTGTTGCCAGGTGCCCTTAACTATTCTTACTTTTCATTAAAAAATAGGAACAATATACAAACAAATCATCATTTCGTGACGCCACTGTGACGCCAAAATATGTGTGTTATAACTAATGATTATTATGACAATTCTCGACAGAGTAATAAGTTCATTTCAATCTTTAGGTGGAGTAGCCAATCTGAAAGATATCTATGAAGTTTATAAAAGTATCTCTACTCAAGAAGAAATTTCAAAAACATTTGATAGGAGTATTCAAGCAAGAATTGAGGAGAATTCTGAGGATAGTGATGCTTTTAAAGGAAATAATATATTCAAAACTTTATATGGCAAAGGAAAAGGCGTTTGGTTTTTGGTAGAAAGTTTTCAAAATTTAGATGAAGCAAAATTTGTTTATGAATTTAAACAGAAGAATCTTTCAATTTGGAAAGAAATTTCAAAGAAAAAATTACACTCGAATGATTATGTGAGAAATCAAATCAAAATTCACAGAGGTGAAAGAGGTATTTATAGGGATATATCAAGAACAAAAAAATTTAGTTTTACAGATGGAATTTGTCAGTCTGTTCTTGATACTGGAGAAAAGTATGACGATGTCTTAACTGATACACATTTGACTTATTTTTATCCTGATACAATTCATAAAACTAGAGATATAGGAGAAATAAATTCTCTTAAAAATTGTTGTAATTTAAATATACCAATCTTTGTTGTATTGGGCATAGGGAGAGACAAATCAAAAAAAGAAATTAGATTAGGTTATGTACAAAGGTTCAATGATGATCAAAGATCTTTTCTCATAAGTTTTGTAAAGGAAGAAACTAAACATGTAATCCCAATAGATGATATCATAGAGGTTCAAAATGAGGATGAATCTAAGGATCAATTATTTGTAAACAGTAGAGAGAGGAAAAAAAGATTATCTTCATCAAGAGGTAATAACCAACCAAAATTTAGTTCTGATGTTTTTAATTATTATCAAAATGAGTGTGCGGTATGTGGAATTAAGTATTTCTTAGAAGCCGCACATATTGTACCTGTTAAAGACAAAGGTTCAGATAACAAAAGAAACGGACTTATATTGTGTAAAAATCATCATAAAGGATTTGATGATAACTTTTTTAAAATTAATCCAAGTAACTATAAAATAGAAATAATTAAAAAGAATGGTTCTTTACTAAACATTAATAGAAATAGCTTAAATCACCTAAAGAATAAACCCGGTAAAATATTTTTAGATTGGCGATATACTAAATATAAGAGATAAATTAAATGAAAAAACTTTTAGGGATTGTAGTACCAATATTATTTTGGAGCAATCCTGCTTTAGCAAATATCTACTTAGTTGAATTAGGTCTAGGAGGTTCTGGAGGTATTGGAGCTATATTTATATTATTTATAATTTTGTATGGAGCTTTTTTTGGGAGCAAACTTGCAAAAGCAATAATTTGGGGCTGGGTAATGTTTTTTGTAACATTCTGGTATGTAATGAGTTTATACCTACCAGACCTTAATTTTATAAAGGTGATGATTTCTTTCTTTGTAGCATTTGCTGTTCTGATGTTATTTATGTTTATAGCTGAGAGAGAAAAGAAAAAAGAGCAAGAGATTTTGACTGCTAGACATAAATTTTTTTTAAAAAAAGTGAAAAAGAAAAAGAAAAAGAAAAAGAAAAAAAAATAACTCCACTCTGACACCAATTAGTCATCGAATTCTAAAAAGTGTTTATTTTTCTAGCGAATCGAGAATCAGGAAGGGGCGTTCTGTTAACAGGTGCACCTATATTGTGGCTGAACACCTAGCCAATAAATCCACTTCATTATTAAGTTTATCTGTTGAATGTGCTTTTACCCAGCTCCATTTAATCTCAAATGTATTTGAAAGATTATCTAATTCGGTCCAAAGTTCTTTATTCTTAACTTCTTTTTTGTTAGCTGTTTTCCAACCATTTTTTTTCCAATTATGTATCCATTCAGTTATTCCAGATTTTACGTATTTAGAATCTGTAAATATTTGAACTTTGCTTCCTTTTGGAATTTTTTTTAAAGCTTTAATGGGGGCAAGTAATTCCATTTGATTGTTTGTTGTTTCTTTTTTGCTTCCTTTAATTTGAGTTTTCTTTCCATTATCAATAATAATTGCAGCCCAACCACCATTTCCTGGATTTCCAATGCAGGAACCATCTGTATAGATTTTAATCATCAAGAATAATCCTTAAATGAGCTCAGATTTCTATGAAAGTTTAATTTATCTATATACTCTCTTGGATCTTTAATTTTAATGATAGCTTGTTTAGGAGTATTTAAATAATCATAAGATCTAGTTAAAAGATATCTTAAAGCTGATCCTCTACATAATGTATTTAAATTTCTTTTTTCTCTTTCACTTAATTTTCTGACAGTTTGGTAGCCCTTTAATAAATTTGAAGATCTTCTTTTATCTAATACATATTTTCTATTTTTCTTTTTAAAACATAAAGCATTAATACAGGTTGCCAGTTCATAGGATAAAAATTCATTAGCGGAAAAATAAAAATCTATAAAACCAAAAAATTTACCTTTATTAAAAAAAATATTATCGATAAAAAGATCTCCATGAATTATTCCATTTGGCATTTTTTTAGGCCATTTTTTTTTGATATCTCTTAAATCATCTTTCATTAAATCTTTTAAGTTTTTAGACAATTTATTAATTTTATTTTCTATTTTATTTAGAATTGATCCCCATGAATTTATTGATAGAGAATTTCTTCTATACAATTTCAATTTTTTTGCTGCTTTATGGAGAATTGCTGTATTTCTACCAACTTCGAAGCAATCTTTGCTAGTTAGTTGTTCTTTTTCCTTTCCCTCTAAGAAGCTAACAATACATCCCTTTTTTCTATTTAAATTTAGTAAATATTCTCCTTTTTTGTCTTTTATAGGAACTGGACATTTTACTTTTAATCTAGATAGACTAGACATAAGTTTAATAAAGTATGGAATGTCTTTTTTTTGAACTCTTTTTTCGTAAATCGTTAAAATATATTTATTTTTTTTTGTCTTTAAAATATAATTTGTATTTTCAATACCCTTTTTTATACCTGAGTAATTTACAATTTTTCCAATATTATATTTCTTCTCAATAAATTTTATCTGATTATTATTAATTTTAGTATAAACAGCCATTAATTTAATTTTCCAGGAATCTTAAAAGTAATATTTTCCTTTACGATTTCAACTTCCTCAATATTGACTGTAAACTGGGTTTTTAATTCTGTTATAAATTTTTCAACAAGTATTTCTGGTGCTGAAGCACCTGATGAGATTCCAATCGTATTACATTCTTTAATCTTATCTATGGGAACTGCACTTTCTGAGTGTATTAACTCAGAAGAATTACAACCAGAGTTTTTAGCAACTTCAACTAATCTTACTGAGTTAGATGAGTTCCTACTTCCAATTACAAAAAACATGTCACACTTATATGCTATTTCTTTAACAGCTGATTGTCGGTTTGTTGTTGCATAACATATGTCATCTTTTTTAGGCTCTTTAATATCTGGGAACTTAGATTTTAGAGCTGCAATAATATCTTTAGTGTCATCTACAGATAGTGTTGTTTGAGTTATGAAAGATAGCTGTTTATTTGAAATATTTTCATACTTATTTGCATCCTCAATATTTTCTATTAAATCTATTGAACCTTTTGGTAATTGACCCATAGTTCCTATGACTTCTGGATGATTTTTGTGTCCTATTAATAATATATGATGACCTTGTTTGTTTAAGTTTTCTGCCTCTCTATGAACTTTAGATACTAGAGGACACGTTGCATCTACAAACATCATATTTAAATTAGAAGCTTCCTCTGGAACAGATTTTGGCACTCCATGCGCTGAGAAAATAACTGGTCTAGATTTATCTTTGATTTCATCTAATTCTTCAACAAATATTGCACCTATCTTCTTTAACCCTTCTACAACATGTTTGTTGTGGACAATTTCGTGTCTCACATAAACAGGGGCACCAAATTTATCTATACTCTTTTTTACAATCTCAATTGCTCTATCAACCCCTGCACAAAATCCTCTTGGTGCAGCTAAATAAATTTTTAAATTTTTGTTACTCATTTTCATCCTTTTTAAAAAATGGAATTAAAAATACTATACAAGCAATAAAAAAAAACAAACTTCCGAACATAGCCCAAAAACTTCCTACACTTGAGATGATGAAACCAATTGAAGATATAATGAACAATGTCCATCCAATTAGATTTATAGTTTTATTTTTCATTTTTTTTCTACCATGAATTCAAGTAAAATATGAGGAAAGGTCAATGAAGCCAATCCAACAAATATTATTTTAATAATACTTTCATCTATACCAAATTGTTCTGAAATAAAATAAAAAACTATTAAATACATTATTGCTGTAATTACTGTAAGTGGAATAATTTTTCGTAAAAAAATTGGAAATCCTATCATCAAATTTTTATTTATTTCACTAATTAAACTTAGTGAGTGTCTTATAGAATGAAGAAAGCAGAAGTAAATTGTGAAAGCCAATATAGGGTTAAAAAAATAGTTTAAAATAATTATTGAAAAACTATCTAAAAAAAGAATTGATCTTAAATCATTATTATTACCTCTATATATAAGAAAATTACTTAACACTGATAATATAACTAAAGAAATTAAAAAATTATTAGCCACAATATTTTCGTTTATTGAAAAGTTTAACATTTTAAAAATTTCGATTGTCTCAGCTTTATGAAACAGTAAGGGTGCTGAAATAACTAATGATCCTTTAATGAAATAAAAAATTTCTAAAAAATTAGCATTTTTTGTTTCGATAAAGTCACTATCCTCTTTACCAAAATGATATGCTGCAAGTATTAAAAAAAGCGAAAGCAACAATATTGGACTTAAAATCCAAATTAAAATAACAAAAATAGCAATACCTATATAAGTTATATAGAACACTTCTATATTTTTAATTTTATAAATTTTTAAAAGTTTTTTACCCTTTTCATGATCCAGTGCACCGTGAGAGATACCAATTGTAAGAATTAAAAAAAAACTAAAAAGTATAAACGAATTATCTCTCAATACCTCAAAGGCAGAAAAAAAAATACAGATATTAAAAAAAATAATAGAATGAAAAAAATTTATTTTGTTGATCATTATTTAAATACAGCTTTAATAAAAGTCCATTTTGGCATCTTTAATATAATGGATAAGTCCTCGAAAATATTACTTTTATTGGAAAGGAAATTTATTACTGTTTTTGACTTGCTTTTAAACATTTTGAAGAAAATATTTGGCATGATTTCTGGTTTTTCAGCTAGGACTTTCAAAAAAACATTATCTAAAAACTTATACTTACTTTTTATATTAAAAGCTCTAGTTTGGGTTATTTTATCAATGTTTTGGGTAATATATTCTGCTTGTTCTTGGATATTTAGGAAAGTATAGCCAGTACTCAAACGTGTCATACCTCCTGCAGTTCCAATATTAATCGTATTTTTGTCGTTTTTAAATTTTGGATAGAATAATGGTATGGCTCCAACTTCTTTATAATTAATTTTATATTTTTTTAATTTTAGAGTGTTTTCGATGTAATCAATAATTTGTTTATCATAATCTTTTTCACTATCATCTTCCATTTTTGAAAGCCACGTAGTTTCGATTAAAGCTGATTTTTTTGAATAGGGTAGTGTATAGAAAAAATGAACACTTTTTTTTTGATCACAATCAAAGTCCATTAAATTCATTATTTGATCATCAAAAAAATCTTTTTCGGTTTCAATCTCAACACCTTGAAAGTGTTGCCATAAATTAGAATTTTTATTCTCAAGATTTGGCAAACTGTTAAATAAAATTGCGTTTTCTGTATTTACTTCACTAATATCTTTAAAGAATTGAATATTTGGATTTTTATTGATTTTATTTAAAATTTTTTTGTAGAATAGTCCACTATCAATACTTTCGTAAGGAGTTTCTTTACAATCTTTATATTCAACATTTCCTTTAAAATTGATTGTATAATCTTTCCATCTTTTTTTTACACAGTCATCAAACTTGTGAGGTACAGTTTTCCAATATGACCAAGTTTTATCTTTTTTATATTCATCTCTTTTTTCAATAATTGCTAAAGTCTTATTTTTAAGTTTATCGTGATACTCTAACTCATAAGCCAATGTTAAACCAGCACAGCCACCTCCAATAATTATGTAATCAAAATCTTTCATTATACTCAATATCTTGCATTATTATCTCATGCTCTTTTATTGTAAGTTTTTTATCTTCTTTTACAAAATATAATTTAATTAAATCACCAATAGATAGCACTGTATGTAAGACTTTTCCCAAATTGTTTACATAAATTTTTCCTGATTTATTATAATTTTCTAAGTTTCCTTTTTTTAAGATTTCATTTCCAATTTGTCTATATACTCGTCTTGCAACCAAAATCGAAAATCTTAAAAAGAATGGAATTTTTTTAATTGATATAAAAGAATTACTATAAAATTTGTCAGCGATTTTTAGAATTCTTTTAATTTCATCAAAATTCTTTTTTATATAAAACCTATTATTGCTTTCATCTTCAATAACATCTCTTGAAATATTAGTTAATTGCATTGCAATACCTAAGTCAATCGCCCCTAAAAGTGCTGATCTTTCTTTGACATTTAAAATTTTTGCCATCATTAATCCAACTGTTCCAGCCACTCTATATGAATAAATATATAGATCTTTGTCAGTGTTGATTTCTACTTTTGATTTTATATCAGCCTCTACGCCATCGAATAAATCATCAATTATTTTTTGCGATATTCCAAATTTGTTTATTATAGCCCACATATTTTTAATTATTTGGTTATTTTCATTTTTTAATTTGAAATCTTCTTTGAAAGTATTGAAATTTTTTAATTTCGTATCAAGATCACCTTTTTCATCTGCTATATTGTCTATGTATCTACAAAAATCGTACAAATTAGAGCAATCAGAATAGACTTGTTTTGGTAAAAAGAAACCTGCCCAATTAAAAGATTTAGCGTATATCGACAAATAATTTTGTTCATTCATTACAAAATTTTATCTAAGACCTTTGCGGATGATAGGACTCCTGGAACACCAGCTCCAGGATGAGTGCCCGCTCCAACAAAATATAAACCGTCATAAACCTCAGATTTATTATGAAATCTAAAGTATGCTGATTGAGAAAATTTTGGCTGAATTGAAAAACCAGAGCCATATTTTGTGTTTAATTCATTCTCAAAATAATCAGGAGTTAAATAAAAATCATCTACAATATTTTCTCTTAAGTTAGGTAATAAACTTTTTTCCATTTTATCTATTACAAGTTTTTTTAAATTCTCTCCTTCGATTGACCAGTTTATTCCTGATTTATTATTAGGTACAGGCACTAATACATAAAAGCAATCATGGTCTTTTGGTGCCATACTCGAATCTGTTGCGGTAGGCCTATGTAGGTAATAGCTTATATCGTTATTTAATTTTTTGTTTACAAATATATCATCCAAGTGTTCTTTGTACTTATCGCCAAACTTTATAGTATGATGTTCAACATTTTCGTATTTTTTCTTTGTTCCAAAATAATAAACAAACAATCCCATTGAATATTCCATTCTATTTATCTTCCAATTAAATAAGGTGTTATATTTTTGATTATTTAGCATTTTTGAATAAACACCGGGAGGATCTGCATTACAAACTACGTTATCTGCTTTAATTTCCTCATCTTCACTTGTCACAACCCCGACAACTCTTTTATTTTCTGTGAGCAAGTTTTTAACTTCTTTACCTTTAATAATTATAACATCTTCTTCTAACATCAATTTCTCAAAACCTTTTATGATTTGTCCCGTTCCACCCATAGAATAATGAATTCCCCATTTTTTTTCTAAATACAAAATTAATCCATATATAGAGGTTGTAGTAAAAGGGTTTCCACCCACCAATAATGGGTGCATACTAAATAGCCTTCTTAGTTTTTCATTTTCAATAAAACCGCTAACCAAAGAATAAACAGATTTATAACTTTTTAAACTTAGCAATGCAGGAATTTGCTTAAACATAAATGAAGGTTTATCAAATGGCACATCTGATAATTCTGAATAACCTTTATCAAATATTTTTTTTGTAAATTTAAGTAAATTTCTGTAACCCATAACATCTTTATGATTAATTGTTGCAATCTGTTCTTCCATTTTCTTTTCATCTGCTGAATAATCAAAATGGCTTCCATCTTCAAAAACAAATCTGTACCAAGTATCCAAATCTTTTATTTTTATGTAATCATCTGGATTTTTATTAAAAAGTTTAAAAATTTCATAAATTAAATAAGGAGCGGTTATTACAGTTGGTCCACCATCATAAGTGAATCCATTACTTTTAAATACTCTCGCTCTTCCACCTAAATCTTTTTGTTTTTCAATTAAAGTGACTTTATGACCTTTTGCTCGAAGTCTAAGAGCTGCTGCTATGCCACCAAAACCTGATCCAATTACAATTGAATTCATATTCCTTAATTTACATTATTTTTATAAAATTTGATAAACTATCTTAGTTTAAGAACTTATTTTCTTTAATTCTGTCTTTGTTTCTTCAAGATTTTTATTAAACAAATTGTCAAGTTTAGACTTATCGACAGATGTTGTAATAATTTTTTTCACAGATTCTACAGCAATGTTAATTGATGTATCTTTAATTTCTTTAATGGCATTATCCTTCATTTGAGAGATTTTAGTTTTTGCTAGACTTTTCTTTAGTTCAGCTGATTTATGAAATTTGTCATTCATTTCAATTACAAATCTTTC
The DNA here is from genome assembly GCA_902542975.1 of uncultured Pelagibacteraceae bacterium. Classification (GTDB taxonomy): domain Bacteria; phylum Pseudomonadota; class Alphaproteobacteria; order Pelagibacterales; family Pelagibacteraceae; genus Pelagibacter. Next base: position 42,310 of record CACBWM010000008.1, on the reverse strand, counting down.
AGTTTCATCTTTTGACTGCTGCATAATCTTTTCACTCTCAATTTTTGCAGTATCTAGCTTCTTTTGCGCCTCATCCAATAGTCTTTTAGATTCAGCTCGGAGTTTTTCACTTTCATCAATTTCATTTTTGATATCATTAATCATTTTGCTCAATAAATTATTAACATTTTGTGGAACTTTTAAATAAATTAGCGCTCCAAAAAATATTACAAAAGAAACTGCTACCCAAAATGTTGCATCAAATGCCATTATATTTTTCCATTTCTTTTTTAGAAAGATCTTCAACTATGGCTGAAAGACTACTTTTATTTATATCTTCACCAATTAATTGTTTAATTAGATCGGAGGATGTCTCAATTGCAATTTTAGTAACCTTCTCTTGAGAAGTTTTTTTTAATTGGCCTATTTCTTTTTCAGCTTTTATTATTTCTTGTTCAATATCCTTTTCTAAAGATAATCTTTTATTGTTTACATCATCTAAAACTTTTTGTCTTTCGCTATTAAAGAAGTTTTTCGCTTCAACTTTTGTATCATTGATAATTTTATCAAATTCTCTAACTTTTTTTTCAGTTTCTTCCCGTTGCTTATCTGCAGTTTCGATATTCTCTACGATTTGCGATTTTCTCGTTTCAAGATTGTTACTAATCTTTGGTAGTATGAACTTAGATAAAATTATAAACAATAATCCAAAAGTAAGAACTAACCAAAAAATTTGAGATATCCAAAACTCAGGATTAAGCTGGGGCATACCTCCACTCTCAGCGCTTTGAGCGCTATAAGTAAAGATAAGACTTAAAGCTAGAAATTGAAAAATTATCTTTTTCAACATTAATTAAAACGCGAAAAGAATAATTAATGCAACAACTAATCCAAATAAACCAGTTGCTTCCGCTAATGCAAAGCCTAATAGTAAGTTTGGAAACTGTTTTTGAGCTGCAGATGGATTTCGCATTGCACCTGAAAGATAATTTCCAAAAATTATCCCAATACCAACTCCTGCACCCGCAAGTGCAATTGCTGCTAGTCCTGCTCCTATCATTTTTGCTGCTTCTAATTCCATTATATCCTCCTTATGTTAATTAATGGTGTAAATTTAATGCATCATTCAAATAGATACATGTTAAAATTGCAAATACATATGCTTGAAGAAAAGCAACTAATATCTCCAAACCTGTTAATGCAACTGAAAAACCTAGTGGTAGCCAGCCCCCAACAATTCCTAAGCTAACTACGAAACCTCCAAAAACTTTCATCATCGTATGGCCTGCCATCATATTTGCAAATAATCTAACTGATAAACTAATTGGCCTACTTAAGTATGAAATTATTTCTATAACTACAATTAATGGCAATAAAACCATTGGAACTCCACTTGGTACAAAAAGTTTTAAGTATCCAAGTCCATGTTTAATAAATCCAATTATCGTTACTCCTATAAATATAAATGCTGCTAACACAAAAGTTACAATGATGTGGCTAGTGACAGTAAAAGAGTATGGTATCATCCCAAACATGTTACAAAATAAAACAAACATGAATAAAGAAAATATGAAAGAAAAGTAAGGCTTAGCTTTTGATCCAGCTGTATCACTTATCATTTTCGAAATAAAAGAATAACTGAGTTCTGCAAGTAATTGAATTTTATTTGGTATAATCGATCTCTTTGTACCCAAATTAAAGATAATTAATATTGCCAATGAACTTATTACCATAAACAAACTCGCGTTTGTGAATGAAATATCTATGTTATTTATTTTAATTTCTGGACCAATTCGGTACACATTGAATTGGTACATTGGGTTTGCTGCCATTTTCCTACTATTTTTGCATTTTTTTTGCTGATCTAATAACGTTCATAATTCCAGCTATTACACCAATAAAAAAAAATATTAAAATTAACCATGGTTTAGTACCAAACCAATTGTCTAAAATAAACCCAATAATTGTCCCAACAGCTACTGCAGATACCAATTCCGTGCTCAATTTGAAGGCTGATCCCATACTTGATCCTTTATTTACCTCTTCAGATTTTTTGTCTTTATCGGTTTTATTTTTTGCAATTTTTAGGCGAGTTTTAAACTGGTCTTCATCCATTATCAAGCAACCATGCTCTCTGCTTTTTGAAGATCTACAGCAACTAGTTGGCTAATTCCTTTTTCTGGCATTGTTACGCCATACAGCCTGTCCATTTTAGACATGGTTAGAGCGTGGTGAGTTACGATAATAAATCTTGTAGATGTAATTTTAGTTAGTTCCGTCAAAAGATTGCAAAATCTTGTTACATTCGCATCATCGAGAGGTGCGTCTACTTCATCGAGAACACATATCGGAGCTGGATTAGTAAGAAACACTGCAAAGATTAAAGATAAAGCTGTCAGGGCTTGTTCACCTCCAGATAATAAAGTTATTGATTGTAATCTTTTTCCTGGTGGACTTACTAACATTTCCAATCCTGCATCTAAAGGATCATCGGAGTCTACTAGTTCTAGCTTCGCGCTACCTCCATTAAATAGTTTGGTATAAACTTCATTGAACTTTCTATTCACCTTTTCAAAAGCATCTAGAAGTCTTTCCCTACCTTTCTGATTGAGTTCAGTAATACTTTCTTTTAACTTTATAATCGCAGTTACTAAATCTTGTCTATCTTTTTCCATTTTCTTAATTTCATCTTCATATTTTGAAGTCTCTTCGTCTGCTCTTAAGTTAACCGAGCCTAATTTTTCTCTTTCCCTTTTTCTTTCATCAAGCAATTCCTCTTGTGTTACTGTATCTGGATATTCAGATGCATCTTTTAAGTTTGAAAAATTTAGTATTTCTTCTTCTTTTAAATTAAGTTCTGTTGATACTCTTTCTAACAAATCATTTCTTCTTTTATTCAAACCATCGATTGTTGCTCCAGAGCTTGCCTTTCTCTCTCTAATTTCAATAGACTCTTCTTTTGTTGTATTTAGATTGCTTCTCAATTCGTTAATCTCTTTATCTAGTTCATCTATTAATATTTCATTATCACTTTTTTCTTTTTCAGAAATTCTTAAACTTTCAGATATTTGTCCCTTTCTTTCAGCTTGTGTTTGAGGTTGTTTTTCAAGGCCATCTAATTTTTTTTGTTGAGTATCTTTTCTACTATTTAATTCATTAATCATTTTTTCAGAATTTACCAATAAGCTTTTCCAACTTTCTATTTCTTGGTCAATTATTTTAATTCTTTCACTTCTTTTTATTGATTCTTTTTTAATATTTTGATTTGCACTAAATGCTTCAGCGTATTCTTCTTGTAGACTTTTAATTTCTTCGTTTTTCTTAGTTACTGTTATCGCTAAATCGTTGTCATGCATTTCATTAATTTTCATTTTTAAAAATGAAAGATTTATTTTACATTCATCTATTAAATTAGTTGCACCATTAATATTGTTCTCTGATAGCATTTCTTTTGCTTTTTCTAATTGCTCACTTGCTAAATCAATAGTTTCTGAGTTCTTTTTTAGAGTATCAAGGTTTAGATTTTCTAGTATTCTCTCTAACTTATCTTGCTCATCTTTTAATTTTCCTTTTGCATTTACCAAATCTAAACCTGACAATTTTTCAGTTTCATAATATTTTGAATCGACTGTAATTAAATTTTCTTTTTCTTCTCTAAGTCTTTTTTCATTAGAGTTTGCATCAATGATTATGCTTTTTTCTCTAACAATATCCTCATCTATTACACTTAAAGACTTTCTAATTGATTGTATTTCATCATTAACCCTGTCTTTTTCTTCATCTAAGCTCTTTAACTCTAAATTTAACCTTTGTATTTTTGACAAATTTTCTTGATTTTTTTCTCTTATAGGATTTACATTCTTATTCTTCTCAATAATTTTCATGCTTAAATTCTCTAATTTATCATTGAAGGACTTAACTTGATCATCAGCCTCATTGTTGATCTCATTCTCTACTTTAATTTCATTATCAATTTCTAAAAGACGTAAATAATATAAACCTGCCTCAACTTTTTTTATTTCTTCTGAAATTGATTTGTATTTTGCAGCTTCTTCAGCTTGCTTTTGCAAATTTGCTAATTGTCTTTCCTGTTGTCTTCTTAATTCATCTGCCCTTTTTAAATTATTTTCAGCCGCGCCCAATCTTAATTCTGCTTCGTGTCTTCTAACATGTAAACCTGCTATACCAGCCGCCTCTTCTAAGATAGCTCTTCGATCAGAAGGTTTTGCTGTGACCAATGCTCCAATTCTACCTTGACTAATAATCGAAGGTGAATGAGCACCTGTTGATAAATCTGCAAAAAACATCTGAGCATCTTTTGCTCTAACTTCTTTGCCATTTATATAAAATTTTGAGCCTTTATCTTTTTCTATTTTTCTTCTTATTTCAATTTCATCGAGCTCATTATATTGCAGAGGACCATCCTTATTGTCATTTGATAAGCTCACTAAAACTTCTGCAATATTTTTTGAAGGTTTGTTTGAAGTTCCAGAAAATATAACGTCTTCCATTCCCGAACCTCTCATACTTTTTGCTGATGTCTCACCCATACACCATCGCAACGACTCTACTATATTTGATTTGCCACAACCGTTTGGGCCAACTATCCCAGTTAAACCTTCTTCAATCAGGAAATTTGTTTTTTCAGCAAAAGACTTAAATCCATTTAGTTGGATTTTTTTAAATTCCATTCACTGACTTATATCAGTTTTTCAATGTATTTTTTTAATTTTTTGTAGTTTGAGTGATTTTCAAACTTTTTTCCGTTAATTATGACTGTAGGAGTAGCATTCACTTTATACTTTTTAACACCTTCGATTCGGTCTTCTAAAATGTGATCCTCTATCTTTTTATCAGCCAAGCACTTATCAAAGTCTAGATTATATTCAGTATTATCAATAAATTTTTTCATTGCTTGATTTGCTTCTAATTCATTTTTTCCCTTGATCCACTTATCTTGATTTAAATAAAGGTGATGCAAAATTTCATGCTCACCATCATTTCTACAATGCGCTAATTTAGTTGCATTAAATGCAATGATATCTAATGGGAAGCTTTTAAATTCTATTGAAATCAATCCTTTATCAATAAAATCTTCTTTTAATTTAGGATATATATTTTTATGAAAATTTGCACAATGACTACAAGTCAAAGATTCAAAAACCATTAACTTAACTTTAGAGTCTGCACTTCCAACTAAAATTGGTTTAACTTCAGAATTAGCATTGATGAAATTAAAAAAAATTAAAATTGAGATAAAAATTATTTTTTTCATTTTATTTTAAAATGTTTACTTAGCTCTAAAAGTGAATTTTTAATTTTGTCATTTTTAATATTATTTATGCTCTTTATATGTTTATTTTTTGTCGCATTAATAGCTGTATTTTTATGGCTTTCTTCAATTTTTCCATCAAATGTATTCAATTTAATGTCATCTAAAACATGATAGCCAAAAAAAACATTAATTTTTTTTATTATTTCTTTTTTAGAATACTCAACGTCAACTTCATTTCCCCTCTTTACTAAAATATTTAAACGACTTCCCGATAACTTATTTGAACTTTTGTATGATTTAGGAAAGCTTACTTTAAATAAATCTTTACCGACTAAATATTTCCAATTGTCTAAAGTTTCATTATAAATTTTACCTTTTTTACTAATTATTCTTTTTGCTTCTGTGGGTAAAGTATCTTTAAAAGATCTTAAACCTTGAATGGAGTTATATCTCTGCTTAGTATTATATTTTTGACCCATATGAATAATAAAAACATACCAAATAAAATTCTACTTTGGTACGATAATAATAAAAGAATTTTACCTTGGAGAAAAAAAGTTTCTCAGAGGCAAAAAGAATATTTTACGTTTGTTAGTGAATTTATGTTACAGCAAACTCAAGTAAAAACTGTTATTCCTTATTTTAAAAAATTTGTAAAACAAATTCCAACCTTTCAATCATTGGCAAATGTTGACGAAAAGATCTTAATGAAACATTGGGAAGGTCTTGGTTATTATTCAAGAGCAAGAAATTTAAAAAAAAGTGCAATTAAAATTCTTAAAGATTTCGATGGTAAGTTGCCAAAATCTTATGAAAAGTTAATACAATTACCAGGTGTTGGTGAATATACATCTAAAGCAATAATGTCTATAGCATTTAACATTAAAACTATCCCTTTAGATGGAAATGTTGAGAGAATTCTTAAAAGAACTCTCTATTTAAAAAAGCAGAATGAAATATCTAAAGATTTTTTAAAAACAAAAATTAATTTTTTTGGACTGTCCGATCGCGCTAGTGATTACTCCCAAGCAATCATGGAGATAGGTGCTTTAATATGCAAACCAAAAAATCCAAGTTGCAAGGAATGTCCTTTAAATAAAAATTGTATATCTCTAAAAAAAAATGACTTTGAATTGACCAAATTTAATAAAGAAATAAAAACTAAATATTTCGAAGCGACTATTTACAAAAAACATAATAACTACTTATTAGTCAAAAATGATAAATTTAAATTTTTAAAAAATATGCCAATTTTTCCAATGACTGAAGTTCGACAAAGTAAGTATAATTATTCAAATAATAAAAAAATTAATATAAAATTATCTAATATGGAAATGAAAATTTTGTTAAATAACTCGAAAAGACCTCCAAAGATTAAAAATAAAATATTAATCAAAAAAGATAAATTAAGCTCAGAAATAATTCCATCATTTACTAAAAAAATATTTTATACCATCTCAAAATCTGAATGAAAAAAGTTGCAATTGTAGGAGCTGGTATATCTGGTTTGTATCTTGCAAATGAATTAAACAAAAATACTGAAATAGACTACAAAATCTTTGAAAAAAAAGATTATCTTAATTTAAATGAAGGTTATGGCATTCAACTTTCAGTTAATAGTATTAATTTGTTAAATAAAGTAGGATTTAAAAATATTTCAGCATCAGATGTTTATTATCCAACAAAAGTTAATTTTTTCCAGGCTAAAAATATTAAAAAGATTTGTGAAATTGATTTAAAGCAATTCAATAGTGTAAACGACCGTTACACAACACTTAAAAGATCAACATTAATAAAGTTTTTAATTGGCAATATACCTGAGGAAAAAATTCAATTTAAAGCCGATATTCAAAATATCGAATATAATGAAAAAATAAAGATTTCTTGGAATAATAAGAATGAAAGTTTCGATTATATAGTAATTGCAGACGGTGTTTTTTCAAAATTAAAATCTCAAATATCAAATAATCATTTAAACCCAATTTTTAATGGGAACATTGCTTTAAGGGCGAATTTAAAAAAACATGAAAAAGATAATATTTCTGTTTATATGGGGTCAAATTTTCACTATGTAACTTATCCTGTAAATCAAAAACTCGAATATAATTTCGTTGCTATAATCAAAAAGAAACTAACTACTAAAGAAATTGAAGATAAAAATATTCTTAATTCTGAAACATTTATAAAATCTTTAAAAGATCTTATTTCAAAAAATTCTATTATAAATTTGGAGAGTTTAGTAAATTTAAAGTGCTTTCCTGTATTTGTGAGCAAAGAACTACCCTCACTAAAATATCAAAATACCTTTTTGAGTGGAGACGCTTTATTTGCTTTCCCACCTTCTTTTGCACAAGGTGCTTCTCAAAGTATTGAAACGGCAAATGGTATTTTAGAAAATATTACAAATTCAAATAGTATTTATAAGGATAAGATAAGTAAAATATTACTAGTAAATAAAAGATCAAAATTAAACCATTTTGCCTTCCATTTAACTAATCCAATAATAATATTAATTAGAAATATTGTTTTGAAATTTTTATCAAAAAATAAAAAATTTCTAGAGAGTTATCTTGGAAAAATTTATAGAAATTAAGTAGTTGGCCTTAGTCTTTGCCTCAAATCATCAATTGGTTTGAGTGAATTACCTGATTTATAATACCAAAAAGTCCAACCGTTACAGCTATCAGCACCTAATATTTGTGCAGCAACTTTATGAATTGATCCTTCTGATTTCCGATATTTTATACTACCATCAATCATAATTTTCGCATTGATTTGTTTTTTTTGATCAAAAATTTCAGTACCAGGTTTAATAATTCCTAATTCAACCAAAGATCCAAATGGCACTCTTGGTTTGGATCTATTATTTTTTATAGTATCTAAATATTCATCTTCTATAATTTTTGTATTTTTAATTCTTTTACTTGCAGCTTCAAAATAGTTTTTTTCTTTTTCTATCCCAAAATAATTTCTACCTAACTTTTTTGAAACTACAGCAGTTGTTCCCGTACCGAGAAACGGGTCCAATATTAAATCGCCTTTATTAGACGATGCTAATATAATTCTGTGCAATAAAGACTCTGGCTTTTGCGTTGAGTGAACTTTATTACCATTATTTTTAAGTCTTTCTTTTCCATTACATATAGGTAAATTCCATGTAGATCTCATCTGTAGATCATCGTTTAAACATTTAAGTGATTGATAATTAAAAGTATATTTTGAGCCTTCACTTTTTGATGCCCATATAAGTGTTTCGTGCGCATTCGTAAAACGTGTTCCTCTAAAATTTGGCATAGGGTTATTTTTGTTCCAAATCACATCATTTAGTATCCAAAAACCTAAATCTTGCATTTTTGAACCAACTCTAAAAATATTATGATAACTTCCTATTACCCATATAGATCCATTTTTTTTTAAAATTCTTTTACATTCTTTAAGCCATTGAACTGAAAACTCATCATAACTTTTAAAACTATCAAATTTATCCCACGCATCGTCTACAGCATCGACTTTAGATCTATCAGGTCGACTTAATTCTTTTTTCAGTTGAAGGTTGTAAGGTGGATCTGCAAATATCAGATCAAAACTTTCAGCCGGAATTTTTTTTAATTCTTTAATACTATCTCCATTTATAATTTTATTTTTTATATCTGAAATGATCATTTTATATTTTTGAATTAGACTCCAGTCAGGAGTCTACGTCAACCTGTGATTGAATTTATTGATTGATAATTGTTATGATTATTATTTAAGACTCAATATCTTGTGTATTGGTTGGAAGGTTTTTCTATGAAATCTAGTCACTCCAAATTTTTTAATAGCTTTAATATGATCCTTAGTTCCATAACCCGCATTATTATCCCAGCCGTATTTTTTAAAAGAAAAAGACATCTTTTTCATAAGCTTATCTCTTTCAACTTTAGCAATAATCGATGCGGCTGAAATTTCAGGAATTTTTTCATCACCTTTTACAATAGTTTTAATTACATAATTTTTTAAGTCTGGTGGTTTATTACCATCTATTAAAACTTTTTTAGGCTTCAATTTGAGTTTCTTAATTGCTCTTTTCATTGAAAGTAGGCTAGCATTTAAAATATTAATTTTTTCAATTTCCTTTATTGATGCAGATCCTAACGCCCAAACTGAATTTTTTTTTATATATTTAGCTAAAGTTTCCCTCTGAATTTTGTTAAGTTTTTTTGAATCTTTAAGAATTTTTCTATTAATTTCTTTATTTAATATAACAGCCGCTGCATAAACTGGTCCTACAAGGCTTCCTCTTCCAACTTCATCAACACCAGCAATAATTTTTTTCATATAAAATATTATTAAAAATTTAAATCTCTAAACCAGTTTCATCTATTTTTTTTCTAATTTCTTTAAGATCGGCCCAAGAATATTTTTTTTGCTCTGCTTGTCTTAGCAGATATGCCGGGTGAAAAGTTATCATTGTTAAATATGTTTTATTATTAATTATTACTTCTTTCCATTTTCCTCTTTCTTTAGAAATTTTAATTTTATTCCCGAAGAGCGCTTCCATTGCTGTGCTTCCCATTAAAATAAGTATTTCTGGATTTATAATCGAAATATGTTTTCTTAAATATTCAGAGTATCTATTTATTTCTGATATTTCAGGTTTTCTGTTATCTGGAGGTCTATAATTTACAACATTAGTTATATACACGTTAGTTCTATCTAAATTAATAGCTTTCAACATTTTATTTAAAAGCATTCCTGCATCACCAACAAAAGGTTTTCCTAATTCATCTTCTTTTTGTCCAGGTCCTTCACCTACAATCATTATTTTTGAAGATGAATTTCCATCACTGAAAACAAGATTTTTTGCACTATTTTTTAGTTCACAATCTTCAATCTTTTCTATTTCAACTCTAAGTTTTGCTAATTGATCAGATTTTTCCTCATTAGGAGCATTATTTTTAAATCTATTTATTGGCTCATTGCTAAATTCATACTCAATACCTAGTTCGTTTAATAAATCATTATCAAATATGTCATTTTGATTTTTTTCATTTAAAGTCATAAAGTAAAAAATGTTCTTAAAAATTTTTTGTTTTATAATATTAATTCTATACCAAACAAATCTCTATTCAAAAGCAGCGAATGAAAAAGAATTCAACCAGAAGTATCTATCAAATTATCTTTCAGCATTATTATCATTTGATAACCAGAAAAATAACGATGCTCTTAAGTTTTTCGAAAATTCAAAAATATTAATTCAATCGCATGATAGTTTTTTACAAGAATATGTATTTTCTTTACTTTTGGATGGACAGGTTAAAAAAGCAATTAAACAAGTGAAATATTCTAATACCTCAATAGGAGGAGATTTTTTTGAAGGAAATTTATTATTAATTTTAGATAGCATTAATAAGAAAAAGTTTAAACAAGCAGCTTTGAAGTTAAAAAAATTGGAAAAGTTCAAAGAGGACGACTCATACAAATTTATAATTTATTCTAGCTTAAAAAGTTACATTGACCTTTTTATATATAAAAAATCCGACATCGTTGAGCAATTTGGAAAATTAGATTTGATAAACATGGCTTTTCAAAATTGTTATTTGAATTCCAAAAAAACTGAGTCTTATTTTTTAAATTTAATTAATGATCCTCAAAATGATTACTCTAGATATACTTTTTTTTATTTAAGTAACGAAGTGTCCAATAATGACTTTGCAACAGTTGATAGTTTTGCTGATACAATAGATCCTTTAAGAAGTAGTTTGCTTATTTCTCAAGTAAAAAAATGGATAGATGAAAAAAATTATAAAAAATTAACTCAGCATTTTTCATGTCAAAATGAGAATGATATTTTGGCAGAATTTTTTTTCCTTATATCTAATTTTTATTCATCTCAAAGTAGATTTGATTACTCAAACATATATTTAAATATTTCAAATTATTTAAATCCAAAATTTTATTTTAATTTATCACTAATAGCTGAAAACTATCAGTCTAATAATAATTATGATCTAGCAAAAAAAACTTTCGAAAAATTTGATGATAAGGATGAAATATTTTTTTGGTACAAAACAAAGAAGATTGCAAGAATAATAGCAGAGGAAGAAAATTATGATGCAAGTTTGAATTATATATTAAAAAATCTTGAAAAATTTAATAATAAATCGACAAAGATGATTTATGATTTGGCAAATATTTACAAAAACTTTAAAAAATATGATGAGGCTATAAATTATTATACTTTGGCCTTAAAAAATTTGGATAAAAATTCTATGGCTTATGCAGATGTTCTTTATCGCAGAGGTGGAGCGTATGAAAGATTAAAAAATTATGATTTGGCGGATAAGGATTTGCTAAAATCAATTAAAATTAGACCTGACGAACCGTATACACTTAATTATCTTGCTTATAGCTGGTTAGAAAGAGGATATAAAATTGAAGAAGCAATAGAAATGTTAAATCAAGCTTATAAAGGTAAAGAAGAAGACCCTTACATAACAGACTCAGTTGGTTGGGGTTATTATTTGACAGGAAATTATATTGAAGCAGAAAAATATTTAAGAAAAGCTGTTGAATTGTTACCAAGCGATCCTGTTGCAAGTGATCATTACGGAGATGTTCTTTGGCAATTAAATAGAAAAATCCAAGCTAATTATTTTTGGAAAAGTGCTTTAAATAGCGATGAAGCAGATGAAGAATTAAAAATTAAAGTTAAGGAAAAATTATATAATGGCTTAAACAATAATTCTTAAATGAAATTTAATAAAATAAAATCATTTGCAAAAGTAAACTTAACTTTAAAAATTTTAAATAAATACTCAAATGGTTATCATAAATTAGAAAGTTTAATATCTAAGATCAATTTGGCAGATGAGATTTTAATAAAAGAGATACAAGGTTCAAAAAATAGAATATCTTTTAGTGGGAAATTTTCCTCAAATATTTCAAATACAAATACAATTTCAAAACTACTAAAAATCTTAAATAATCAAAATTATATTCAAAATAAAAAATTCAATATCAAAGTAAAAAAAAATATACCCCAATCCTCTGGTATGGGAGGAGGATCAATGAATGCAGCATCCATTTTGAACTATTTATTTAAAAAAAAAATAATTAAAATTACAAAAAATAATTTAATAAAAATTGCAAATAAAGTTGGTTCAGATGTAATTTTGGGTCTTTATGAGAGTCCAATGATCCTACAAGGGAAAAATATAAGTAAAATTAATAAAAAATTAAATTTTCATTTATTAATAATTAAGCCTAATTTTGGTTGTTCTACTAAGATGATTTATGCAAAACACAGAGGATTTTCAAAGAGCTTATTCAATAAATCAAACAAGATTGAAAGACAGGATTTATTAAAAGTTTCGAATAACGATTTAGAGAGAGCAGCCTTTAATAGATATCCAATTTTAGGAAAGATCAAAAGTTACTTGCAAAATTTAGATAATATTTACTTTGCAAATATGACAGGTTCGGGTTCGACTATAATTGGTTATTTTTTAACCAAAAATGCGGCAATAAAAGCTCAAAAAAAATTAAAAAATAAATATAAAAACTATTGGTGTATTTACTCTAAAACTATATAAAGCTTTTTTTTTGTGTTATACGAAAAACATCTTGGGGTGTAGCCAAGTGGTAAGGCAGCGGTTTTTGGTACCGCCATTCCTAGGTTCGAATCCTAGCACCCCAGCCATATATGAAAGCTTTACTTAAAAAAATTTTTCAGAATAAAAAAATTTCAAGCGGTAAAGATCTCAAATTTCAAGATTTAAAAAATAATAAGGGAGTATATAAAATATTTGGTGCAATAAATAACTACAATGATAATAGCGAGATTAGATATGTTGGTGGTTGTGTAAGAAAAATTTTAAATGATGAAAAAACAGACGATATCGACCTTGCAACTAATTTAACTCCTGATCAAGTAAAACAATGCTTAGATAAAAACCAAATAAAGTTTTTTGAAACAGGAATTGAACATGGCACAATTACAGCAGTGATCGAGGATCAAAATTTTGAAATTACAACATTAAGAAAAGATGTAAAAACAGATGGAAGGCATGCTGTCGTAGAATATACAACCAATTGGAAGGAAGATTCATTAAGGAGAGATTTTTCAATAAATTCAATATATTCAGATTTAGATGGGAATTTATATGATCCAAATTCTGGTCATAAAGATTTAAATGTTGGAATAATTAAATTTATCGGTGATCCAGAAACTAGAATAAAAGAAGATTATTTAAGAATTATTAGATATTTAAGATTTTATACTGAATATAGCAAAATCGATCATGAAATTAATATTATAAAAATCATTAAAAAAAATATTGAGGGTTTAGGAAAAATATCAAAAGAAAGACAATTCAATGAATTAAAAAAAATTCTCAAATTGGATAACTTTTTAAAGTTATTTAAAAATAAAACCTCATGTGAATTATTTTCATTAATTTTCCCTCAACTAAAAAATTTTAAAAAATTGAGCAAGTTATCAAAACCACAAGAAAAGATATTAAAAAATAAAAGTTTAAATTTCGTCATTTCTTTTCTTGTAATCAATGAAACTGACAATTCCGACTATTTTGTATATAAATATAATTTACCCAATGAGTTAAAAGATAAAATTAATTTTCTAAAAAATAATTCGCTAAATAAAGATAGTACTAAAATTTTTAACAAGAAAGATTTACAAAAAATATTTTATTATGAGGGTAAATCTAGCACAATAGATTTAATTGATTTCAATTTGTTATATTTTAAACAAAGTAAAAAACTTTCAGAATTAAAAAATTATTTTGAAAAATTAGATAAACCAGAATTTCCAATAAAAGCTCAGTTATTAATAAATGATTATGGATTAAAGGAGGGAAGGGAACTGGGTAAAAAATTAAAAAATTTAGAAATGAAATGGATTGAAAATAATTTTAATTTATCAAAAAAAGATATGGAAAAAGTTTTATCAAATTAAACGTATTTTACGTCTACAATTTCAAAATTTTTTGTCCCTGCTGGTGTAAATATCTCTACAAGATCCCCTTTATTTTTGCCTATGAGACCTTTTCCTATTGGTGATTGAAAATAAAGAAGCTTTTGTTTTAGATCTGCCTCGTCTTTACCAACAATTTTGTAATTTATTTTTTCATTTGTATCTAAATTTTGAAGGTAGACTGTTGATCCAAATATCACTTTTCCATCATTACTAATCTTGGTGATATCAATCACATTTGCTCTTGCAATTAAATCCTCAACTTCTTGAATTCTTCCCTCGTTATGAGATTGCTGTTCTTTTGCTGCATGATATTCAGCATTTTCTTTCAAATCTCCATGTGATCTTGCTTCAGCAATGGCTGCAACAATTTCGGGTCTCTTTTTTTCTTTTAAAAAAATTAATTCACTTTTTAATTTTTCTAATCCTTCAGTAGTAATTGGTTCTTTATTCATTATTTACCATTTAGCTGTTGGTGGTAATGACATAAGTATAGCTTCAACATTTCCACCAGTTTGTAAACCAAATTTTGTCCCCCTATCATGTAATAAATTAAATTCAACATATCTACCTCTTTTTTTGTATTGGATTTCTTTATCTTTAATTGTCCATTTTAATTTATTTTTTTTCTCAATTATTTCATTAGAAATATTTTTAAAACTTATTCCCACTTCTCGAACAAAAGAAAAATCTTTTTCCCAATTATTTTTTTTATAATCAAAAAAAATCCCGCCAATACCTCTTGGTTCTTTCCTATGTGGCAAATAAAAATATTCATCACACCACTTTTTATATTTTTTGTAATAATTTTTGTTATGTTTATTACATGATTTTTTTAGTTCTGAATGAAACCAATTTTCTAATTTCTTATCTTTTATACAAGGTGTAACATCCATTCCACCTCCAAACCAACCAAATGAAGTAACTATATACCTCGTGTTAAAATGCATTGCCGGCACATGAGGATTTTTCATATGCATAACAACAGATATTCCAGATGCCCAAAATTTAGAGCTTGTTTTGGTGCCTGGAACTTTATTTTTAAATTCATTTGAAAATTTTCCGTAAACTTCTGAAAAATTTACTCCAACTTTATCAAAAATTTTACCGTTTTCTAAAATTCTATATTGTCCTCCACCTTCATCATTACTTTTACTTCTATTCCAATTAGTAATTTTAAATTTAGTTTTTTTGCCCTCTTTTTCCTCTATTTCTCTACAAAGCACTTCTTGTAAAGTTTTAAACCAATTTTTTGCTAATTTCTTTTTTATGTATTGATCCATTTAACCTAACTGTCTTATAAATTCTGAAGCTCCTATGGCCACTGATATTGAAATGTTTAATGATCTTTTATTTTTTAGCATTGGAATCTTAATTCTTTCATTAACCTTAGAATGTACATCTTCTGGAACACCAGCACTTTCTCTGCCAAAGAGCAATATATCATTACGCTTAAATTTAAACTTTGTATAAACTTTGCTAGCTTTTGTCGTCATTAAAACTACTCTATTTTTACTATTTTCATCAAAGAATTCTTTAGGGCTCTTGTAAAATTTAATTTCACTGTAATCTAAATAATCCATAACAACTCTCTTGAACCTTTTATCGCTAAATAAAAACCCGCAAGGTTCAATGATTTCTAAACTAGCCCCTAGGCAAGAACAAGTTCGAATAATTGAAGCTGTATTTTGAGGAATATCCGGCTGATATAGAGCTACTTTTAGACCGTGTTTTAAAGGTTTCTGTGTCATTGTTACCATAGAAATATCTCTTTTTTATTATATGAAATCATATATTACCAAAGATATAAAATATTAAAGATGTCAGACCAAAAAGACGAAAAAAAGACCAACAGAAGAGATTTCTTGTTTACTGCTACAGCCGCTGCTGGCGCAGTTGGAGTAGGTGCTGCTGTTTGGCCATTAGTAGACCAAATGAACCCAGATGCCTCTGTAAAAGCATTAGCAAGCACAGAAGTAGATGTGAGTTCAATGCAACCTGGACAGTCTTTAACAGTACTTTGGAGAGGTAAACCAGTTTTTATTAAAAGAAGAACTGAAGATGAAATTAAAAAAGCGAGAACAGTTGATATTAATGATCTTAAGCATCCTGAAAAAGACGAAGATAGAGCAAAAAATCCTGAATGGTTAGTGATGCTTGGAATTTGTACTCATCTTGGATGTGTACCATTAACAGATAAAGGTGATTATGATGGTTGGTTTTGTCCTTGCCATGGTTCTCATTATGATACATCTGGTAGAATTAGAAAAGGACCAGCTCCAACTAATATGGAGATACCTAAATACGAATTTGTAAATACTAACACGATTAAGATTGGATAAATATGAGTAATCACGAATATACACCTAGTTCAAAGTTTGGTAAATGGTTTAATGATAGATTGCCTTTGCTTACATTGGCAAATCACTTAACAGATTACCCTACACCAAAAAATTTAAATTACTGGTGGACTTTTGGTGGGATATTAACTTTTTGCTTAATTACCCAAATAGTTACAGGATTAGTTTTGGCTATGCACTACATTGCTCATGCAGATATGGCATTCAGCAGTGTCGAACATATAATGAGAGATGTGAATTATGGATGGTTGTTAAGATATGTTCATGCAAATGGTGCTTCTATGTTTTTCCTTGCAGTTTATATTCATATTTTTAGATCTTTATTTTACGGATCATATAAATCTCCTAGAGAAATAATTTGGATACTTGGAATTATAATTTATCTGCTAATGATGGCAGCTGCTTTTATGGGATATGTTCTTCCTTGGGGACAAATGAGTTTTTGGGGAGCAACAGTAATAACCAATTTATTTAGTGCAATCCCACTTGTGGGGGAGAGTATAACAACTTGGTTATGGGGTGGTTACTCAGTTGACAATCCAACTTTAACAAGATTTTTTACTCTTCATTACTTGATACCGTTTTTAATACTAGGGCTTGTAGTACTTCACATATGGGCGTTACATGTTCCTGGAAATAACAATCCAGTTGGTATTGATATTAAAAAACCTTCTAAAGATACAGTTCCGTTTCATCCATACATCGTAATTAAAGATGCATTTGCGTTATTAATGTTTTGTATTGTTTTTGCGCTGTTTGTATTTTATCAGCCAAATATTTTAGGTCATGCAGATAATTATATCGAGGCGGATCCACTTGTAACTCCTGCTCATATAGTTCCTGAGTGGTACTTATTACCTTTTTATGCGATCTTAAGATCTGTTCCTGATAAACTTATGGGTGTTGTTGCTATGTTATCAGCTATTTTAATTTTAGCTGCTTTACCATGGTTGGATACGTCAAAAGTTAGATCAGCAGTTTTCAGACCGTTATTTAGACAGTTCTACTGGATCTTGGTAGCTGATGTTTTAATTCTAGGATATGTAGGGGCGATGCCAGCTGAAGGATTGTACTTGTTAATTGCAAGAGTTGCTACAGCGTATTACTTTGCGCATTTTTTAATTATTCTTCCAGTTTTAGGATGGAAAGAAAAAACCACCCCACTGCCTTTGAGTATTACCGAGCCAGTTTTAGGAGGCTCACCAAATTTAGCTGCAGCAAGGAGTGATGAAAAAATAGAAAAAACAATAAAGTGAGAAAGTTAAAAAATATTTTTTTTGTATTAATATTCTCAGTTATAGTACTAAATTCATCTAACTCTGCTGAAAAATCACCTCCTTTTTTAGAGACTAAATGGACTTTCAAAGGTCTCTTTGGAAAATTTGATAGAGCATCACTTCAAAGGGGTTACCAAGTATATACAGAAGTATGTGCATCTTGCCATTCTATGAAATATTTAACCTATAGAAATTTGGCAGAAAAAGGTGGACCAGAATTTTCTGAAGCAGAAGCCAAAGCAATAGCTGCAAGTTTTGAGGTAACAGATGGCCCGGACAGCACTGGAGAAATGTTTGTAAGACCAGCCAAATTATCTGATAAATTCGTGATGCCATATGCTAATGAGCAAGAAGCTAAAGCTGCTAATGGTGGTGCTTATCCACCAGATATGTCTGTTCTAGTTAAGGCAAGAAAAGGCGGAGCAGATTATATTTATTCCTTATTGCTAGGGTATTCTGAACCACCAGAGGGTGTAGAACTTGATGATGGTGTTTATTACAATAAGTATATGTATGGTAATAAAATTAAAATGCCAGCTCCTTTATCTGATGATTTAATTGAGTATACAGATGGAACAAAAGCAACAGCTGAGCAAATGTCCAAAGATGTTACAAATTTTCTGATGTGGTCAGCGGAACCACATTTAGAGCAAAGACATAAAACAGGATTTAGAGTTATAGCTTATTTGATAATATTGACTGTATTGGTTTACTTTACTATGAAGAAGATATGGTCACGTGTTGAATCTAAAGTTTAGAACATCCCCATCTTTAACTATATAATCTTTGCCTTCTAATCTCATTTTGCCGTTTTCTCTTGATTTTAACCAACCACCACTACCAACAAAATCTTGATAAGACACAGTTTCAGCTCTTATAAAACCTTTTTCAAAATCTGTATGAATTATACCTGCTGCTTGAGGCGCCATGCAATTTTTGTTAATTGTCCAAGCCCTTGTCTCCTCAACTCCTGAAGTGAAAAACGTCTCTAAAGATAAAAGGTCATATCCTTTTTTGATTAATAAATTTAATCCAGTATCATCTACGTTTATCATTTTCATATAGTTTTTTCTTTCTTCATTTTCTAGTTCATTTAATTGATTTTCTATTTCAGCTGAAATAGTTAGGGTGTTTTTAGAACCATATTTTTCAATAAAACTTTTTGTATAATCATTGCCTTTATCAATGCTATTTTCATCAACATTACAAACATACAATTTAGGTTTTGTTGACAATAATCCTGACAATTTAACATCCTTTTTATCAAATTCTTCGTATAATTTATTTATATCATCGTTATCATTAATTAAATTCTGAGCTCTTTCTAGAATTTGGTTTTGATTTTCGTCATTATTTTTTTTATTTTTCCTATCAAGTCTTTTTTGGATAGATTCCAAATCAGCTAAAGACATTTCTGTTTCAATTATTTCTAAATCTCTAATGGGATCAACTGTTGGATTTAAATTCTGAATATCATCAGAATCAAAACACCTAATTAAATGAATAATAGCATCTACTTCTCTTATGTGGGATAAGAATTTGTTACCTAATCCCTCACCTTTAGAGGCTCCTTCGACTAATCCTGCAATATCAACAAAAGATATTGTAGTATTTATTTTTTTTTTTGAATTTGAAATTTTAACCAATTCATCTAACCTATAATCTGGTACAGGAACTACACCTATATTTGGATCTATCGTACAGAAAGGAAAATTTGCTGCTTGGGCTTTACTTGAATTTGTAAGTGCATTAAATAAAGTAGATTTGCCAACATTTGGTAAACCAACTATACCACACTTAAAACCCATTTAATTATTGTTAACTTTACTTGAGAATAAATCTAATTTTTTATCTATCAAAATAGTAATAGAGTCGATTATATTGTGAGTAATTTTTTCTAAGTGTTCTTGTTCATCATCTGAAAAATCATTTAAAACAAAGTCTGATACAGACATTTTATTCTCTGGCTTTCCAATCCCAATCCTCACTCTTGAGTAGTCTTTTCCAATAAATTTATCTATTGAAGCAACTCCATTGTGACCTGCGCTTGATCCACCAAATTTTGCCTTTATTTTTCCAAACTCTACATCTAGATCATCATGAAAAACAATGACATCTTCTGCATCAATTTTGAAATATTCAAGCAATTCTCTGATACATATTCCAGAGTTGTTCATGAAAGTCAGAGGTTTGATAGCATAAATTTTCTTTTCACCGATATTACCTGTTGTAAGTAAACCCTTAAATTTTGGCTTTTGCTTTGAAAGACCAAATTTTTGATTTATTGCATCTACAACTTTAAAACCTATATTATGTCTATTATTATGACTGTTTGGGGTTGGATTGCCCAAACCTACGAGTAACAACATTTTATTTTATTATTATTTTCACAGATTATTATTTTTTCTCTGCTGGAGCTTTTCCTTCTTCTTTTCCTTTATCACCATCTGCAGCTTTTTCTGCACCTTCTTCAGGTTTAGCATCTCCATCCGCAGCTGCCTCTGCAGCTTCTCCACCTTCTCCCTCAGCTTCTGCAGGTTTTTCAGGCTCTTTAACAACCGTTGGTGCTGCGACGGTTGCGATTACAAAGTCTCTTCCTTGAATTGTAGGTGTTACATTTTCAGGTAAATTTATGAAAGATATTTTAATACTTGCTCCAATATCTAAGTTATTTAAATCCACAACTAGCTCAGTCGGTATATTTTCTGTAGGACATCTTAATTCAACTTTTCTTCTTACTATATTCAAAACTCCACCTCTTTTTAATCCTGGTGATAGTTCATGGTTTATAAACTTAACTGGAATTTCTAAAATTACTTTTGCACCTTTAACAATTCTTAAAAAATCTAAATGTATAGGCTCATCTGTAACTGTATCAAAATCAATAACTCTTGGTAAAACTTTTTGTTCTTTCCCGTCAATATTAATTGAAATAATATTTGATAAAATATTTTCTTTATTTAATAAATTTTTTACTTCTTTAACAGAGACAGAGATTTTTTGATTTGGCTCCTCTCCTCCATAAATTATTCCTGGAACCATACCTTTACTTCTAAGAGATTTAACTTCACCCTTAGTTTTTGTTTCTCTTATTGTGGCTGCTAATAAACTCATAAAGTGTCGGGTTTTTAACTTATGAAACTAAATTTTACAAGTAAATTATTTAAATAGATCTGATACTGAGGTAGAATTTGATATTCTTTTAATAGCTTCTCCAACTAAATTAGAGATTGTTAATACCTCAATATTCTTAGCTTTTTTAACTTTCATAGAATTATCTATTGTATCAGTTACAACTAAATTTTTTATCGAAGATTTCTTAATTTTTTCAACAGCATTACCACTTAATACGCCATGTGTTACATACACATGAACATCTTTAGCTCCTCTTTTTTTTAGTTCATAAGCTGCATTTACAATTGTTCCACCAGAGTCGATTATATCATCAACTAATATACAAGTTTTATTTTTAACATTTCCAATTACATTCATTACTTCTGACTTTCCAGGAGCAGGTCTTCTTTTATCTACTATTGCTAAATCTACATTTAACAATTTTCCTAAAGCTCTTGCTCTTGCAGTACCACCAACATCTGGAGCAACACAGATTATATTATTCTTTTTTAATTTCTTTTTTATATGCCTAGCAAATATTGGAGTTGCAAATAAGTTATCTACTGGAATATCAAAAAATCCTTGAATTTGTCCAGAGTGTAAATCAACTGTAACGACTCTATCTGCTCCTGCTTTTGCAATAAGGTTAGATACAAGTTTTGCAGATATAGATGTTCTTGGAACCACTTTTCTATCTTGTCTTGCATATCCAAAATATGGGATCACAGCAGTTATGTTTTTGGCCGATGATCTTTTTAAAGCATCAATAGATAGTAGTAATTCCATTAAATTGTCATTTGCAGGGGATGAAACGGATTGAATTAAAAAAATACTATTGCCTCTAATATTTTCATTAATTTCTATATAGATTTCTCCGTCTGCAAATTTTCTTATGTTTGAATTCACTAGTCTATTTTTTAAAAATTTAGATATTTTTTGACTAAGATGTTTATTACTGTTTCCTGTGAGAATTTTCATCCGAGATATCCTATTTAATCATAATTGCAGAAATATTTCTACCATAATCGTTATGCTTATTTTTTTTTGATCTCCTAGAACTAAAAAAGTTATTTTCTAGAGCGTAGGTATCTTTTCTTATTATATCTATTTTTTTAACTCCATTTTCGTAAAATTGAGATTTTATATATTCGCTTAAATCAAAATAAATTTTTTTCCTTTTAAATGTGAAGAAATTCACATTTTTTTTATTTTTGTCCTTAAACAATTTAAAAAAATCATTTTTTACTTCATAACTATTTTTTTTTATACATGGTCCAATGCAAGCAATCATATCTTTCTCTGAGCATCCATTTTTTTTTAAAAGCTGAATTGTTTTTTTTACTATTCCCTTAAAAGCACCTTTCCACCCAGCATGTATTGCACCAACAAATTTTTGCTTTTTTTCTATAATTAGAATTGGTGCACAATCTGCAGTAAGTATACTAATCGCAATATTTTGCTTATTTGTAATCATCGCGTCTCCAGTCAATTTTTTTTTTGGAACATTATTAATTTTAAGAACTTTATTGCTGTGAATTTGATTAAGAGAAACTAGATTCCTACTTTTGCAGCCTATTTTTCTTGAAACTATCTCTAAATTTCTACTTATATTAGCAATTTTATCTTTTGAACCTTTTCCACAATTTAAACTTTTGTAGATTCCTTTTGAGGTACCTCCTAATCTATTGAAAAAATAATGTGAAATGGATTTTTGATCTCTAAAACTTTTTGACTTAATCACTTAAAACCCAAATTAAAATTATTTTTAGATTTGCTTACAAATAAAACTTTAAACAAAGAGCCCATATATTTTTCATCAATTAATCTTTTTATTCTATAAAATATGTCCGCTTTCTTACTAAATTGTAAATTTTTACTTATTATCTCAGCTCTTTTTAATATTCCTAATTTAGTTAAGAAATTACCTTGGGTAGTTATTAAAGATTTCAAATTAGAATTTGCAAACTCTTTCTTATACATTTTAAAATTTATCAAATGAGTAATATCCGAGTTATAGGGATTTTCTAAAAAACTAATTTTTCTGTGCTTCTCAACACTTTGCAAAGTATTTTTCATTTTTCCACTTGTAAAGCCATAGTCTATCATTAATAAACCACCATTATTTTTAAAAATAAAATTCGCTATTTTGTTAACAAATTTCATTGCTGAAGGTGAATATTCAACAAATTTTTCTTTTTTTATGTTTTTACCTAAATATTTCTCAATTATTTTTGACGACACTTTTTGATCACAAACTTCAAACTTATTTTTTTTGTATGCTACATATTTTTCATACCAATTATCACTTTTTTTTAAAAACTGTTTAATAGGAAAAGCATCAAAAAACTCATTAGCCAAGAATATAGTTGGAGCCCTTGGAATTTCTTTTAAATTTCTTATCCAACTTACTTTTTTCTTATCTATTTTACTCTTCTGAATTTTTATCAGTAATTGACTTTTTTCTAAAATTAAGAAATTAGCAGATAAACTAATTTCACTAAAATTATTTAAAGTTTTTATAATTTGTGACATCATCTCACCATTACCTGCACCCAGCTCTACAATATTTATTTTTTTTGGTTTTTTTAAATTCTCCCAAAATGAAATTAACCAAATAGATATCATTTCTGAAAAAAGAACAGAAATATTAGGAGATGTTATGAAGTCACCTTTTTTTCCGAAAGGATTTTTTTTAATATAATAACCATTATCTTTGTCATACAAAGAT
This sequence comes from uncultured Pelagibacteraceae bacterium, assembly GCA_902542975.1. Classification (GTDB taxonomy): domain Bacteria; phylum Pseudomonadota; class Alphaproteobacteria; order Pelagibacterales; family Pelagibacteraceae; genus Pelagibacter. Next base: position 18,603 of record CACBWM010000008.1, on the reverse strand, counting down.
TTGTAAATAAATCTGTCCAATGAGATTTTTTTATTGTGTCCTATTAGCATTTTTATAATAGATGATAATTAATCCGCAGGTTAGTGCTATACAACTTATTATTTGCCCCATACTTAAATTGAAAAATAAATAACCTAGTTGTTGATCAGGTTCTCTGAAGAACTCGATAACAAATCTAAAAAATGAGTATAAAATTAAAAAATAACCTGAAATAATACCAGGTATATTCCTTAATCTATTAAACAACATACTTAAAATAATAAATAGAACAACACCCTCAAATATTGCCTCATAAATTTGTGAAGGATGTCGATTTAAATCATCAATTTTTATAAACTTTACTGACCATGGTACATTTGTTTCTATGCCATAAAGTTCTGAGTTTATAAAATTTGATATTCTTCCTAAAAAAATTCCTATAGGAGAACAAACAGCAACCACATCTAAATAACTAAAAATATTTTGATTTTTATTTTTGCAGAATAAATGAGTTCCTATAATAATTCCAATTAGTGCACCGTGAAAAGACATGCCTCCTTCCCAAATTTTTACAATCTCTACTGGATTACTAATAAAATAAATTGGGTCATAAATAATTACATATCCAAGTCTTCCACCAAGGATGATGCTTATGATCAAATAAGTTATATAGTCATCAAAATATTCTCTCTGAGCATTATCTTTGATTAGTTTATTTTTTGCAAAATACCAACCAAATAGTAAACCAAATATATAAGACAAGGAATACCATCTAATTTCTAATGAAAAGATCTCAAAAGCGACTGGGTCAAAATTATTAATAAACATTTAATTGTAATATTATAAATATTACTTAAACTTTGATAAGAAATTATTATGTCAAAATCAAGATTCGTATTTGATAAATTTGCAAAATTTTTGGAAGAAGGACTGGTCAACTACAAAGATTTTAGTGATGAAGTCGTAAATATTTTACGCTCAAAAAAAGAGGAAATTATCCTTAAAATGAATTTAGTAAGTAAAGATGAAATTGATATATTAAGTAAAAGAATTGAAAAATTAGAAAAAAAAATTGCTGAAAAAAAAATAAAAAAAAAAACTAAACGGGCAAAGAAATAATAACTTTTAATCCACCTAAACTAGACTTATCGAATTTAAGATCTCCACCATGTGATTTTACCACATCAGATGATATAGCTAAGCCAAGGCCAACACTTGACTTTGTTTCCGATCTACTTTTGTCAATTTTATAAAATGGCTTCAAAACATTTTGATGTTCTTTTTGCGGTATGCCTGGACCATCATCTTCTATTGAAATATTAATAGTTGATCTTCCTTTTTTTAGATACAATTCAACATTGTCAGCAAATTTTAGAGAATTATCAATAAGGTTATTAATACATCTGCTAATTAAATTCTTTCTTCCATCAAAATAAACTCTTTCTTTTAAAAAATATTTTATATTTGGTTTCTCATATTTTTTACAAATATCTTCAAGAAGAACGGAAATATCAAACGTTTCAGTTTTATCTTTTGCACCAGATCTTGCGAATTGAAGATATTCATTTAACATTTTTTCCATTTCATCAACATCTCTTGATAATTTTTCAACAACACTTTTGTCTTTAATCATAGCTATTTGTAGTTTTATCCTTGTCAGAGGTGTTCTTAAATCGTGGCTAATACCTGATAGCATCTCAGATCTTTGATTAAGATGTCTAATTATTCTTTTTCTCATTTTGTCAAACTCTAAACCAGCTTTTCGGATTTCGAGTGCTCCAGAAGGTCTAAACTCATCAATATCTTCTCCTCGACCAAATCTTTCAGATGCCTCTGCAAGTTTAGTTATTGGTCTAGTTTGATTCTTTAAAAAAATTATTGCTACAGCTATCATTAATAATGCTGGCAATGTTATCCAAAGACCAAATAATCTAGCTGAACTCGTAGTTAGTCTATCCCTTGGAATATAAAATTGAAAATATCCTTTTGAATATCCTATTTTCAAGTCAACAACTTCTTTGAAGTTTGTTGTATCAAACCAATAAGTTAAATTTTTTTTTTTTAATTCTCTTCTTAGTGATCGATCCACTGGACTGAACCATCTTTCTGGTATTTTATCTGGTAAGATCTTATCTTTTTCATATTTGATATTAAAACCCAAGTGTTCTTTAAATAAAATTATTATAAAATCTTTGTTAGTTTCGTCGTTATCATAAGCATCTACAAAAGTTTTGACTTCAGAGACTAATGCTCTTGTCATTCCAGAATTAGTTTTGATCCAAAGACTATCAAAAAAAACTAAAGAGATAGTTATTTGCATAACTACTATTGGAACAGCGACTATGAGTAAACCTCTGTAAAAAAGTCTTTTAGGCAAGATATTTTTTATATATTTATTCAATCCATAAAACATAACCTTCACCTCTTATTGTTTGTAAATAATTTGGGCTTTTGGGGTTTTCTTCAATTTTCTTCCTAAGTCTTGTAATGATTACGTCAACTGATCTTTCTTTATCAATTTTTATAAGATTTCCAATCTCCTCTCTTTTAAAAATTTTTCCAGGGGAATTAACCATTTTATCTAAAATTATTTTTTCTGTATTATTGATTTTTATTGATTTATCATTTTTCAAAATAAACTGCTTATTAAGATCTATTTCAATTTTACCAAATTTAAATTTTCTCTTTGTATTTTTATATTTTGTTTTATTTAAGATATTATTAATTCTAAGTATTAATTCTTTAGGCTCAAAAGGTTTTGGAAGGTAATCATCTGCACCAATATCCAAACCCTCTATTCTCTCTGAAGCTTCACCCTTCGCAGTTAAAAGAATTATAGGGGTCGAAATTTTATCTTTATTTTCTTTTGTAAATTCTAAACCACTCTTTCCTGGCATCATTATATCAAGCACTATTAAGTCAAATTTTATAATTTTAACTTTCTCAAGAGCATCTTCGGCACTATTCGAACTAGTTACAAGATATTCATTTTGGGAAAGGTATTCTTTAACTAATTCTCTTATGCCATCATCGTCATCTACAACTAAAATATGTGCTTTAAATTTTTCCATTAATTATTTTTTTTAAAACATTGTCAAAACTGACAACCTCATTTGCTTTTGATGCGGAGAATGCTTGATAAATTCTTTTCTTTTGAGCAGAGAAAATTTCGTTAAATAATTTCTCTCCCTCTTCTGTTAAGTAGACATGCTTTATTCTTGTATCTACTTGGTCTTTTTCATATTTTATAGCTTTTAGATTTATTAAATCTTTCAAAACTCTATTCAAACTTTGTTTTGTAACTTTCAACTTTCTTAAGAGGTCTGATATTGTAATACCCTCATATAATGAAATTAAGTGAATAACCTTATTATGTGCGACACCTATGGAGTATTTATTCAATACATTTTTAGCATCTGAGACTGTCTCTCTGTAGCCAAGAAATATTTTTTCAATATATTGTTTGAGATCTTCATCTTTTAAATATAAAAGTTTTTTCATATTGGTAAGTTATATTGACATATTATATATACAAATATATTTTTTTATAAAATTAAATAATGATACCTTTCGATAAACGATCAGGAAAAATTTGGTACAATAATGAGCTTGTTGAATGGCAAGATGCAAAATGCCATGTAATCAGTCATGGACTTCACTATGCAAGTTTAGTTTTTGAAGGTGAAAGAGTATACGACGGAGAAATATTTAAGCTAGAAGAGCATACAGATAGATTATTTTATTCTGCAAAAAGATTAGACATTAACATTCCTTATACAAAAGACGAAATAAATGAAGCCTCTAAAAAAATAGTAGCGGTTCAAAATATTCAAAACGGATATGTAAGACCATTTGCGTGGAGAGGAAGCGAGATGATGGGTGTGTCTGCACAGAAAACTTCGATAAATGTAGCAATAGCAACATGGGAATGGCCTGCATATTTTGATCCAAAATTAAAAGCTGAAGGAATAAGATTAAATATTTCTAAATGGCGAAGACCAGCTCCAAATACTATTCCTTGGGATGCAAAAGCAGCTGGATTGTATATGATTTGTACTCTTTCAAAACACGAAGCTGAACAACAAGGGTATTCTGAATCATTAATGTTAGATTTTGAAGGTAATGTTGCAGAAGGAACAAGTGCAAACATTTTTTTTAAAGATAAAAATAATGAATTACATACACCAACACCAGATTCCTTTTTAAATGGTATTACAAGACAAACTGTAATTGAATTAGCCAAATCAAAAAATATTAAAGTTCATGAAAGAAAAATTTCTCCAGATGAACTAGGTAATTTTCATGGATGTTTCTTAACTGGTACAGCAGCCGAAATAACACCTGTTGCAAGCATAGCAGATCATAAATACAAAATTTGTGATGTTATATTAGGATTATCAAAAAGCTTTGATCAGTTGGTTAGACAAAAAAAAGCTGCTTAATCTTTATTATCTTCAGATATTGCATGGTCTATTCCTTTTCTAAGATAATCATATCCAGTATAAAGTGTTAAAAACGCGGATAACCATAAAATAATTATGCCAATTGTTTGAGCATTATAATCTTGAAAATTTATTAACTTATTTCCAGTTTCACCAGTCAGAAGTATTGCTATCGAAAACATCTGCAAGAATGTTTTAAGTTTTGCTAAATTAGAAACTGGAAGCTTTATTTTTCCTTTCGCTAGAAATTCTCTTAAACCTGAAATTAGAATTTCTCTTGTAAGAATTATAATAGCTGCGATAACTTCGTAATTTTTTATTGTTTGGTCCATAACTAATAAAATTAACGCAGTTGCAACAATAATTTTATCTGCAATAGGATCTAAAAGTTCACCAAGTTTAGACTCTTCTTTAAACATTCTTGCCAAAAGGCCATCTAAAAAATCTGTAAATGAGGCAATTAAAAAAAGAGCAAATGGTATAACGTCTCCATAAAATCCAGGAAGGTAGAATGTAAAAACAAATATTGGAACAATTATTATTCTTCCAATTGTTAAATAATTAGGTATTTTAAATTTCATTCGTGAAAGAAGTTATATATTTTTTTTGCAACTTTTTCCTCAACTCCATCAACTGATTTTATTTCATCCAAACTAGCTGATTCCACAGCTCTGGCTGAACCAAAATGATTTAATAATGCCCTTTTTCTTATAGATCCAATACCATCAATTTGATCTAATAATGATTTGCTTATGCCCTTTTTTCTTTTTGCTCTATGAGCACTTATTGCAAATCGATGGGATTCATCTCTTAGTCTTTGTAAAAAGAATAATGTTGGATCATTTTTCTCAAACTTGAACTCTCTTCCGTTATGAAAAAATGTTTCATTTCCACTATTTCTCATTTTGCCCTTTGCTATAGCTACAATAGGTATTTCATGTAGACCAAGTTCATTCATCGCTTCTCTAGCAACAGAATATTGACCTTTCCCTCCATCAATTAAAACTAAATCAGGGAAAGTTAAATAATTATCTTTCTCTTGAACTGCTCTTTTAAATCTTCTGTTAAGAACCTCTTTCATCATTCCATAATCATCTTGAGCATTTTTTTGAATTTTTATATTAAATTTTCTATACCTTTTTTTAACGAACCCTTCATCGCCATAAGTAATTAAAGCGCCCACACTATTTGTGCCTTGAATATGGCTATTGTCATAAACCTCAACTAAATTAATATTAGTTTCAAGATTGAATTTTTTTGATACTGCATCGAAAAGATCTCTATTATTCTGACTCTCGTAAAGTTTTCTATTCAAACTATCTTTTGCATTATTTATTGCTTGATTTATAACTTTTAGTTTCGTCCCTTTTTTTGCGACAGTAATTGTGATTTGTTTACCTTCTTTTTGTGTAAGTGTTTTTTCAATTAATTCTTTCTCTTTAATTTCATTTGATAAAATTATTGAAGATGGCACACTTTTATTTTCATAAAATTGAGAGATAAAAGAATTAATGATATCATTTAGATTTTCTTCTGGATCATGCTTTGGAAAAAAAGCTTGATTACCCCAATTTTGTTTTGACCTATAAAAAAAAACTTGAATACAAGTTTTTCCAGATTCTTTATATCCTGCGATAACATCTGCTTCGACTAAATTTGCTTCATTAATTCTTTGAGAAGATTGAATAATATTTAATGATTTAATTCGATCTCTTAATATTGCTGCTTTTTCAAAGTCTAAATCCTCACTAGCCTTTTCCATTTGGTTAGATAAGCTTTTCTGAATTTTTCTAGATTTGCCTGACACAAACTCAATTGCATCATCAACAGTTTGTTTATAATCACTCTCAGTTACGTAACCAACGCAAGGTCCTGAGCATCTTTTAATTTGATAAAGTATGCAGGGTCTTTCTCTATTTTTGAAAACAGTATCATCGCAAATTCTGAGATGAAATATTTTTTGGATCATTTTTATAGTCCAATTTGCAGATCCAGCTGATGCAAATGGTCCAAAATAAAATCCTTCTTTGCCTTTTTTTCCTCTGTGCCTTTTGATTTGTGGCCATTTATCTTTGTCACCTATAAAAATAAAAGGAAAGGATTTGTCATCTCTTAATAAAATATTAAATTTTGGTTTAAACTTTTTAATTAAATTTGCCTCTAAAAGTAAAGCCTCACTTTCATTTGAAGTAGTAGTAATTTCGAGTCTTTTTGTTTGAGAGAGCATTCTTTCAGTTCTAATAATATGATTTTTTTCTGACACATAACTTTTGAGTCTATTTGGAAGGTTTTTTGCTTTACCCACATAAAGAATTTCTCCTTTTGAATTTAGCATCCTATAAACACCTGGCAGCTTAGGAACCAAGGGCAATTCTTTTTTAATTACTTCTTTACCTATATCAGAGCTGATCATGGCTTCTTTTTTTAGAAATTTGGATCCCAACTGAACTGCAATCCTTCATTATTTCTAATTTTTCGATTTGAAGAGTGATTTTATCTATTCTTTTATCTTTGAATAGCTCATCAAAAACATCTTCTGCCAATGTCTCAAGAAAATTGTAATGTTTATTTTTTACTAATTTTTTTATTAATTTTACAATTTTAGCATAGTTAACTATCGATTTAATATCTTTGTCATTCGAAGGCTGTTTATCTTGATAATTAACCTCTAAATTAAATTTTACTTTTTGAGGCTTTTCTTTTTCAAAATCAAAATAACCAAGTTTTAATCCCAGTATTAATTCTTTTATTAAAACTTTTTTTTCGTAATTAAATAAGCTCTTTGTTTTATTTATTTTAACAATCTTTAAATTATTCTTTTTCATTCCTTACCACCCATTATATCTGGAGTTTGCCAGTTTAAGTTTTGGCCACTATCAATTGCTAAAACTTGACCGGTAATAGATCTATTTTTAATAAAAAAGTCAACAGCATTGCAGATTTCTTCAACATTTGTCTGTCTTTTAAGAGGTGTTGCCATGTATTGCTTTTTAAAGTGCTTGTCAGACTGTCTTTTATTTTTAATAGTTGGACCTGGAGCAATTCCATTTACTCTAATATTTGGGGCAAGACTCATAGCGCTAGTTTTGGTTAAAGTGTAAAGACCAGATTTACTTAATGTATATGAAAAAAAATACGGTGTTAGTTTAAATACTCTTTGATCAATTATATTAATAATATTATTGTTTTTGCCTCTAGCATTTTTCGCAAAACCCTTTGATAATAAAGCTGGCGCTTTTAAATTAGCTTTTAAATGGCTTTCCCAACTTTTTGTTGTAAAATTTTCAAGTTTATCATTTTCAAATAATGAAGCATTATTAATTAAACAATCAAAATACTTCAACTTTGATTTTGAAAATTTAAGCATTCTTTCTATTTCTTTCTCTTTAGTTAAATCTGCTTTTGCTAAATAAATTTTTGTACCATTTTTATTTAAATCTTTTTTAAGATTTTCTGCTTTAGACTTAGATTTGTTATAATGGATAACAATTTCAATATTAGGTCCAGATAATTTTTTAGCTATAGCAGCTCCCATTCGAGTTGCTGCTCCAGTAATTATTATCTTCCGTGCTTCCATTTTTTATCTCTTTTTTTTGTGACTCTTGTACCAGGCATGCCTAGTGTTGATCTACCTTTAGGATAAATTTTATTTTTAACATCGTACTGTCTAATTTTAGGGTTTAAAGTAATTTCTAATTCTGTACTTTGAAGTTTTCTCATTTCATCTCTAATTTTAGCAGCCTCCTCAAATTCTAGATTAGATGCGGCTTCTTTCATTTTTTTATCCAATCCTTTTAAATGTTTTTTAAGGTTGCCACCAATATTTGAACCTTCGCTTATTTTGACATAATCTTTCTCGTAAACACTTTCTAAAATATCACTTATTTCTTTTTTTACAGATTTAGCGTCGATTTTGTTTTTCTTATTGTACTCTAATTGAATCTTTCTTCTTCTCTCAGTTTCTTTAATTGCTTTCTTTATACTTTTTGTTTCTTTATCGGCATAGAGAATAACTTTTCCATCCACGTTTCTTGCAGCTCTTCCTATTGTTTGAATTAGTGAAGTTTCTGATCGCAAAAATCCTTCCTTATCAGCATCTAGTATTCCAACTAATGCACATTCTGGAATATCTAAACCTTCTCTTAATAAATTTATTCCGACTAGAACATCAAATACACCCATTCTAAGATCTCTCATAATCTCTATTCTCTCAAGTGTATCTATATCAGAATGAAGGTATCTTACTTTTATCCCATTTTCATGAAGATACTCGGTTAAATCCTCTGCCATTTTTTTTGTAAGTGTTGTAACCAGAACTCTATAATTATTTTCAACTACTTTTTTACATTCATGCATAAGGTCATCTACTTGATTTTTAGCTGGTCTAATCTCAACTGGTGGATCAATTAAGCCTGTAGGTCTTATGACTTGATCAATAAACTTACCTTTAGTCTGTTCCAATTCCCACGGGCCAGGAGTTGCTGAAACAAATACAGTTTGTGTTCTCATTAAATCCCACTCTTCAAATTTTAAAGGTCTGTTATCCATGCAAGATGGCAATCTAAAACCATACTCAGCCAACGTGCTTTTTCTAGATCTATCTCCCTTAAACATCCCATTAAGTTGGGGAACTGTAACATGAGATTCATCTACAAAAACTAATGTGTTATCAGGAAAATATTCAAAAAGAGTAGGTGGTGGCTCTCCTGGTTTTCTACCAGACAAAAATCTTGAATAATTTTCAATTCCCGCACAAGATCCAGTTGCCTCAATCATTTCTAAATCAAATTTAGTTCTCTCTTCTAATCGTTGCGCCTCTAATAACTTGTTTTCTGCTTTGTGTTTTTTTAAAGTCTCTTCTAATTCTTTTCTTATTTTTATAATTGCTTGCTCTACAGTCGGTTTAGGAGTGATGTAATGAGAGTTAGCATAAACTTTTACAAGGCTAAGGTCTCTAACCTGGTCTCCTGTCAAAGGATCAAATTCTTCAATCTTCTCAAGTTTATCACCAAATAAACTTAGTCTCCATGCTCTATCCTCTAGATGAGATGGAAATATTTCTAAATATTCTCCTCTTGCTCTAAATGTTCCTCTAAAAAAATTTTGATCATTTCTCTTATACTGAAGAGCAACAAGAGATTTTATTATTTGTTCTCTATTATATTCGTAGTTTTTCTGCAGAGTTAAAGTCATTTTGCTGTAAGCTTCAACTGATCCCAAACCATAAATACAAGAAACACTTGCAACTATTAAAACATCGTCTCTTTCAAGAAGAGATCTTGTTGCCGAGTGTCTCATTCTATCAATCTGCTCGTTTATAGAAGCTTCTTTTTCGATGTAAGTATCTGATCTTGGTACGTAAGCTTCTGGAGTGTAATAATCATAGTAAGATACAAAATACTCAACAGCGTTATCTGGAAAAAAAGTTTTCATCTCACCGTAAAGTTGAGCTGCCAAAGTTTTATTTGGTGCCAATATTAACGCTGGTCTATTCGTAGCTTCTATAACTTTTGCCATTGTAAAAGTTTTTCCAGATCCAGTTACTCCTAATAATACTTGATTAAACTCATTTTTTTTAGCTCCTTGAACAAGCTTTTTAATTGCATCTGGCTGGTCACCAGCTGGGGTAAAATCTGACTTTATTTTGAATTTTTTTCCACCTTCGAGTTTTCCACCGATTTTTGGGTTTTTACTCTGAATGTCTGTAATTAGGTCTTGATATGTATTCTCCATATATTAAACAACGTAATTGAATAATTTCATAATTCAATGAGCATAATATCTAATAATTTAAAAAGAATTAAACCATCCCCAACTATTGCAGTTACTCAAAAGGCAAGAGAATTAAGAGCTGCAGGAAAAGATGTAGTTGGACTTGGGGCAGGGGAACCAGATTTTGATACTCCTATCAATGTTAAAAATGCAGCTATAAAAGCAATAAGAGAAGGAGACACAAAGTATACAGCAGTTGATGGAACTCCAGCTTTAAAAAAAGCAATTTTAAAAAAATTTAAAAGAGAAAATAAACTAAATTATAAACTAGATGAAATCACAGTTGGAACTGGAGGTAAACAAGTTCTCTATAATACTTTTATGGCAACTTTAAATAAAGGAGATGAAGTTATTATTCCTGCTCCATTCTGGGTTTCATATCCGGATATGGTTCTCTTAGCAGGTGGAAAACCAAAAATAGTAAAATGTGATGAAAAAGATGGATTTAAAATTACACCTGCAAAATTAAAAGCTGCAATTACAAAAAGAACGAAATGGATAATCCTTAACTCACCATCTAATCCAACCGGATCTGGATACAGCAAATCAGAAATTCAAAAATTAGCTAAGGTTTTAATCAAATACAAAAAAGTTCACATTTTGAGCGATGATATTTATGAGCATGTTAAATATGATAATTTTAAATTCTTTACTATTGCACAAATTTCAAAATTAAAATCTCGAACATTAACAATGAATGGGGTGAGCAAGTCATATGCAATGACTGGGTGGAGAATTGGTTATGCAGCTGGACCAAAAGAAATAATTTCTGCAATTAGAAAAATTCAATCTCAGTCAACATCGAATCCCTCGTCAATTAGTCAAGCAGCAGCTGTTGAAGCTTTGAATGGCAAACAAGATTTTATTAAAAAAAGAGCAAAATCATTTAAAGAAAGAAGAGATTTTGTTGTAAAAAGTTTAAATAATATTGATGGCATTAGTTGTTTAAAACCTAATGGTGCATTTTATGTATTTCCGAATTGTAAAAAACTTCTAAATAAAAGAACTAAACTTAAAAAAGATACTGATTTTGTTCAAAAGCTTTTAGAGAAACAAAATGTTGCTGCTGTTCAAGGCTCAGCATTTGGTTTAGATGGATATTTTAGAATTTCATATGCAACTTCGATGACAAAACTTAAAATAGCAATGTCTAGAATTAAAAAGTTTTGTGAGGATTTAGGATAAATCTATTTTTTTTTATTTAGTCCAATTAGAGAAGAATTTCTAAATCTTAAAATTACAATTGCTAAAGCAATTAAAACAATCGCGCCAGCTTCATAAAGCAATATCTCTGGATTTAGAGATTTTCCTTGTAAAATAATAAATCTAGCGAGTGCGGTTATAGCTATAAATAAAGGTAAAGTAATTTGAATTGATTGGCTTTCCCAAAATACTCTAACCATTGCAAGCACCTCAAGATATAGAAAAAGCAAAAGCAGATCTGCTAATGTAACTCGTTGCACAAGTATCATTTGATACATCTCTTGCCCAAAAGCAATCACTGTACTAACCAAAATGATTACTAACGCTACAAGCTGGATTTGTTTTACGATATTTTCCATCTAATTAATTTATAATTTAATTCAAATATTTATTCTAGATCAAATTTATTGGAATATAATCAATCGTGGGAGAGAAACTTTTCTGCCTCTAAAGCAGCCATACATCCCATTCCAGCGGCTGTTACAGCTTGTCTAAATATCTTATCTTTTACATCTCCAGCGGCGAATACACCTGGAATATTTGTTTCTGTCGAATCATTCTTTGTTACTAAATATCCTTCTTTATCCATTTCTAGTTGGTTTTTAAATAATGAAGTTGCTGGATCATGTCCTATAGCAATAAACAAGCCATCAATTTTTAGTTCGTCTATTTTATTTGTTTTAACATTTTTAATTTTTAATCCAGTTACATTTTTAGGATCATTATCCCCAATAACTTCATCAACAACAGAGTCCCAAATTATTTCAATTTTTTTATTTTCCATTAATTTTTTTTGAAGTAATTTTTCTGCTCTCAAACTATCTCTTCTGTGAATAAGCTGAACTTTTGAAGCAAATTTTGTTAAAAACATAGCTTCTTCAACTGCAGCATTTCCACCCCCAACAACTGCTACAGTTTTGTCTTTAAAGAAAAATCCATCACATGTTGCACATGCAGATACACCAAAACCTCTAAACCTTTGTTCTGAATCAATATTTAACCATCTTGCTTGAGCTCCAGTTGAAATTATAATTGAGTCTGCTTCATAAATTTGACCACTATCTCCAACAGCTTTAAACGGCTTAGATTTTAAGTCCACTGATGCAATATGATCTTGAATCATTTCAGTTCCAACTACTTCTGCCTGACCTTTCATTTGATCCATAAGCCACGGACCTTGTATTACATCTTTAAATCCAGGGAAATTTTCAACATCAGTTGTTGTTGTTAATTGGCCACCAGGTTCCATACCATGAACTAATATTGGTTTTAACATTGCTCTTGCAGCATAAATTGCTGCTGTATATCCAGCGGGACCTGACCCAATTATTAACACTTTTGTGTGTTTAGTTGGATTTTCACTCATATGAAAGCTATATAATGATTAATGACTAAATTGAAAGGTATATTATTAACAGAAGGTATGCATGGGATGATTAGCCAAGTAGAAGGTTTGGCTAAAGCTTTAAATATAAATTATTCTCACCACACAGTTGAAACAAAAGGTTTCTGGAAAGTTATACCGCCAAAATTCACTCCAATATCCGACTCAGTTTTTAAAAAAATTGAATGCGGAGATGTTGATTTAATAATTTCATGTGGAAGAAAAAGTATTATTCCATCATTATTCATAAAAAAAAATTCAAAGAAAAAAGTATTTAACATTCATATTCAAAACCCAAAGATAAAACTTGATAATTTTGATCTAGTTGTAGTGCCTGAGCACGATAATCTTGATGGACACAATGTATTAAAAACAAAAGGAGCCATTCATTATTTAACAAGTGAAGAAATTGAAAAAGATAAAGAATATTTGTTTAGTATTTCAAGCAAATTGAGGGATAAAAATATAATTTCGTTAATAATTGGTGGTCCTACCCAGTATTATGATTATTCAGATAGAAATATCCAAGAAATTTTTTCAAAAGTAAATTATTTAGTTAAAGAAAATAATCTTAATTTAGTAGTCATCCCTTCTATGAGAACGCCAAAGGGAACTATAGAACATGCAAAAATATATTTTGGAAATGATCATTTAGTATTAGATGGTGTTGATAAAAAAGCCTATTTAAGTGCCCTTTCACAATCAAAACATTTGGTTATTACTTGCGATTCAAGCTCTATGATTTCAGAGGCAGCTTTAACAGGAAAACCAATTTATGTTGCCACTATTCCACCTAAAAAAAGTGATAAAAGGTTTAAAAATTTTAGAAAATTATTTCAAGAAATGAATATTGTAAAAGAATTGGGAGAAAAACTAGAAAATTGGAACTATGAAAAATTAGATGAAACGAATAGAGTAGCAAATATCATTAAAGATAAAATTCAATTATAATGGCATTTTTAAATTCAATATTAAAAAATTCTTCAAATCATAAATCCCCCTTTGAACATTGGGAATTAAATCAACCACTAACTGACGGCCAAGTTCAGGAAATTGTAAACGCTGATATAGCTAATCCGATAGAACATAATTTAAACTACGATGGTACTAGAGCAATTGATGGAGGTGAAGGTAAGTTTAGAGAAGGCATATCAGACGGAGGCAAGGCACTAAAATTTAGATGTTTTGTGACCAAAGAAAACTCAAATCAATTTCCTAATCTTGTTGAATTTATTAAAGAACTTCAAAATCCAACAACTTATAAAAAAATTTCTGAAATGATAAATAAAGATCTTTCAAATTCATATGTAAGAGTTGAGGTTATCTGTGATAGAAAAGGATTCTGGTTAAAACCACATTGCGATATTAAAGAGAAACTGATGTCATGTTTATTATTCGTAAATAAGCATAATGAAAAAGAAGATTTAGGTACAGATTTTTATGATGAAAATCTCAAATTAGCAAAAACTGTTCCATATAAGGATAATTATGGCTATTTCTTTTCAAGTGGCCCTAACACTTGGCATGGTATGGAAAAAAAAGAAATAGTAAAAGAGAGAAGATGTCTTCAAGTAAATTATGTTACATTTGAGACAGATTGGAAAGTCAATTAAAATTAATTATCTTGCAGAGATTTTACCCTTAACTTTGTTGTTTTTAATGATTTTATTGCTTCTAAAAATGAATAGGCTGTAGACATATTCGTACAATAAGGAATTTTGTTTGCAAGAGTTCCTCTTCTTAATGCTCTAGCATCACTAATCCTGTATTCAGAATTTCCACCTCCAGTATTTATTACCAAAGATATTTTTTTAGAATTTAAAACATCTACTATATGTGGTCTACCACTGCTCACTTTATTAATTTTTTTACATTTCATTCCATTTTGTTTTAGAATCTCTGACGTTCCTTTGGTTGCAGAAAGTGTGAATCCAAGTTTTATTAATCTTTGTGCAACACCTATTATTTCTTGCTTGTGAGAGTCTTTTACTGATAAGAATGCCATTCCTTTAGTTGGCAATGAATTAGAAGCAGCAATTTGACTTTTTGCAACAGCCATTCCAAAATCATCGTCAAAACCCATTACCTCACCAGTAGACTTCATCTCAGGGCCAAGTAATAAATCACTATCTGGAAATTTATTGAATGGAAATACTGCTTCCTTAACAGCAAATTTTTTATTGGTTTTGTATTTTAATTTATACTTACTTAATTTTTCCCCAGACATTATTCTTGATGCAATTTTTGCAAGTGGAATACCGTTTGCTTTTGAAACAAAGGGTACAGTTCTGCTTGCTCTAGGATTAACTTCAATGACAAAAATTTCATCATTTTTAATTGCAAATTGAATATTTAAAAATCCTTTAACTTTTAAAGCCAGAGCTAATTTTCTTGTTTGTATTTTAAGTTCTCTTAAAAGATTTGCCTTTATTGATACCGGCGGCAAGCAGCAAGCAGAGTCTCCTGAGTGAATTCCTGCTTCTTCGATGTGTTGCATTATTCCAGCAATATAAACATCTTTTCCATCTGAAATCGCATCTACATCTACTTCCATCGCATTATCTATAAATTTATCAATTAAGATTGGATTTTGTTCTGATGCTTTGAAGGCTTCATTTATAAATTGTTTCAATTGACTTTTGTCATGCACAATTTCCATAGCTCTTCCTCCCAAAACATAAGAAGGTCTAACAACTACAGGCAATCCAATTTTTTCGGCAACATTAATAGCTTGGTCGAATTTGTAGGCTATTCCACTTTCAGCTTGTTTTAATTTAAGCTTTATGAGCAACTCTCTAAATCTGTCTCTATCTTCTGCTAGATCAATTGATTTATATTGTGTCCCTAAAATAGGTAATTTATTTTCATCTAAAAATTTAGCTAATTTGATAGGGGTTTGGCCTCCAAATTGTGCAATAATCCCAATTAGATTTCCTTTAGATTTTTCTTTCAAAATTATATTCTCAACATACTCTTCAATCAAAGGTTCAAAGTACAATCTATCACTTGTATCATAATCTGTAGAAACAGTTTCTGGGTTACAATTTATCATTATTGTTTCAAAACCTGCTTCTTTTAAAGAAAAACTAGCCTGACAACAGCAGTAGTCAAACTCTATTCCTTGACCGATTCTATTTGGTCCTCCACCTAAAATAATTATTTTCTTTTTATTACTTGGATTAGCTTCGCATTCAGTTTTAATAGAAAAATTTCTTTGATACGTAGAATACATATAAGGAGTGAAAGATTTGAATTCAGCAGCACAGGTATCAACTTTCTTAAAAACAGGCATAACTTTTAACCCTTTTCTTCTTGATTTGACGATTGTTTCTTTTTGACCAGTTAATTGTGAGATCTTTTTGTCAGAAAAGCCTATTGATTTTATTCTATTAAATTCCTCAAAAGTTTTTGGCAGACCTTTTAAATTTAATATCTTTTCTTCATCAACTATTTCCTTAATTTGATTTAAAAACCAGGGATCTACTTTTGATAATTTATATATAATATCTAAAGAAATTTTTTTTCTAAAAGCTTCAGCAATTAATAGCAATTTATTTGGAATATTGATTTTCAAATTTTTTAGGATTTCTTTTTTTGAATAGTTAAAAATATTATCCAATCCTGACAAACCAGTTTCAAGTGAAACCAGAGCTTTTTGAAGAGATTCTTTGAAATTTCTCCCAATTGCCATTGCTTCTCCTACTGATCTCATGGATGTACCTAAAATTGCTTCTGTGTCAGAAAATTTTTCAAACGTAAACCTTGGAATTTTTGTTACAACGTAATCGATTGTTGGTTCAAAAGAAGCTGGTGTTACTTTTGTTATTTCATTTTGTAGTTCATCAAGAGTGTAACCGACCGCTAATTTTGCAGCTACTTTTGCTATTGGAAAACCGGTTGCTTTTGAAGCTAATGCAGATGATCTCGAAACTCTTGGGTTCATTTCAATAATTACCATCCTTCCATTTTTTGGATTTATGGCGAATTGAACATTCGAACCTCCTGTTTCAACGCCTATTTTTCTTAAGCAAGCAATTGACGCATTTCTCATTACTTGATACTCTTTATCTGATAATGTTAAAGCTGGAGCTATTGTAACAGAGTCACCAGTATGAGTTCCCATTGGATCAACATTTTCTATTGAGCAAATAATTATACAATTATCATTTCTATCTCTGACAACCTCCATCTCAAATTCTTTCCAACCATCTAAACATTCCTCAACCAAAACCTGATTTTGAGGAGACTCGCTCATCCCTTCTTTAACAATTTTAAAAAAATCTTTTGTTGTTCTCGCAATACCACCACCCAATCCTCCTAAAGTAAAAGAAGGTCTAATAATTGCAGGTAGACCAATTTTATTTAAACATTTTTTTGCGTTTGAAAATTTATTAAGAACTTCCGATTTTGGTAAATCAATACCAATGTCAGACATATTCTTTCTAAATTTTTTTCTATCTTCAGCATTTGCTATTGCTTTAGAGTTTGCTCCAATAAGTTCAATTTTGTACTTTTTAAGTAAACCAATTTTTTCTGCATTAATTGCAAGATTTAATGCTGTTTGACCACCCATTGTAGGTAGAATAGCATCAGGCCTTTCTTTTTTAATGACCTCTTCTAGTACTTCTAAAGATATTGGTTCAATATAGGTTTTATCAGCAACACCAGGGTCAGTCATTATAGTTGCTGGATTTGAATTGATTAATATTACTTTATAACCTTCATCTTTTAATGCTTTGCATGCCTGTGTTCCTGAATAATCAAATTCACAAGCTTGACCAATAATAATTGGACCAGCTCCAATAACTAAAATTTTTTTAATGTCTTTTCTTTTTGGCATATTTTTTTATGTCATTAATAAAATTACTAAATAAATATTTACTATCTTGGGGTCCTGGATTTGCTTCAGGATGATACTGAACTGAGAAAACTGGTTTATTTTTTAATCTTATTCCTTCAATAGAATTATCAAATAATGACAGATGTGTTATTTCCGTATTTTTTTTTAAGCTTTGTTTAACAACTTCAAATCCATGATTTTGACTGGTAATTTCTACTTTCTTGGTAATTAAATTTTTGACAGGATGATTTGCACCCCTATGTCCTAACTTCATCTTTTTGGTTTTTGCATCTAAAGCTAAAGCTAATATTTGATGACCCAAACATATCCCAAATAATGGAATATCTTTTTTTATTAAATTTTTTATAACTTTAATTGCATACTTTCCTGTTGCCGCAGGATCACCAGGTCCGTTAGATAAAAAAATTCCATGAGGTTTTAGATTAAGTATATTATTTGCATTTTCTTTACAGGAAACAACTTTGACTTCACAATCGAAGTCGGAAAAATACCTAAGTATATTTTTTTTAATTCCATAATCTATCGCCACAACCCTAAATTTTTTCTTATTATTTTTTTCGTAGCCCTTATTTTTTTTCCAAGTTTTATATCCTTTCCAAATATAAGTTTTATTAGTTGTGACCTCTTGAGCAAGATCCATTCCATTTAAACCAGGCCATTTAATTGATTTATTTATTAGTTTATTTATATTAAATTTACCGTTTTTATTGTTTGATATTGTTCCTTTTGGAGCTCCTTTATCTCTTATAAAATTTGTTAAACTTCTGGTATCTAGACCAGTTATGCCTACTATTTTATTTTTTTTAAGCCATTTATCTAAATTTTGCAGAGATCTATAATTAGAAGGACTTGTTATCTCTGAATTAAAAATAACTCCTCTAGTCCATATTTTATCAGACTCTATATCTTCTTTATTAGCACCAACGTTTCCAATGTGTGGAAATGTAAAATTTATTATCTGT
>CACBWM010000007.1 GCA_902542975.1 uncultured Pelagibacteraceae bacterium | reverse complement strand
AAACTCTTAAAAAAAAATGATCAAACAAAGATCCGAATCAATTGAAATATATAAAAAAAATAACAGATCAGATTTATTAGAAATCGAGCAAGGAGAGCTTGAAGTTTTGTCAGACTATTTACCTAAGCAATTATCTGAAGCTGATACAGAAAAAATTTGTAAAGAAATTATCAAAAACTCTGGGGCATCTTCAATTAAGGATATGGGCAAAGTCATGGGTGAATTAAAAAAAAATCATGCTGATACAATTGATTTCTCTAAGGCAGGTCAGATTATTAAAAATTTACTAAATAGTTAATGAAATATCCAAAGGAATATTTAGACGAAATTAAAACCCGACTAAAAGTTTCAACAGTGGTTTCTAAAACAGTTAAACTTAAAAAAAGAGGTAAGGAGTTTGTTGGATTATCTCCATTTAAAACAGAGAAAACTCCTTCATTTACAGTTAACGATGAAAAAGAATTTTATCACTGTTTCAGCACAAGCGAGCATGGCAATATTTTTGATTTTGTTATGAAAACTCAAAATCTTAGATTTGGTGAGGCAGTCAAAATGCTTTCAAATCTAGCTGGTATGCAGCCTTATACATTTTCAAAACAAGATGAAGAAAGAGAAAAAAAATGGAGATCGTATAAATCTATATGTAAAAATTTTTCTGAATTTTATATAAACGAATTATTCAAAAATGAAAATTCAATTAAGGCCAAGAATTATCTTAAATCAAGAGGACTATCCGGTGTTGATGTAAAAAATTTTAATCTTGGTTTTGTAACAGAAGAATTAGATTATTATGACATTCTAAAAAAAGATTTTGATGAAGAAACTATTAAAGATACAGGGCTGTTTTATTTTGATGAGAAAAAAAAGAAATATATATCAAGATTCAGAAACAGAATAATTTTTCCAATAAATAATATTTCAGGAAATATAATAGGTTTTGGAGGTAGAATTATAGTCGATAATAAGAATATAGCTAAATATATTAACTCTCCTGAAACACCTTTTTTCAAGAAAGGTTCAAATCTATATAATCTTGATAAAGCAAGAAAGTTATCAAATAAATTAGAAGATGTTTATTTGGTTGAGGGGTATATGGATGTTATTGGTTTATCAAAAAATGGAATAGAAAATACAGTTGCAAACTTAGGAACTGCTTTAACAAGTAAACAAGTACAAATTTTAAATCAATTTTATAACCATATCATTATATGCTTTGATGGTGATCAAAGTGGTTACAAAGCTGCAATAAGGGCTGCAGAAAATATTATCGATGAATTAAAGCCAGATAAAAAAATTTCATTCTTACTTTTAGAAAATAATTTGGATCCAGATAATTTTGTAAATAAGTACGGAAAACAAAAGTTTTTAGAATTTTCAGAAAAAAACTCTATACCTATTCACAAATTTATTTTTGAACATTATTTAAATCATACAAATGAAAATCCTAGCTCAAAAGCTATATTTGAAAAAAAACTTAGAGATATTGCTTCAAATATTAAAGATACTTTTA
Organism: uncultured Pelagibacteraceae bacterium; assembly: GCA_902542975.1. Taxonomy (GTDB): domain Bacteria; phylum Pseudomonadota; class Alphaproteobacteria; order Pelagibacterales; family Pelagibacteraceae; genus Pelagibacter. Next base: position 58,843 of record CACBWM010000007.1, on the reverse strand, counting down.
TAAAAAAATATACATTAGAATATTTTCTCGAAAAAATTTCAGAGTTAACACCAAATATAAATTCAAATTTTTCTAAAAACTTTAAATTAACTACAAAATCTTTAGCGAAGACAAAAAATTATTATAATGAAACCAAATCTTTAAAATCCTTTGAAATAAAAGAATTTTCATTTTTATATATACTTTTAAAAAAACCAAAATTAATTAATAGAAATATTCACCTTATTGATAATGTTAAATTGTACAGTCCCGAAAATAAGTTAGTTTTTGAAAAAATTTTAAAACAATCACAAGACTTAACAAATTTAGAGGTTTCAAAATTGGAAATTGATAAAAATCTAATTAACAGAATTATGAACTACGCTTCAGTTAAATATATAATTCAAAAAAACATACACAATGATGAAAAAGTTCTTGAAATTTTTTCTGAAGTTATTCAAGATCTTAAGAATTACGAGTTGGAGCAAAGAATAATGGATTTAGAATCGAAATTTTCACAAGATCTTAGTGAAGATACATTTAATGAGTTAAAAGAGCTCAAAAAACTTCAAAAAATCAATTAATTCAGAAAAAAATCACATAGATTTTTCTATTTTAGACATTATATAAGTCCTTCAAACTTTTAATTGTGGAACGTATAATTACAAAATCATTTGCTAGATTAATGGGTCGTGGTATCCATAGGGGATTCATAACTCATGAAGAATTAAATAAATCTTTAGGAAAGAGAAACTTATCAAGTGAAAATCTGGCTCAAGCTTTTATTCATATTTTAGATGAAAATATTATTTTAGTTGAAAAAAAGTCTGACTATAAAGTTTTAAGAAAAAAAGATGCTTCTTCAAAAGAAGAAGGTAAATCTCTAGAGAAAAGCGACGATCCAATTAGAATGTATCTAAGAGAAATGGGAGGTGTAGAATTACTCTCAAGAGAAGGTGAAATTGCAATAGCTAAAAGAATAGAAGCTGGAAAAGATGTTATGTTGAATGCACTCTCTCAAAGTCCAATAACAGCACAACAGTTTTTTGAATGGGATACAAAACTTCAGAATGATGAAATTTTAGTAAGAGAAATAATAGACATTGATACAAATTATATGGAAGATGACGATAATTCAAATGGAACAAAGCAAAAAAAACAAGATGATGATCAAAATCAAGAAGAAGGCAATAATACTGAGGAAGATGAGTTTAATCCTACACTTGCGGCTATGGAAACTGAGATTAAGCCTAAAGTATTACAGACAGTCCATAATTTAACAAAAGAATATAACAAATTGATAAAATATCAAAAAGAAAAATTACTTTGTGTTTTAAAATCAGAAAAATTTTCGGCATCAAAAGAAAAAAATTACAAAAAAATTGTAGAAGATATACTTGGACTAATAAAATCACTTCAGTTATCTCCTTCTGTTCTTGAGGAACTTGTTCAGAAACATTATATAGAAAATAAAAAAATTTTGTCGTTAGAGGGCAACCTGCTGAGACTTGCTTTAGAATCTAAGATATCTAGAGAAGAATTTATAAAATTTTATGTTGGAAATGAAATTAACCCAAATTTAAAAGAATTTTTAGATACAAATGAAGTTTGGAAAAAGTTTTTTCAAAAAAATAAAAATGAGTTTAAAAATATAAAAGATAGACTTATAGAAATTAGTAATAAACTTGGTATTTCTGTAACAGAATTCAAAAAACTTGTTAGCAGGGTTCAAAAAGGAGAAAAAGAGTCCCGAATAGCTAAAAAGGAAATGGTTGAGGCAAATTTAAGATTAGTAATTTCTATCGCGAAGAAATACACTAATAGAGGACTTCAATTTTTAGACTTGATACAAGAAGGAAACATAGGTTTGATGAAGGCTGTAGATAAGTTTGAATATAGAAGAGGGTACAAATTCTCAACTTATGCAACCTGGTGGATCAGACAAGCAATAACAAGATCTATTGCAGATCAAGCTAGAACTATAAGAATACCGGTTCATATGATTGAAACTATAAATAAAATTGTTAGAACACAAAGATTAATTTTAAGTGAGTTTGGGAGAGAAGCAACACCGGAAGAATTAGCTAAAAAATTAAGAATGCCTTTAGAAAAAGTCAGAAAAGTATTAAAGATTTCCAAAGAACCTGTTTCACTTGAAAAACCTGTGGGAGATGAGGAAGATAGCAGTTTAGGAGATTTCATTGAAGATACAAAAGCATTGGCCCCTCTAGAGCAAGCAATTAAATCTAATTTAAGTGAAGCAACTACTAAAATACTCTCAACACTAACACCAAGAGAGGAGAGAGTTTTAAGAATGAGGTTTGGTGTTGGAATGAATACTGACCATACACTAGAGGAAGTTGGACTTCAATTTTCAGTAACTAGAGAAAGAATTAGACAGATAGAGGCTAAAGCTCTCAGAAAATTAAAACACCCAAGTAGATCTAAACAACTAAAAAGTTTCCTAGAAAGTTAGGGCCGTTAGCTCAATAGTAGAGTACTGCATTGACATTGCAGGGGTAGTTGGAGCGTAACCAACACGGCCCACCATTGCTAGATTATCTTCAATTGCTTACTTAAAAAAAATGGTATAATTAAGAGATCAATTTAGGGCCTGTAGCTCAGTTGGTTAGAGCAGTACACTCATAATGTATTGGTCCCAGGTTCGAGTCCTGGCGGGCCCACCAAATCAAGCAAAATCAATATTTATAAACTACAGTTTTTTGTGATTTAATTATAAATTGTAGTATCTTTTTAATTTAAAAATGAAATTTAAGATTAAAATCAAACCAAAGGTCTCATATTTTGTTTCAATATTAGTCTCTTCTGTAATTCTTTTTTATTTTGCTTATAAAGGAGTTGTTGCATACTTGATCCATCGAGAATTGTATGGTGGAGGATTAGATACTTTAGTTTTATTAAGAGCATCTATTTCAGGAATAATGCTTCTTTTAATATTTTTATTTATTCAGTTTACAAAAATTCCTGATTTAAAAAGTCATCGTACTATTTTAAAAGGGATTTTTATTGGTTGGGCAAGCGTATTTGTAATACTGATAGTTGTCAATTTGAGCTCAATTTACTTTATTATTTTAACAGGTTTAGTATCATTTTTTTCTTTAATAACATTGTTCAGTTTAGAGGATCAAATCAAAGAAGAAAAAAATACTCTTACAGAAAAAGAAATTTATCTCCTACAACAACTTGCAAAAAAAAAGTAACTCTATTTTGAGAAATATAATATTTTTAATTTTATTTTTAATATGCCAAAGTAAAGTTTCTTCTAAAGATATGATTCTAGATCAATTGAAAACCCCAAAATTAACAAATCAATCACAACAGTGGAATTTTATTACAGATCAAGTAATGGGAGGTATATCAACAGGAAAATTTATTGTGGAAAAAGTCGAGGGAGTGATGTGTTATAGAATGACTGGCGATGTATCTACTAAAAATAATGGTGGATTTATACAAATCAGAGCAAAATTAAATCCTGAAATTAATAGTAAAGAGTATGATGGAATATACTTAAAAGTTTATGGTAATGAAAAAAATTATAATCTTCATTTGAGAACAGGATTAACTCTAGCTCCATGGCAGTATTATAGTTACACTTTTTCTACAACTAAAAATTGGAGTGAAATTAGAGCACCATTTGAAAAATTTAAAAAGTCTAATTTCTATCAACCAAATAGTATATTGGGACAAAATATAAAATCCGTTGGTGTAGTTGCAGGTTTTGATGATTTCAGATCAGATATTTGTTTAAGTGAAATTGGATTTTATTAAATTATTTAATTAGAAATTCTTCTAGTGTTTTAAATAATGCATTTATATCTCCATCATTATTTTGTATAATAGAATTAAACTCTTCTTTTTGTGTTCTAGCTAAACTTAATCCTTCGACTATTAGATCTCTGATTAATGGTCTATCAGGATTTTTTGTGTAAATTCTCCAATCTATTTTTACTTGTGGTCTTTTTGATGTAGCCTCTAAAATACTATTAACTATTGTATATTTATCATTAATTTTTTTTTGAGATACAACATTAATTTTTGGGTTGGTATAGTCTACTAGTCTGCTTGAAAAGCTTTTTAAAAAATAGCTTCTAAATAGTTTTTGATACTTAGATTTTTGCTCATCACTGATAGATTTTCTATATTTCCCAAGAGTGTACATACCTATTCCATTTATATCGACACTTCTTTCCGCAATAGCATTTAATTTTATAATTTTTGACTCAACAGGGTCATCGCTAGACAATATCGATGCAGCCTCATCAACTATTTCATTTATTAATGCACTTGGATCTTTAGCGTATAAAATATTATTTAAATTTAATAAAAATAAAAAAATAATTAAGTGTTTAATTAATTTCATTTAAAAATTAGTTATTGACTATCTAATTCTTCCCAATCGTCGTCACTAAGTGTTTCAGTTGTTTTATCTATATTTCTTATTTTTCGATATCTATCTTGTAAATAAAGACTTCTGACAGATGCATAAAGATCAACTGAATTATTTTCAAGACTATCAAATGATTCTAAGTTTTTCGCTCTAAAGTCAACTCCACTTAGTAATCTTGATGCATAATAGTCTGCTTCTGAAAAATATTGGGTATCATTAACCACGGTTACGTTATACCATGCATCTCCTCCCATCAAATTAACTATAGATCCAAGAGAATCTCTTACAGTAGTTGGTCCTAGGACAGGTAAAACAAAATAACAACCAGTGCCCGCACCCCAAACTCCCAATGTTTGTCCGTAGTCTTCTCTGTCTCGTTTTTTTAATCCATAATAAGACGCGACATCGAAAATTCCTGCAATACCTAAAGTTGAATTAATAACAAATCTTGCCGAATTTACTCCAGCATCTTTGAATTGACCTTGAAGAAAATTATTGGGAATTGTTACAACATTGCCTAAATTACTTAATGCATTGCTAGTTCCTGATCTTATAGGTTGAGGAAACATTCTATACCCTTTAGCAAGTGGTTTAAATACTACTCTATCTAAAGCTTGGTTAAATGCAAAAACTCCTCTATTAACTTTTTCAAAACAATCGCCAACTTCCTGATATCCGTTATTATTTTTATTTTCATTTACATTTAGTTTTCCGTCGTCTCCGGCAATTGCTATGTTGCTAAGAAATGACAACAAAGCAATGATTATAACTGACAGTAGTTTGTTCATAGAATAATTATATTTATAGTATAATTAACACTAATATAAAGATAAATTGTTTCAAATTATGCAGAAAAATGTTGGAAAAGTGTCAATAAATTACTCCCCGAATTTTGATAACAAGAAAAGAAGCGCTTCAAAGGTGAAGTACCTAATTTTCCATTATACCGGTATGAAATCTGAAAATGCTGCAATAAAAAGACTCACAAACAAGAGTTCAAAAGTGAGTTGTCATTATTTCATTAAAAGCAACGGAGAAATTATAAGAATTGTACCAGATTTATATATTGCTTGGCATGCTGGAATTTCGTCATGGAAAAAAGATAAATCTCTTAATTCAAATTCTATAGGAATAGAGATCTCCAACCCAGGACATGATTATAAATACAAGAACTTTAGTCAAAAACAGATTACCTCAATTATCGACTTGTCAAAAAATTTGAAAAAGAAATATAAAATCAAAAAAGAAAATATTTTAGGACATTCTGATATTGCTCCTTTAAGAAAAAAAGATCCTGGCGAAAAATTCCCATGGAAATTGTTAAATAAAAAAAAAATATGTTTATGGCATAATTTAAGTGAAAAAAATTGTAAAAAATTAAGAGGCATAAAACTAAAAAATAGTGATTATTTCTTTAAGTTATTATTTAAGTTTGGTTATAAATCTACAAATGATAAAAATGAGAAAATTAAAATTTATAAAAATTTTCAAAGAAGGTTTAGACCACAATTAATTAGCAGCATCGTTGATCAAGAGACTTATATAATTTTAAAATCCTTGGTTTAATTGAATTAAAAATAGTTGAAATTTAATAAAAATAGAATAATTCTTTATTTGCCAGATAAATGACTTATCACTTTAATTTATTAAAGAGGAAAGTCCGGGCTCTACAAAGACACAGTGCCAGTTAACAGTTGGCGGGGGAAACCCCAGGGATAGTGCCACAGAAAATAAACCGCCTTATCAAGGCAAGGGTGAAAAGGTGTGGTAAGAGCACACCGGCTAAGTTGGTAACAGCTAGCGCATGGAAAACCCCACTGGGAGCAAGACTGAGTAGAGATGACATTGTTAGCAATAACTAAAAGCAGTCTTTGGCTAGTCATCAGGGTTAGTTGCTTGAGCTTTAAAGTGATTTAAAGCCTAGATAAATGATAAGTTTAAATGACAGAACCCGGCTTATAGTTTATCTGGCATTTCATTAAAATAAATCCAAATAATTATTAATTTTTTACATTGGAGTTCCACAATATTAGCTATTGACGCTAACAAATAAAACCCATAATATCCCATAAATACCCAAATTAGGGATAATATGGTTTATGTTTTTATCTACCTACGAAAACAAATTGGACAAAAAGGGAAGGGTTTCAGTGCCTGCATCATATAGATCATATTTGTCAAATATAGGTTACAATGGAGTAATTTGTTATCCATCTTTTAATAATCAGTGTATTGAGGCATGGCCTCAAGATCGAATAGAAAAAATTTCAAATGCAATAGACTCATTAAATCCATTTGAAGAAAAAAAAGATTATTTTGCGACATCTATATTATCAGAAAGTATAAATTTACAATTCGACAGTGAAGGACGGGTTCAAATAACTACAAAATTATTAAAACATGCAAAAATTAAGAATAGCATGTTATTTGTTGGTCAAGGTAAAACATTTCAAATCTGGGAACCAACACTTTTTGAAAAATTTAGGGCAAACGCTAGAAAAAAATCAAACATCAATAGAGCAAGTCTTAAATGGGAAAAACAATTTAATAACTAAAAGGGGAAAAAATGACAATAAACTTTAAAACACCAGATATAAAAGAGCTGAAACCTAGAATTCTAGTATTAGGAGTAGGAGGTGCGGGCGGAAATGCAATCAATGGAATGATTGACGCTGGCCTTCAGGGCGTTGAGTTTATTGCAGTCAATACTGATGCTCAAGATTTAAGATTAAGTAAGGCGCAAACAAAAATACAAATGGGATTAAATTTAACTAAAGGACTAGGAGCAGGTGCAAAACTAGATATTGGGCAAGCTGCTGCAGACGAGTCCTTAAATGAAATTGTAAATATATTGCAGGGTGCAAATATGGTTTTCATCACAGCCGGAATGGGTGGTGGAACTGGAACTGGATCCGCACATGTAATTGCAAGAGCTGCAAAAGAACTTAATATCTTAACAGTTGGAGTTATAACTCTACCTTTCTTGTATGAAGGTCCTTCAAGAATGAGAAAAGCTCAACAAGGTTTAGAAGAACTTCGAAAACATGTTGATACAATTATAGTTGTTCCAAACCAAAATTTATTCAAAATCGCAAGTGAACAAACAACTTTCGAAGAATCTTTTGCTTTATCAAATGATGTTTTGCTTCATGGTGTTCAAAGTATAACTGATTTAATGGTTAGACCTGGTCTTATAAACCTAGATTTTGCTGATGTTGAAACTGTTATGAGTTCAATGGGCAAAGCTATGATGGGAACAGGTCAAGCAGAAGGAGAAGGCAGAGCAGTTAAAGCTGCTGAATCTGCGATTAATAATCCATTGATAGATGATTATTCGCTTAAGGGAGCAAAAGGTTTGTTAGTTAATATCACTGGTGGTAAGGATTTAAAATTATTTGAAGTAGACGAAGCTGTTAATAAAGTGAGAGCTGAAGTAGATCCAGAGGCAGAATTAATTATAGGAGCTATAACCGATGATAGTTTAGATGGGCTAATGAGAGTTTCTATAGTTGCTACTGCTCTAGATGGTCAGCAACCCGAACCTAAATCAGTTATTAATATGGTTCATAGAATACAAAATAGAAACCCAGGTTATTCAGAATTTACAAACACTGGGTCCTCCCAATCATTTGCTTTTACAAATAGTAACAGTTCGATCATTACTAATGGTGCTAATGCTCTTAAAATAGATGAAGAAGTAAAAAATGATGACTTGAGCTCCAAAAATATAGATAGCAATGAAGCAAATGAGTCATCAAGTACTTTAGTAAGTGAGTCTTTAGAGCAAACGGAAGCGACTATTGCTAGTTCTATTAATTCTGAGTTTGAGCATAATATTGAAGATCAAACATCTGAAAATAATGGTTTGGAGAATTTCGACCTAAGCGATGAGGATACTCCTGAATTATTTAATTCTGGTGCTAATGAAGAGTTATCAACTTCGTCAGAGGAGACAGTTTTAGAGCAAGATGAAGATTTAGAAATTCCGGCATTTTTGAGAAGACAAAAAAATTAATGGTCTTCGAAAAAATAAATGAATGCCACCATAAATCTGGAAAAACATTTTCCAGTATTACTAAACGAATTAGTTAGTATTATTTCCCCTCTTTATGGTGGCACATTTATCGATTGTACATTCGGCGCAGGCGGCTATTCAAAAAAAATATTAGAGGATAATTCAAATAATATAATAGCATTAGATAGAGATAATTCTGTTAATAGTATCGCTACTAAATTACAGACAAAGTACAAAAAAAGATTTAAGTTTTATAACATCAAATTTTCAGATATCGACAAAATCAAAGAAGATAATATTAAAGCAATTATATTTGACTTAGGATATTCATTAAATCAGATTTCTGATCTAAATAGAGGTCTTTCTTTCAAAAGCAAGGGAAAGCTAGACATGAGAATGGGCTTAAATGATTTTTCTTGTGATGAAGTCATTTCAAAAATGAGTGAGCAAGGACTTTTTAAAATTTTTAAATATTTTGGTGATGAAAAATATGCAAAACAAATATCAAAGAAAATTGTACAATTAAGAAAAAATAAAATAATTGAAACTGAAAATCTTGTAGAAATTGTAGAAAGTATTAAAAAAAATAAAAGTGGAAAAAATAAATCTACTAAAATTTTTCAAGCACTTAGAATTTTTGTAAACAAAGAAATAACAGAGCTAATAAATGGTTTAATAAAAGCCTACAATATTTTACCAATTGGCGGAGCAATAGTAGTCGTAACTTTTCACTCGATTGAGGATAAAATAGTAAAGTTCTTTTTTAAAGAATATTCAGAAATAAAGAATTCTTCCAGGTATTTACCCAAAAGTATTACGGCAAAAAAATATTTTAATTTAATCAAAAAAAAACCAATAATACCTTCGTCTAGTGAGGTTAGAATAAATCCACCATCGAGATCAGCAAAACTTAGATTTGCTTACAAATTAGAAAATGGATGTGATTTTAAAAAATTTGTAAATAATTTTAATTATTTAAAAGATATAGAAAATTTAAATTTTGATGTTTAAAAAAATACTTATATTTATTCCAATCATTTTTTTAATAATTTCAACTACTTTTATTAAAAATTCTACAAAAAATCTTGATAAAAAAATTTTTGAAACTCAAGAAAATATTAGAGCTTTGAATGAGATTCATGAGTTAGTTTTACTGGATTATAATTATCTTACATCGCCAAATAAATTAATGGAGTACTCTCAATTATATTTTGAAAAAGAATTAAAAAAAAAAAAAATTACAGACTTAAAAACTTTTATATTTAAAAATGAATAATATTGAGGAAAATTTCAAATTTGAAAAAAATAATTCAAATCTAAAAATATCCTTTGAGCGCATATCTTTTATTTTTTTTGTTTTTTTTTTAATTACAATAATTTTTACATCTAAAACCATCTATTTAGGTTTTAAAAAAGTAAACGAAATACCAGTTATAAAAGAAAAAGAAAAATATAGAGCATCTATAATGGATAGAAATGGAAATATTATTGCTAAAACAGTGAGAGTGACTAATTTAGGCATTAATCCAAATAATTTAATTAATAAAGAAAAATTATTAATTTCATTAAGATTAATCTTTCCTGATAAAAAATTTGAAAAGGAAATAAATGGAAAAAAATTTTTTTATGTAAAAAAAAAAATATCTCCAGAAAAACTTGAAAAAATAAAATTATTGGGTGAAAAATCATTTAAAGAGGAAGAAAAGATTGCACGTGTTTACCCTAACGGTAATCTTTTTAGCCATATATTGGGACAGATTGATACAGATAATAACGGAGTATCAGGTATAGAGAAATCTTTTGATTATGAATTAACAACATCTAATAAACCTTTAAAACTTACTTTAGATACCGAAATACAATATTTAACAAGACAAGAGTTACTAAAATATCAAGACATTTTTAATAGTTATGGAAGCACAGCTATTTTAATGAATATCAACAATGGTGAAATTATCTCGATGGTTTCTCTGCCAGATTATGATCTAAACAAAAGAGAAAATATTTCTGATAAAAAATTTATTAATAGATCAACAAAAGCTGTTTATGAACTTGGTTCAGTTTTTAAAACATTTACAATAGCTGCTGGATTCAAACAAAATGTTATTAAAGAAGATACTCTTTTTGAAAATTTACCAAAAAAAATAAAATGTGCTGGAAGATCAATCTCTGAATATGACCTGGATATTCCGTCAAATCTTACTGCAGAAGAAATATTAATTAGATCTGGGAACATAGGTTCAATTAAAATTGCACAGAGAGTTGGGCTTGAGAATTTTAAAAAATTTTTAGACGATTTAGATTTATTAAAAAAAACAGAATTTGATATTGAAGAAGTTGGTGAACCAATCCCTTTTAATTGGGGTAAATGCAAATTAGCCACATCGGCTTATGGACATGGTATAACAACTACACCACTACAACTTGCAAAAGCTTATGCGATAATCGCAAATGGTGGTTATAAAATTAAACCAACTTTAATTAAAAATGAGAAAAATTATGAAAAAGGCGAACAAGTAATAACTAAAGAAACTTCAAATAAGATTAACGACATATTGAGAAAAATTGTAACTTCAGAACAAGGAACTGCTAATTTAGCGAATATTAAAGGCTACCAAATAGCAGGAAAAACTGGAACTGCACAAAAATCAATTGATGGCAAATATTCGAAAAAAAAAATTAATACTTTTGCTTCGATTTTTCCAGTTCCTTCGCCAAAATACGTGTTAATTGTTTTATTAGACGAACCAAAGTTAAGTGAAACTTATGTCTATAATTACAATGATGGTAAAGAGAGGAAGATAGTTGGAACACCCTATAACACAGCTGGTTGGACCTCTGTTGAAGTTGCTAGAAATATAATTGAAAAAATTGGGCCTATTTTAGCCATAAAGTATTAAGAAATTTTAATATGAGATTAAAAAGCTTCTTTAAAAATCTAAAAAGTGATTTTAGTAATAAGAGTTTTAAAGGGTTCGAATTTAATTCAAAAAAAATTAAAAAAAATTATATATTTTTTGCAATTAAGGGAAGTAAATTTAATGGAAATCATTTCATAAATGAGGCCATATCAAAAGGAGCTAGAATAATTGTATCAAATAAGTTTAACACAGGTATTGATAAAGGCATATATTATATCAAGGTAAGTGATCCTAGGTTAGCCTTATCTAATTTTGTGAAAAAATACTACTATAAAAAACCAAATAACATAATTGCAGTAACCGGAACTAACGGCAAATCTTCTATTGTTAATTTTTATTACCAGATATTAAAATATAACAAAAAAAAAGTAGCTTCAATTGGAACTTTGGGAGTCAAATTAAATGGTATAAGTTCTAAACTAAATAATACAACTGTTGATACCATTACAATTAATAAAATACTCTCAAATTTAAAGAATAAAAATATTGAAAATGTAATTTTAGAAGCTTCAAGTCATGGTTTACATCAAAAAAGATTACATGGAATTAAATTTAACACTTCTATATTTACCAATTTAAGTAGAGATCATTTAGATTACCATAAAAATTATAAAAATTATCTTAATTCGAAGTTAATTTTATTTAATGAATTAACAAAAAAAAATGGAAATTTAATATTTGATAAAGACACAAAATATCTAAAAACTTTTAAAAAAATTGCAAAAAGAAAAAAATTAAATTTATTAAGTATTGGTAAATTAAATAGTTTTTTAAAAATTACTTCAATAAAAATTTTAAATAACCATCAGCTTGTAGAATTTTCTTATAAAAATAAAGAATATCAATTTAAAACTAGTTTAATTGGAAAAATCCAAATTAAAAATTTGATGATGGCGATCGCTGCAGCACTTAAAAGCAATTTAAAAATTGAAAATATTGTAAAAATTCTTAAATACATAAAATCAACAGAAGGAAGAATTGAGTTAATTGGAAAAACTAATAATAATTGTGTAGTAATTTTAGATTATGCGCATACTCCTGAAGCTCTTAAAACTTGCATAGAAAATGTTAAAGAACAGTTTAGTTTAAGGAAAATTAATATTGTATTTGGATGTGGAGGCGAAAGAGATAAAAAAAAAAGACCAATTATGGGCAAAATTGCAAACAAATTATGCAATCATATTTATCTTACAGACGATAATCCTAGGACTGAAAATCCAAAAAAAATCAGACACAGCATTAAGCAGTCAATTTCATCCTCTAAAATGACTGAAATACCATCAAGAAAACTTGCTATAAGAAAAGCTATTTTAAATGGCAAATCTGATGAGGTATTAATTATTGCAGGAAAAGGACATGAAAGCACTCAAGAATACATTAAAGAAAAAAAATTTTCTGACAGAGACCACATAAAAAAATCTATAATTATAAAAAATAGATTGTCATCAAAAGATTGGAAATTGAATATACTTAAAGAACTTATAAAAAACAAAAAATTAGAGAATTTAAAAAATTTAAGAATAAGCACAAATTCAAAAGGGAAGAATAAAAATAAAATTTTCTTTGGAATAAAGGGGAAGAGATTAGATGGTAATAAATTTGCAGATGAGGCTTTAAAGAATGGTGCAAAACTAGCAATACTTCAAAATACTTCAAATTCTGGCAAAAAAATAATTAATGTTAAAAGTACTCTGGAACTATTAAATAAATTATCTCAAAAAATAAGAGTTTCATCTTTTGCAACTCAAGTTGCAATTACGGGGTCTTCTGGGAAGACCTCACTTAAAGAGTTATTAGGACAATCTCTACAAAAAAGTTATCCCACAATTTTTTCAAAAAATTCATTCAATAATAAATTTGGTTTGCCAATTTCTTTAACAAATTTAAACAAATATACATCTTATGGAATATTTGAAATTGGTATGGATAGGAAGGGAGAAATAGATTATTTATCAAAAATAATTAAACCTGATATTGGAGTTATTACTAATATAAGCTATGCACATGCTAAAAATTTTAGAACTTTGTTTGATATAGCTAAAGCTAAATCGGAGATTATTTTTAATATAAAAAAAAGTGGAACTATTATATTGAATAAAGACGATAAATTTTTCGATTTTTTTTCAAAATTAGCAAATAAAAATAGTTTAGAAATCATTTCTTTTGGAAAACATAAAAATTCTGACATTAGATTATCAAAGGTAAATAAATCTAAGAAAAATAGTATTATTTTTATTAGTGTAAACTTTAAAATATATAAATTTAAAATTAATAATAATTTAATACCTTATATCAATAATATATTAGCTTCCGTAGCAGTTTGCAAAAGTCTAAATATTATTGATAAAATTAAAAGTAACTTCTTTCTCAATTACAAAATACCTAGCGGTAGAGGAAATATAAAAAAAATTATTATTGATTCAAAAAAAATAAATATTATAGATGAAAGTTATAATTCAAATCCATTATCACTGAACTTCTCAATTAAGAATTTTGATAATTTAAAAATAAATCCAAATAAAAAATTTATATTATTAGGCGATATGTTAGAATTAGGAAAATATTCAAAAAAACATCATGTTGAAGCTGCAAAAAATATTAATAAGGCAAAGTTTAAAAAATTGTTTGTTTTTGGGAATAATATTGTCGAAACATTTAACAAAATTAGAACACAAAAAAGAGGAAAAATACTTAAATCAACTAATGATATAATTAATATAATAAAAAATAATTTAAATAATGGTGATTTCCTTATGATAAAAGGGTCAAATTCAACAGGACTTAACCAAATAATAAAACAAATTGGATCAAAAAATTAATGTTATACCAACTTTTTTCAATTTTAGTAGATCAATTTAGTTTTCTCAATGTTTTTAAATATTTAACTGTAAGAACTGGACTTTCAATGTTTACTGCTATGGTAGTTGTTTTTTTAGTTGGAAACCCATTAATTAATTTTTTTTCATCAAAACAAATTCATAATCCGATTAGAGAAGATGGACCAAGCGATCATATAATTAGAAAAATTGGAACACCAACAATGGGTGGTCTAATTATATTATTGGGTGTTTTTTCAGGTGTATTGTTGTGGGGTGATTTATCAAATCCATATATCTGGTTTTTAATTTACATTGCTTTATCTTTCGGATTGTTAGGAGCCTACGATGATTACAAAAAAATAAAGTTAAAAAGTTCTCAAGGAATTTCTTCTAAATTTAAGTTCTCTTTACAAATTGTTTTAGCTTTAATTGGAATATTTATACTTTATTCGACAAGTAATTCTGATGAAATAAATAATCTATATTTTCCTTTTTTCAAAAATTTAGTGATCAATCTTGGATGGTTTTTTGTTCCTTTTTACATGTTTGTATTAGTTGGTGCATCAAACGCAGTTAATTTAACTGATGGTTTAGATGGATTGGCTACAGTCCCAGTAATGTTAGTTGCTACTTGTTTTGCATTTATTAGTTACGTATCAGGTAATGTTATTTTTTCAGATTATCTTCAAATTACTTACATAGAAGGAGTTGGAGAAGCATCAATATTTTGTGGATCAATAATTGGAGCTTGTTTGGGATTTCTTTGGTTTAATGCACCACCAGCAAAAATTTTTATGGGAGATACTGGATCGTTATCTTTAGGAGGTTCATTAGGAGCAGTTGGTATAATAACTAAACACGAAATTGTATTAGCGATAACGGGAGGATTATTTGTTTTAGAAGCTGTTTCTGTAATAGTTCAAGTTATTTCTTATAAATTGACAGGTAAAAGAATATTTAGAATGGCTCCTATCCACCATCATTTTGAGAAAAAAGGGTGGCCAGAGTCAACAGTTGTTATCAGGTTTTGGATAATTTCAATTATTTTGGCGATGATTGGATTAGCAACTTTAAAACTTAGATAATGAAATTAAAAAATAAAAATTTAAGCAAAAAATTTTTAATTTATGGTTTTGGACAATCTGGAATTTCCTCATTCAAATATTTAAAACAAAAAAATAAGTGTTTTATATTTGATGATAATAGGAAAAAATTAAATAATAAATTTAAAAGATTTTTTATTTCGAAATCAAAATTATCAAATAACAATTTTGATTATATAATTATAAGCCCTGGTATTAATATAAATAGATGTCAGTTATCTAACTATTTAAAGAAGAACAAAAAAAAAATTATTACTGATTTAGATATTTTTTATAAGTTTAATCCCGATGTTTTAACAATTACAATTACTGGCACAAATGGAAAATCAACTACAAGTAAATTATTATATGAAATTTTAAAAAATCATAATTATGATGTAAGGTTAACAGGCAATATTGGGAACCCTATTTTAAAAGAAATAAAAGTTACAAAAAAAACTATTTTTGTAGTTGAAGCTTCCTCATATCAATTAGCTTATAGCAAATATTTCAAATCAAAATTTTCTTTAATTATTAATATTTCCCCCGATCATTTAGAAAGACATAATACAATGAGGAACTATGCATTATCAAAATTAAAATGCGTAACAAAACAAAATGAAAATGATGTAGCGTTAATATCGAATAATAATCTATTAAAGAAATTATTAAGATCTAAAAATATTAAATCTAAAATAATATTTGTAACTAGAGATAAATATAAACGTTTAAAAAATAAATTAAATAATAGCAATTTTATAAATTCAGCAAACTTTGAAAATTTAAATTTTTTATTTGAACTATCAAAATTCATGCAACTTAACTTAAAAACTGTTATAAAAACCATAAATAATTTTAAGTCTCTGAAATTTAGGCAAGAGGTTATTTATAACTCCAAATATTTAAAAATTGTAAATGATTCTAAATCAACAACTTTATCTTCAACTATTCCATTTCTAGAAACAAATGAAAAAATATTTTGGATTTTGGGAGGATTATTTAAATTAGGAGATAAATTTAAGTTAAATAAAAAGTACTATAAAAACTTAGAGGCATATATTTATGGAAAAGATAGATATATTTTTTCAAAACTATTCAAAAATAAGTTTAAAGTTACTTTGTCAAAAGATCTAAAATCAACTTTTAAATTAATTCCTAAGTTTCAGAATATAAGAACAAAAGCTATAATTTTATTTAGTCCTTCAGCCGCATCTTTTGATCAATATAAAAATTTTGAAGATAGGGGTAAAAAATTTAATATGCTAGTTAAAAGGTATTTATCAATTTAATGAATAATTATTCTGATACATTTTATGATTGGTGGAAAAATATTGATAAGACAATTTTTTTGGTAATAAGTCTATTATTTTCTTTAGGTTTATTTTTTTCTTTAGTTTCAACTTCAATAATAGCATCAGACAAATTAAATACAAATTCCTACTATTTTTTTTTGAAACATCTAACTTTTGTTAGTATAGGAATATTTCTAATTTTGATATTATCTTTACTAGATCAGAAAATTTTAATTAAGTTATCAGTTGTATTATTTTTAATCTCATTTATTTCCTTATTTCTAGTTCCTTTAATAGGAGTAGAGGTTAAAGGTTCAAAGAGATGGTTAGATATTGGCTCATTACCTAGATTTCAGCCAATTGAGACCTTAAAACCTTTTTTCGTGATTGTTATTTCACTAATAATTTCATTAGAAAGAAAAAATCTCTACTTAAAATATCTTATGAGTTCAGCCGTTTTAGTCCCAATTATTATTTTACTTTTATCACAACCAGACTTAGGACAAACATTATTAATAATCTCTGTTTGGTTGGCTATCATTTTTGTTTCAGGAATAAATTTATTTCTTTTTGCAATCTCAATATCAACAGTATGTTCATTAACTCTTTTTTTAGTCTTTTTAGTGCCTAAATTCGAATACATAAGAATAAGATTAATGTCATTTTTAGATACTTCTAGCGGTAATAATTACCAGGCTGATAAAGCAAGCGATGCAATATCTAGTGGAGGTTTTTTTGGAAAAGGTATTGGAGAAGGAACTTTAAATTCAAGAATACCAGAAGCTCATACGGATTATATAATTTCTGTGATTGCTGAAGAATTTGGAGTAATAATTTTAATAGGTATAATACTACTCTATTTAGTATTCTCTTATAGAGTTTTAAAAAAAATAAATTTTACAAAAAATAATAATTATAAACTTATATTAGTTGGAAGTATTTCAATAATACTTTTACAAACCTTTATACACATTGGAGTTAATATCAGAATGCTCCCAACCACAGGTATGACTATGCCATTTATAAGTTATGGTGGTTCTTCGATAGTTGGAACATCAATTTTAACTGGAATAATATTAAATTTGACTAAAAGAAAATTAAATTAGTATGAAAAATATACTTATTGTTACAGGTGGTTCTGGCGGTCACGTAGTGCCATCAACCTGTATTTTTGAACATTTAAAAAATAAATTTTCTGTTAGTATGGTTTCTGATTTAAGAGGTAGTAAATTTATAAATAGCAAAAAATTTAAATATGAATTAATTGACGTACCAAATTTATTTTTAAAACCTTACTTGCTTCCGATAAATATTTTAAAATATTTTTTAAATGTATTTAAATCTATTAGTTTTATAAAAAAAAATAATACAAATATTTTAATTAGCACTGGTGGATATATGACATTTCCATTTTGTTTGGCCGCATATATTTTAAAAAAAAAAATTTTCTTATTTGAGCCTAATAGTGTTTTAGGTAGATCCAATCGATTTGCTTTAAAATTTTCCACAAAAATAATTTGTTACGATAAAAATATAAAAAATTTTCCTATAGAATATAACTCTAAAAAAGTTGTAGTAGAACCCATTTTAAAAAAACAGATTTATAATTTAAAAAAAAATTTAATTAGTCAAAAAAAAGAAATAATAAAAATTCTTATTATTGGTGGAAGTCAAGGAGCATCATTTTTCGATAAAAATATAACAGAATTAATAATTGAAATTTCAAAAAAAAAAAAATTAGAAGTTATTCAGCAGATATCAAATATGAATAATTTATCTTCAATAAAAAATAAATATGAAAAATTAAATATAAATTATAAATTTGTTGAATTTACGAATGACAGTGATGAGCTTTATAATGGTATAGATTTTGCAATTACCAGAGGGGGCGCAAGTACTTTAAGTGAACTTTCATTCTTGAACATACCGTTTGTTTCAATTCCTCTTCCGTCTGCAAAAGATAATCATCAATTTCATAACTCAGAATATTACTATAAAAAAAATTGTTGTTGGTTAATAAACCAGGATAAATTTGATGTTGATAAACTTTCAAAAATGATTTTTGAGATATTTAACAATCGTCAAAATTACAATGAAAAAATTAAAAATCTTGAGAAAATTACTGAAAAAAATACTTGGAATAATATAAATAATAAGATTATAGAAATTATAGATGAAAATTAATATCGGAAAAACAGAACTGATTCATTTTGTTGGAATTGGTGGTATTGGAATGAGTGGTTTGGCATTAATAATGGATAGTTTAGGTTTTAAAATACAGGGAAGCGATATATCTGATAATAAAAACCTCAATTTACTTAGAAAAAGAAAAATCCCCATCTATTTAAAGCACAGTAAAAAAAATATAAAAAATTGTACTGTTTTGGTTGTTTCATCAGCTATAAAAAAATCAAATCCAGAATTCAAGCAAGCTAAAAAATTAAACTTACCGATTTATAAAAGAGGAGAATTATTGGGCCATTTAGTTTCTTTAATGAAAAACATTGTTGTGACAGGATCACATGGTAAAACTACAACAACCTCAATTTTGTCAAACATTTTAAATTACGCAAAACTAGACCCTACAATAATAAACGGAGGTGTTTTAAATTCGATTGGAAGCTCAGCAAAATTAGGAAAAAGTGACTGGAGTTTAGTTGAGTCTGACGAGTCAGATGGTAGTTTTCTTCGAATACCTTTTAATTATTCAATAATAACCAATATTGATAATGAGCACTTAGATTACTACAAAACTATGAAAAATCTAAAAAATAAATTTATAGAATTTATTGATAAAACTCCTTCATTTGGAAAGGCTTTTTTATGTTTAGACGATAAAAATATAAAAAATATTTTACCAAAACTTAAAAATAATAATTATTATACATTTGGCTTAAGTCAGAAATCAAATTTCCACATTTTTAATATAATCCAGAATAGAAAATATTCGAAATTTAGTATCAGGATTAAAATACCAGGTAAAACAAAAATTATTAATAATATTTCAATACCTTTGTTGGGATTGCATAATATAAAAAATGCAGCATCAGCATTAGCAGTAGCGTTTTCAATTGGTGTATCAGATAAAATAATTAAATTGAGCTTAAAAAATTTCAATGGTGTTCAGAGAAGATTTAATTTTTTATTCGAAATTAATAAAGTACCATTTTTTGATGATTATGCACATCATCCAACTGAAATTTCATCAGTATTAGATGGTGTTAGCAAAGTATATGACAAAGAGGAAATAGTTTGTATTTTTCAACCACATAGAATTTCAAGAATAAAAAATTTAAAAAACGAGTTTTCTAAATGTTTTAAAAATGCAAATACAGTTTTACTTTGCCCAATCT
Source organism: uncultured Pelagibacteraceae bacterium (assembly GCA_902542975.1). Lineage (GTDB taxonomy): Bacteria > Pseudomonadota > Alphaproteobacteria > Pelagibacterales > Pelagibacteraceae > Pelagibacter. Next base: position 38,974 of record CACBWM010000007.1, on the reverse strand, counting down.
ATAAAGCAAGTGAGACGCTAAAATTAGGATTTTCATATTCTTCATTTGCAAAATTAATTGCAAAAAATTCGAAAGTAAATTTGATAATGCTTAAAAATGAAATAGATTTAAAAAAAATTATCAAAAATATTGCATTTGGAAGTAAAATTTTTATTGCTATGGGTGCTGGATCTATAACAAATTGGGTAAGAAATCTTAATTAATATGGAATTAAAAGATATCGAAGATTTTAAAAATAAATTTAATGCAGATATATTTTTTAATATCGATATTAAAAAATTTAATTGGTTTAATATAGGTGGTAAATCAAAAATTTTTTTTAAACCAAAAAATCTTTCAGAATTAAAGGAATTCCTAAAATTGTATAATAATAGAGGAAAAATGTTTATATTAGGAATGGGTTCCAATGTCTTATTTAACGACAATATTTACGAAGGTGTAATTATTAAGCTTAGTAATAATTTTAGTACATTATCAAAATTAAAACCAGACACTATAATTGCAGGCTCAGCATGCTCACAAAAAAAACTTTCAGAATATGCTCTAGAAAATGGTATAAGTGGTTTTGAGTTTATGTACTGTATCCCTGGCTCGGTTGGAGGTGGTCTTAAAATGAATTCTGGCTGTTTTGGAACAGAATTTAAGGATAAATTAATATCGTTACAATGCATTGATACAAATGGAAATATTAAACTTATACCATCAAGCAAAATTACCTTTAAATATAGAAAAATAGAATTAAATGAAAATTTAATTTTTTTAAGTGCGACATTTAAAGGTAATTTATCAAACAAAAATAAAATAAAAAATTTGATGCAAGAATTAGCTATAAAAAAAAATAATTCTCAACCTTCAAAAATAAAGACTGGCGGAAGTACTTTTAAAAATCCTATTGATCAAACAACAAAAAAAGCATGGGAACTTATAAAAGAATCAGTTCCTGAGAATATTAATTTTGGAGATGCTTACATATCAAAAAAACATTCAAATTTTTTTGTTAATAAAAATAATGCATCTTTTGACGAAATGAATTCATTAATCAATTTTGTAAAAAAAAATGTTAAAGACAAAACTGGTATTAGCATTAATTTGGAAATTAAAATTATAGAATAGTGAAAAAAATTTTGATTTTAGCAGGTGGTTATTCAAAAGAAAAAGATATTAGTATACAAACTGCAAAAAGTGTTCTTTATGAATTAAATAAAGATAAAAAATATATTATTAAAGTTGTAAATCCTGATGGGCAATTTGTTAAAGTACTAAGAGAATTTAAACCAAATGTAGTATTAAACTTGTTGCATGGTAGATATGGAGAAGATGGTTATATTCAAGCAATTTTAGAATCTGAAAAAGTTAAATATACTCATTCAGGAGTATTATCTTCATCTTTAGCGATTGATAAAGAGTTATCAAAAAAAATATTTTTAAAAAATAAAATTCTTACGCCGAAATATTTGAAATATTCTTTTAAAAACTCACTAAATAAAAAAAATATTCTTAAGAAATTAAAAAGTAAATTTGGATTTCCTCTAATCATAAAGCCATTAAATGAAGGCTCAAGTGTAAATGTGTTTATATGTAACAAAAAAAACGTCATTAAAAATATAAACAAACTCCAAGAGTATGGAGAAATTCTTTTCGAGAAATATATACCTGGAAGAGAAATACAAGTTGCAATTTTATCGGGGAATATATTAGGGGCAATTGAATTAAAACCCAAAAGAAAATTTTATGATTACGAAGCAAAATATAATCCGAAAGCTAAAACAGAACATATAATTCCAATAAAAATTTCAAAAAAAAAATATGACGAAGTTACAAATATTGCTTTAAAAGCTCATAAAATATTGAAATGTCGTGGGGTTAGTCGTTCAGATTTTAGATTTTATAAGAATAAATTTTATTTGCTTGAAACTAATACTCAACCTGGAATGACATCTTTATCGCTGGTACCCGAAATAGCAAAATTTAATAACATTACTTTCAAAAATTTGATAAACAAAATTTTAAGTGATGCATCAATATATAAATAGAAATAAAATATACTTTTATTTTCTCTTATTTTTGCTTTTATCAACAATAAGCAATCAAACATTACTGAGTAATTTTGAGCAGAATTTTTTAATAAAAAATATAGTTATAAAATTAGATAAACCTGAATTGAATTCAAGGGTTTCTGTAAAATTAAGTTACTTAAATGATAAAAATATATTTTTCATAGATAAGAAAAATATTTTGAAAAATTTGGAAAAAGTAAATTATCTAGAAAATATAAAAATAAAAAAAAGTTATCCGTCAACAATTATTGTCAGTGCAAATAAAACTAATTTAATTGCGACCACTTTTATGAATCAGAAAAAATATTACATTGGAGAAAATAATCGGTTTATTCTAGTTCAAGATATAAATATTAATGAAAATCTTCCAATTATTTTTGGAAAGTTTAATATATCTGAATTTATCAAACTTAAGGAGGAGTTAAATGAACAAAAAATTAATTATAAATCTATAACTAAGTATTATTTTCATAAAAACAAGAGATGGGATTTGTATTATCCAAATAATATCTTAGTAATGCTGCCCAGTAAAAATGTTGCCAACGCAATAAATCTTTATAAAAATTTCAAAAAAGAGAATCATATAAAACCAAATTCAATAATTGATCTTAGAATAGCTAATCGTTTAGTTTTGAAAAATGAATAAAAAAAATTTGTATAATATTTTAGATTTTGGAACTTCAAATATTAGATTTGTAACATTTGATGAGGATCTTAAAGAAAAATTTTATGAGAGTATACCCATAGTTTTGGAAACTGAAAATTTAAATTATTTTAACGAGATAAAAAATGTAATAAAAAAAGCCGAAAAAAAAACATCATCTTATATTAAAGATATTATTTTAATTAATAATCCAAAAAACTTGTTTGAAATTAATCTTTCATTAAATAAAAGATTAAATGATACATCATCAATAAATAAAATTTTTAAATCTCTTTTGTTAGAATTGAATCATCTAATGAATATTAATTATAATCATTATGATATTGCTCATATAATTATTGATAAGTGTATAGTTAGTGATAAAATTTACTATAAATTTCCATTTCAGCTTAATAAAATTGACAACATAAAGGTAGATTTTAAATTAATATGCTCTCCTAAAAAATTTAATATCAATATTAGGGAAAAGTTTAATAAAATTAATCTTAATATTAGAAATTTTTTTTGTACATCTTATACAAAAACATCGTATTATTTAAATAAATTTAATTATGAAAATATTTCTTTTTTGGAAATAGGATTTAATAAAACTACGATTACAATATATGAGAATAATAATTTAAAAGTAATTTATTCAATACCAATAGGTAGTTTTAATATCACAAAGGACATTTCAAAAATTTTTAAAATTAGTATTCAAGAAGCTGACCAAATTAAAAAATTATTCAGTAAATCTGAGACCGAATTTTCTTATGATGATACACAAAAATATAATTCACTTTCAACAAATATAATTTTAAACAAAAACATATCAATAAATACTCTAAAAAAAGTCATTTTGTATAGAATTCAAGAAATTTTTGACTTAACATTTACAAAATCCAACATAAGCAAATACAACCTAAAATTAAATAATTCTAATCTTTTCTTAATTGGAGAGGGTTCGAGGCTATTTAATAATAACTCCTTTTTTTTAGAAGATAAATTTGGTTATAAATCAATTAAATATTACGATGAGAATGATGTTGAGATTTGTAAGTCAGGTCTTATTTGTTATTTAAACAATATAGAAACACCTAAATTTTCGACAAAAAAACAAGGTTTGTTCGAGAAATTTTTCAACTTTTTCAGTAAATAACCGTATTTTCTTGTAATATTTCTTGAGTACTTATCTCACTAATATTTTTATATAAGTTTTGGGTGTCCATATTAACTCAAAAAACAATATCTAAAAAATTATCCTTTGAAGGTATAGGAATACACACTGGTTTAAAGTCTAAATTAAACCTTCTGCCAGCAGAACCCAACACAGGAATAGTTTTCAAAAGAAAAGACCTAAAAGTTAATAATGTAGTCTATCCATTGTACAATAATGTTTCTGATACAACTTTATGTACAACTATTTCTAATCAATATGGAACAAAAATTTCAACAATTGAACATCTAATGGGTGCTTTATATGGAACAGGAATTGACAATGCTATTGTAGAATTAGATTCTCAAGAAGTTCCAATTTTAGATGGATCTGCGAAACTATTTGTAGATGAAATAAATAAAGCAGGACTAAAATTTAGTGATAAACCGATCAAGATAATTAAAATTAATAAAAAAATTAGTTACAAGACTGGTGAAAAACAAATAAGTATTAATAAGTCCAATGTAACTGGGGAAATAGAATTTGAAATAAAATATAATAATCAGCTTATTGGTGAGCAAAAGAATAAAATAAATATTTTTGAAGATGATTTAAAAGTCATATTTAATTCTAGAACTTTTTGTTTATACGAAGATATCGAAAAATTAAAAAAGATGAACCTTGGAAAAGGTGGAGACCTCACAAATGCTATAGTGATTAAAAATAATCAAATTTTAAATAGAGATGGTTTAAGAAATGACAAAGAATTTGTAAATCACAAAATACTTGATTGTATGGGAGATCTATTTCTATCTGGATATAAAATTATTGGTTCTTTAAAGTGTTCTCAAGGAGGTCATAGTTTAACAAATGAGTTGCTTAAGAAAGTTTTTGAAGATAAATCAAATTACTCATTAATCGAGATAAAAGGTAAAGAATTACCACATACATTTGCAAATTATCATAATTTGAAATCAATCGCTTAAAAGTTAGAAAATTTAAATTAATCTGTTAAAACAATAAAATGAGATTTTCTATAAATATATCTTATTTCATAATTTTTTTATTAGCATTATCTTGTTCTAAGAATGAGGACAAAGCTACAGTTATTAAAGAAAAAAATTTAGAGACACAAATGATAGAAGTTTATAATCAAGCGATGCAAGAATTTGAAAAAGGTGATGTTATTTATGCTGGAAAAAAATTTAGTGAAGCAGAATTATTGTTTCCACAATCGGTTTGGGCCCCAAGAGCAGTTTTAATGTCTGCGTACGGTTACTTTTCCCAAGGTTATTATGCAAATGCAATAAATGATTTGGAGAGATTTATTGTAAAATATAAAAACCATAAAAATTCAGATTATGCATACTATTTATTAGCTTTATGTCATTATGACCAAATAGTAGATGAAAAAAAAGATTTAAATGAAATTTTACAATCAAAAAAATACTTTGATTATATTATAAAAAATTATCCTAATTCAGATTATGCAATAGACTCAAAGTATAAATTAGAATTAATAGTTGAAATAATGGCTTCAAAAGAAATGTATTTAGCAAGGTATTATATTCAAAGAGAAAAATGGATACCAGCAATTAATAGGTTTAAGGTAGTTATAAATCAATATGATTCAACAATTTATGTTGAAGAAGCTCTTTTCCGTTTAGTAGAATTACATTTTAAACTTGGCCTTGATGATGAAGCAACAAAGTATGCATCTTTACTTGGATATAATTATCAATCAAGCGAATGGTATGAAGCTAGCTATAAAATTTTAAACAATGAATATGAAAAAAGAAAAATCAACAGTAAAAATGAAAAAAAAAACTTTATAAAAAAATTTAAACAACTTTTTGAATAACCTAAATTAAATGAAAAAGGATGAAATAATTAAAAATTATAATTATAAATTAAAAGAATTATTTAATCATAATAAATTATACTATGATAAAAGTAAACCAATCATATCCGATTCTAAATATGACAAGTTAAAATATGATATTCTAGAATTAGAAAATAAATATAAATTTTTAAAAAATAATAAGTCTCCAGATAAAGTTGTTGGTTATAAACCATCTAGATCATTTGAAAAATATAAACATAAAGTTCCAATGCTTTCTCTATCAAATGCATTCAGCAAAAATGATTTAATAAACTTTGAAAAAAAAATATTTAATTATTTAAATAAAAATATTAAACTTAATTATAGTGTTGAGCCTAAAATTGACGGTATTTCAGCATCTTTAACATACAAAAATAAAAAACTAGTATATGGCGTCTCCAGAGGGGATGGATTAACTGGAGAAGTGATTACAGAAAATTTAAAGACAATTAAAGACATTCCAAAAAAAATAAACGTACCAAACTTTCCAAATGAAATTGAAATAAGAGGGGAAGTTTTTATAAAAAAAGGAGATTTTTTAAAATTAAAAAATGAATTTGCCAATCCTAGAAACGCAGCATCTGGAACTTTACGCCAAAAAGATCCAAACGAAACAAAAAAAATCCCTCTTAATTTTGTTGCTTACACTTTTGGATTTATTCAAAATAATACTTTTAAATTTCAAAGTGAATTTTTAAAAGATTTAAAAAAATGGGGCTTCAAAACAAATAAACATAATAAAATTTTATCTAATATTAAACAATTAATAAATTTTCATAAAAAGTTTGAGGAAACTAGATTTGATATTGACTATGATGTTGATGGTTTAGTTTATAAAATAGATGACTTAAATTTGCAAAATAGGTTAGGATTTACTTCAAGTGCACCAAGATGGGCAATAGCCCATAAATTTTCAGCAGATAGTGCTATCACAAAAATTAAAAATATTGAAATTCAAGTTGGCAGAACTGGTGCACTTACGCCTGTAGCTAAAGTCGAACCAGTTAATATAGGAGGAGTAATTGTAGCGAACGCTACTTTGCATAATGAAGATGAGATAAAAAGAAAAGATATAAGACTTGGGGATGTTATTAAAATAGAAAGAGCAGGAGATGTAATACCTCATGTAATTGAAGTAGATAAAACCAAAAGAGACAAAAATTCAAAAATTTTTAAATTTCCCGATAACTGTCCATCTTGTGGATCTAAAACGATTAAAGAATTTAATACAACAACCAAAAAATATGATGCTGTGAGAAGATGTATTAATGATGGTTATGGATGTGAAAGAATTTCGATTGAAAAAATAAAGCATTTTATTTCAAAAGAAGCACTAAATATTGATGGATTTGGAAAAAAAGTTGTAGAAAATTTTTGGAATTTAAATTTAATAAAAAAACCTCAGGATATATTTGCATTGGATTATAAAAAAATTATTTCATTAGATGGTTGGGGAGAATTGTCAGTGAATAATTTAAAAAATTCCATAGAAAAATCAAAAAATGTTTCATTACAAAGATTCATTTACTCAATTGGAATTAGACATATTGGCGTTGAAAATTCGAAATTGATTAGCGACAATTTAGAAAATATTTCCAATTTTTTAAAGATTATTAAAAATAGAAATTTTAAAAAATTTTTAAACATTGATGGAATAGGAGAAACTCAAATCAATTCGTTAAAATATTTTTTTTCAAATCAAACTAATGTTGATATTGTTGTAGAATTAAGTTTAATTTTAAACATTAAACATCAAAAGTTAAACAAAAGTGGAGTTTTAATTAATAAAAATTTCATGTTTACAGGAAAGCTCAGCGGAATTAGCAGGGCAGAGGCTAAATCCTTGATAGAAAAAAATTCAGGAACAACGTTAAGTAGTGTAAATAGAAATCTTGATTATCTTGTAATTGGTGAAAAACCAACAAAACGCAAAGTTGATCAGGCAAAATCCCTTGGTATAAAAGTAATTACACAAGATGAATTAATAAAATTACTTAATTAAATTTACCAACCATTTTTTCTCTGACTTATTTAAATATTTTGAGATTTTAAAATAAACCTCAAGATGATAATTAAACAAATATTTTTTTTCTTTTTTATTTAGCATTTTATAATTAATCATATCTAAATCAATTGGTGCCAATGTTAAATTTTTAAAAATTAAGTTATTTTTTAATCGATCAATATATATTAAATTTTCAATTCTTATGCCGTAGCGATTTTCTAAATAATATCCAGGTTCGTTACTTACAATCATTCCTTTTTTTAAATTTACTTTGTTATATTTGGATATACTTTGAGGTCCTTCATGAACATTCAAAAAAAAACCAACTCCATGACCTGTTCCATGAGAATAATCTAAACCATCAATGTTTAAATATTTTCTTGCTAATTTATCAATTAAAGAACCATTAAATTTTTGTTTTAAATTACAAGTAACTACTGCAATATGTCCTTTTAAAACTCTTGTAAAATTATTTTTTAATTTGATTGGAATTGTTCCATTACATGTAGTCCTTGTTACATCTGTTGTTCCCCATTTATACTGTCCCCCGGAGTCAATTAATAAAATATCGTTTTTTTTTAACCTTCTATTTGTCTGATGATTGGATCTGTAATGAATAATTGAACCATTAGGACCAGATCCAGCTATTGTATCAAAACTAGGATACAAATAGTTCTTTGATCTTTTTCTAAGTTTTTCTAATTTTTCTTCAATTATTTTTTCTGTAATTACTCTTTTATTCTTTTTGAACCAAAAAAGAAATTTAGTAAGTGCAACTCCATCTTCGATATGACATTTAATTGTATTTTTAATCTCAGTAGGATTTTTGATCGATTTTAATTCATATATTGGATCAATTTTAGAAACTATTTTAAATTTACTCTCAATTATTTTGTTGTCAAATACAGAGCAAGTATTTTTGTCTATACCAAATGTTCCAACTTTTAAATTACTGATAATTTGAAAAAAATCATTTTCACTGCAGAATTTCGTATTTTTAAATTTTGATTTTTTAAAATTTGAAACTTTACTCAAATGCGAAAAAAAAAATAATTTGCCTTTATCAGTAAAAATTAATTTACAATTTGCCAAAGGACTATTTGGAAGATCCTTGCCTCTAATATTCATTAGCCAATTTACATTTTCACTTGCACTGAAATAAAAGTAATTAATTTTATTTTTTAACAAATATTTTCTTAATCTTTTTATTTTTAAGGTAGTATTCTCACCTACAACAGAATTGCCCAATTGAAAAAAAGAATTTTTTTTTCTTTTTGATTTACTATTAAATTTATATTCAATTGGAATTAAACTTGCTTTATTATTGAAATATCTTTCTAAAATTTCTTTTGTGAATAATTTAGGATCAAATCCAATTTTAGTATCTTTAATAATTGGTAAGTCTTTAGGAAATGTATAAGGTATTTCAAAGATTTTAAAAACTTTTCCACTTTGTCGCTTTGCTTGTAGTGTATATCTTCCATCGATAAATAAATAATTAAACTTTTTCAAAATAATTGCAAAACCAGCAGATCCTGAAAATTTTGAGATTTTTTCTAAATTATTAAAATTTGAATATTCAGTAAAATAGTTATCGTTTTTTGGTACTAAATATCCATCTAAATTATTATTATAAATAAATTTTTTTATTTTTTTTATCATTTTAATTTTTTTTGGTATCTCAACCAACCGGGACTTCTAATTTCATTTTCAAATTCTATATCTTGATTAAAGTCAAAATCACTTTCGTCTTGCTCATTAAAATTGTTATTTTTTTTTATAAATTCATCTGGTAGCTCATCTACGAATCTTGATGCCATACAATCCATCCAATCACCTTGATAAAATCTATTCATAGAAAATGATATTTTAGCAATTTTCTTTGCCCTAGTTATTCCTACATATGCAAGCCTTCTTTCTTCTTCAAGACCACTCTCTCCTTTTTCTTCAATACTCTTTTGGTGAGGGAAGAGCCCTTCTTCCCACCCAGGTAAATAGACTATATTGAATTCTAATCCTTTTGAAGCATGCAGTGTCATTAAATTAACCTTTTCACTTTCCCAGTCCTGATCTAATGACGTCGCTAAAGCAACATGTTCCAAAAAACTTTCTAAATTGTCAAATTCTTTCATAGCATTTAAAAGTTCTTTAATATTCTCAAGTCTATTTTCATTTTCTAAATCTTTTTTATTTTTTAACATTTCACTGTATCCAGATTCATCCAAGACAATTTGTAAAAGTTTGATATGGTTTGTATTTTTTTTAAAATCGTGACGCCACTTATCTAATAAATTAAGTAAAGAATTTAAACCAATTTTAGTTTTTGGTTTAACTGAATTTAATTCAATTAGTTTTTTTGAAGCGATCTCTAATGAGCAGCCATTTTTTTTGGCAAACTCAGATATATTCTTTAAAGTAGTATCTCCTATAGACCTTTTCGGAACATTTATTATCCTCTCAAATGACAAATCATCCATAGACTGATGAATACATCTTAAATAAGCAATGCAATCCTTTATTTCTGCTCTTTCATAAAATTTTATACCGCCAATAATTCTGTATGGAATTCCAACTTTTAAAAATCTTTCTTCAAACTCTCTTGTTTGGAAAATTGCTCTCACTAAAATAGCAATGTCATTTAAAGAATTTTTTTTTTTGAAGTTTTCTATAGTAGAACTAATTTCAGTTGCTTCATCTTTTACATTTCTATAACAATCCAAAGTGACTAGTTCTCCATCTTCTTCTTTCGTATATAAGGTTTTGCCAACTCTATTTTGATTATTTTCTATTAATTTTGATGCAACATTTAGAATATTTTGAGTAGATCTATAGTTTTTCTCTAATCTTATAATTTTTGTATGTTTATAAATCTTATCGAAATCAAGAAAATTTTTGATTTCTGCTCCTCTCCAACTATATATTGACTGGTCGTCATCTCCAACACAACACAGATTATTATTAAAACTAGCCAAATATTTTAACCATTCACTTTGTATGAAATTTGTATCTTGGTATTCATCAACTAAAATATATTTGAATTTTTTAGAATACATTAAAGTAATATCATCGTGATTTTTAAAAATTTTCACAATATGTAAAATTAAATCACTGAAGTCTGCCGAATTCAAATCAATTAGTTTATTTTGATAAATATGATAAATCTTTAGAAAATTTCTCTCTAGGTTTTCTTTTTTTTTTATTTTTACATCCTCAGGATAAAGTCCTTTGTTTTTCCATTTATCAATAATTGATAAAATGTACTTTGGAGATATTTTTTTAATATCTATATTTTCACCTTTACAAATATTTTTTATTAATCTGACTTGATCATCCTGATCTATAATTGTAAAATTTGATTTTAAACCTACAGCTTCTGCATGTTTTCTGAGAATTTTTGCACTAATCGAGTGGAATGTACCAAGCCAGGGCAAACCAGTAACCTGTTTTCCAAGTAGTTTGGATACTCGTATTTGCATTTCTTTTGCAGCTTTATTTGTGAATGTAACAGCTAGTATTTGATTAGAAAAAGCTTTATGACTTCGAATAATATGAGCTATTCTAGAAGTTAATACTTTTGTTTTTCCTGATCCAGCTCCAGCAACAATTAGCAAAGGACCGTCAAGATGTTTTACTGCTTCTATTTGCTTCTCATTTAAATTTGACAAATAATCTAAATTTAACATATTTTTTATTGTATAGTTCTTAATATTCTAATGAATAAAATTAAGCAAAATAAAATAATTTTCACATTAATTTTATCTGCAATCGCTCTAATTTTTTCATCATTAACTATTTTATCTTTACCAGTTTTATTTAATTATGAAAGTAAAGTTACACAAATAGAAAAAAATTTTTACAAAAGTTTTAAAATTATTCTAAATTCCACAGGAAAAATTTCATATAAACCATTTCCTAAGCCACATTTATTATTAGACAGCGCCACAATTAATTTATCGAAATCTGAAAATAGAACTGATTTTATAAAGACATCAAATTTAAAAATTCATATTTCTTTAAAGGATTTGTACTTAAGAAATTTTAATAGATTGATCTCAACAACAATTTCTGATTCAAATTTAGAAATTAATATTTCTGATATAGATGAAATAAGAAAGCATTTATATTATAATATCAATAAACCAATTATTTTTAATAATTGTAAAATTTTTATAAGAAATAAAAAAAATGAAGTAATTTTAATTTCACCAGTAAAAAAAATTTTCTACAAAATTAACAATAAAAGTAAAATGAAAAGTTTCGTAGTAAATGGAAAAATTTTCGGATTAAATTATAAATCTGAATGGAAAAGAAATTATGACACTCCAAAAATAAGCATTCATAACGTAAATATTTTTAATCCAAATATTGAATTAAAAAATAAATTAAAATTTATGGACAAAGAAAAATTTAATATACATAGTAATATTGAGTATGCACAAGATAAAATGGAATATAATATTAAATATAAAGATGGAATTATTAATATTTACTCTCCCAATAAGAATAAAACGAATTTTAATATAAAAAGTAGAATTCAACTTAAGCCATTTTATTTTGAGGGAGGATTAATTATAAAAAACAAAAAGGTTGAAAATATCATTGATAATATTTTATTTAATTTGATATCTTATGAACAAGATTATCTAGGTAATTTCAGTGGTAAATTTAAAATCAAATTTGATAAACTAAATAATAAATTAATAAAGAAGGGTGAAATTAATTTTAATATTACTGAGAAAAAAGTGGATGTAAAAAATGCAAATTTCAATTTAGAGAAAATTGGATTTATTACAAGTAATATAAGCTTTGAAGAGGAAGACGGATTAATAAAATTTATATCAAAAAATGAGCTAAATATAGAAAATCATATTGAGTTTGCAAAAACTTTTCAAATTGCAACAAAAAAAATAAGAAATATAAAAAAAATCTATTTTGAATTAGAGAGAAACATTGGACAATCCAATTTAACTATTTCAAACGTTAAAATTGATAACATTGATAATGTCGAAAAATCTAATAAAAATTTTGTAGTTAAAAATATTCAAAATCTTAGATCTCATATTAGAAAAGTTATTGATTAGTTTGGTCTTGTCATTTTAATTGGATTAACTATTAAATCATAATCTTTTTCTTTAATCATACCTGATTTGATTGCCTCATCTTTTAGTTTAGTATTATTTTTTAAAGCTTTTTTTGCAATTTTTGCAGCATTATCATAACCAATTTTTGGAGCTAAGGCAGTTACAAGCATTAATGAATTGTCTAGGTGTTCTTTAATTTTTTTTTTGTTAGCTTTTATTCCTTTAACACAATACAAACTAAAGTTTTTTACACTATCTGCCAAAATATCAATAGATTGCAATATGTTATAAGCAATTAAAGGTTTAAATACATTCAATTCAAAGTGTCCATGACTTCCTGCAACAGTTATACCTGTGTGATTTCCAATAACTTTAGCACAAACCATTGTAACTGCCTCACATTGAGTTGGATTAACCTTACCTGGCATGATTGATGATCCGGGTTCATTTTCTGGAAGTAAAAGCTCTCCATAACCTGCCCTTGGTCCAGATCCTAAAAATCTTATATCATTTGAAATTTTCATTAGAGCAACAGCGCATGAATTTAAAGATCCAGAAAAATTTACAATTGAATCATGAGCCGCTAACTCAGAAAATTTATTTGGTGCAGGTTTAAAATTTATCTTGCAAAATTTTTTAATCTCTTTGATTATCTTTTTATCAAAATTTTTTCTTGAATTTATTCCAGTTCCTACAGCAGTACCTCCCTGTGCTAAATAGTAAATATCATTTAGACAATAATTTATCCTTTCTATACTTTTTTTTACTTGTTCATGATATCCAGAAAACTCTTGACCTAGTAATAGAGGTGTAGCATCTTGTAAATGTGTTCGACCAATTTTTACTATTTTTTTAAATTCTTTACTCTTTTTTGATAACGATTTTTCTAACAATTTTAAACTTGGTAAAAGCTTACTAATAGTCTCAACTGCTATTGAGATATGCATTGCAGTTGGAAAAACATCGTTAGTTGATTGTGATTTATTAACATGATCATTTGGGTGAACAGGTTTCTTGGATCCCTTTTTGCCTTTTAAAATTTCTATTGCTCTATTTGCTATTACTTCATTAACATTCATATTTGTTTGCGTACCAGAACCTGTTTGCCAAACTTTTAAAGGAAAATTTTTATTTAACTTACCACTAATAACTTCATTAGATGATTTTATTATTGCCCTTGAAACTTTGGATGAAATTAATTTATCCTTTTGATGAACTATAGCAGCACTTCTTTTAATAATTGCAATTGATCTAATTATTGACGAAGGTACTAATATTTTGCCAATATTAAAGAATTTTTTTGATCTTTGAGTAGATGCACCCCAATACTTATCATTTGGTACATCAATACTACCAATGCTATCAAACTCTTTTCTTGTTTTCATTTATTTGAATAAATAACTAAATAATTTATATACTATTTTTATTAATCTTACAGGAGTAAAATGACAAATTTTCAAAAAGTAAAAAAATTTATGCAGACTTTTGGTCAAGAAGTTAAATCAAGACCATCTTTCAGCTCTGAAAAAATCAATGAGTTAAGATATAATTTAATAGAAGAAGAATTATATGAGTTTAAACAAGCTTTAGACAATAATGATCTTCTAGAAGCTGCTGATGCTTTAACAGATATATTGTATGTTACATATGGAGCAGGACATGCATTTGGAATTGATTTAGACGCATGTTTCGATGAAGTTCAAAATTCTAATATGAGCAAACTTGGATCAGATGGTAAGCCAATTTATAATGATCAAGGTAAAGTAATGAAAGGTCCAAATTATTTTAAACCAGACTTATCTAAATATATCAAGTAATTCGAAGCCAATCTGGTTTTTTGACTTTTATTTTGGCAGAACCACAATTTAATATTTTATCAAAATCAAATTTTTCATTTTTTATTTTGATTATAGCGTAGGGGTAATCATCTTTAATTAATACTTTTCCTATTTCATCTTTCTCAAAAGATATCACATCATCTTTTAGATCACCTTCTATTACTTCAATTGGAAAAAGACGTTTATTCAACTTATCTTTTAATTTAATCCTAGCGGTATTTTCTTGACCCACATAACAACCTTTTTTAAAGTCTATTGCTTTTAATTCGTCAAAATTACACTCAATACCAAAAAGTTTGTTTTGAAGTTTATCAGTATTTTTTTGTGGAATACCAATTTCATGACTTAATTTGTAATATTCATTTTTATCTGCACTTTGAAGCCCAAGTTTTTTTAATGATAAATATAACTTTTCTAAGTTAGTCACTATTCTTGCTCCAAGCTCTATATTTCTAGGATCTAAAAAAATACTGTCCTCTCTAAATTTAATTGTACTACCAGCATTAGAATTTGAATTTTCCATGTCCAAAAATTTTTCTTTACTAATAACTGCAACAACAAATTCATTACTTAAATTTAAAATTTCTACTTTTGATCTTAGTTTGTATAAATTTAATTGATTAAATAAATTATCTATATTTTTTTTCTCACAATCTAAAAAATATCCAGACTTATGCTTTAAAATATTGAAGTCATACAAATATTTTCCCTGCGGAGTAAGTAAAGCAGAATAGCACGAATTTTTTTCATCTACTTTGTTGATATTATTTGTAACTATATTTTGTAGAAATTCTTTACAGTCTTCACCCGAAACATACAATAGTCCTCTGTCCTCTAAGATATAAACATTATTTTTTTTCATGATTGATTGGTTTAAGATAATAATATAGTAACGATTTCATAAAATGTTAGACCTTATTATAAAAAATGGAGAGTGTTATATCGAAGGAAAAATTACTAAGACTAATATTGGAATTCAGAATGGAAAAATCTCAATAATTGGTGATTTAAACAATGAACAAAGTAAAGAAACTGTTGATGCAAGCAATTTATTAGTTTTACCTGGTTGCATGGATACCCAAGTTCATTTCCGTGAGCCTGGATCAACTAATGCAGAGGACTTACATACTGGAAGTAAAGCAGCTATTGCTGGAGGTATAACAAGTGTATTTGAGATGCCAAATACAAATCCCCCAACAGCAAATATGAAAGAATTTAATAACAAGTTAAGTCTTGCAAAAAATAGGATGTATTCAAATTATGCTTTTTATTTTGGAGCAACTCCTGATAATTCAACTGATTTAGCAAAGCTTAAAGGTTTAGATGGATGTTGTGGAGTAAAGCTTTTTGCGGGTTCCTCAACTGGAAATTTATTAGTTGATAAAGAAGAAGATATTGAAAAGGTATTCCAAAATACTTCAAAAATAGTTGCAGTTCATTCTGAAGATGAAGAAATAATTAATTTAAGAAAAAAATTAATTGAAAAAGGCAATGTTCATACTCATCCTGTATGGAGGAATGAAGAATGTGCAATGTCATCTACAAGAAGGATTGTTAGGATTGCTAAAAGACTTAATAAAAAAGCACACATATTACATGTTACAACAAAAGAAGAGGTGGATTTCCTTTCTCAAAATAAAGGAAACATAACTTTTGAAATTACTCCACAACATCTAACAATATATGCGCCAGATTGTTATGACAAACTTGGAACCTTTGCGCAGATGAACCCTCCTTTGAGAGACAAGTCTCATTATGATAGATTGTGGTACGCTATTCGAAATAACTATAATGATACTATAGGTTCAGACCATGCACCGCACTTAAAAGAAAACAAATTAAAAGAATATCCTCAATCACCATCTGGTATGCCAGGTGTACAAACATTATTACCCGTAATGCTAAATCATGTGAATGACAAAAAACTTACTTTAGATCAGCTAATCAAACTTCTTTGTGAAAATCCAGTTTCAGTATTTGGTATTAAAAATAAGGGATTTATCAAAAAAGATTATGATGCAGACTTTACAATAATAGATATGAATAGAACAATTGAAATAAAAAACGAAAATATTCACAGTAAATGTGGATGGAGCCCGTTTGATGGCTATAAATTTAAAGGTTCACCTGTTTATACAATTATTAATGGAGATATTAAAATGAAAGAAGATGAAATTTTAGGAAATCCTTCTGGTAAACCAATATTATTTGATTAAATTATATAGTTTTACTTGAATACATGTTTACAAGTGTTACTCCAACTACAATAAGAAACATCCCCAATATAGCTTGCCAACTTAAAGATTGTTTAAAAAAAATATATCCCAATATAGCAATTGTAAAAATACCAAGTCCGCTCCATGTTCCATAAACAATAGCTATAGGTAGCTTATCAACAACAAAAGTAAGTAAATAAAAAGCAAATAAATAAAATATAGCCAAAAATACTGTTGGTGTTAATTTTGTAAAGTTTTGAGTGACAGGAAGAAGCATTGTCCCACAAACTTCACAAATGATTGCTCCAACTAAAAAAAGATATGTCTTAAGCATTATTTTAAAATACTGCTATTTATTAAGTCTTCTTTTATCTCATCAAGGATTGCAGGGTCATCAATAGTTGCAGGCATTTTATATTCTTCTTTGTCAGCAATTTTTCTAATTGTTCCTCTTAAAATTTTTCCAGATCTAGTTTTGGGTAATCTTTTAACAACAATTGCTATTTTAAAAGCTGCAACAGGTCCAACTTTATCTCTAACCATTTGTACACACTCTTTTGAAATAGTCTCATTATCCTTAGAAACTCCTGCTTTTAGAGCAATTAAACCAATTGGTAATTGTCCTTTCAGCTGATCTTTTATTCCTATCACTGCACATTCAGCAACAGACTGATGTTCAGACAAAACTTCCTCTATTGCACCTGTTGAAAGTCTATGACCTGCAACATTTATTATGTCATCTGTTCTCGACATAATCCAAATATATCCATCATCATCAATATGCCCTGCATCGTAAGTTTGGTAGTAGCCATTATAATTTGACATATAATTTTCTTTATATCTCTCATCTGCATTCCACAAAGTTGGGAACGTACCTGGCGGTAATGGAAGTTTAACCACAATATCTCCCATCTCATTTGGTTTAGCTATTGTTTGATCGGGTTTAATTATTTTTACATCATAACCTGGGACTGCTTTGCAAGCGGATCCATATTTTGTTTCTTGCATTTCTATTCCAGTACAATTTGAACTTATCGCCCAACTAGTTTCAGTTTGCCACCAATGATCAATTACAGGAACCTTAAGTAAATTTTCTGCCCATTTAATCGTATCAGGGTCTGCTCTTTCACCTGCTAAAAATAATGACTCAAATGAACTTAAATCATATTTAGAAAAAAACTTACCCTCTGGATCTTCTTTCTTTATTGCTCTAAATGCAGTTGGAGCTGTGAATAATGACTTAATTTTATATTCTGATATTATTCTCCAAAATACTCCAGCATCAGGAGTACCCACTGGTTTGCCTTCAAATAGAAGTGTTGTACATCCTTTGAATAATGGAGCATATACAATATAAGAGTGTCCTACTATCCATCCAATATCACTTGCTGACCACCATACATCATCTTGATCAATGTTATAAATATTTTTCATTGTCCATTTAAGAGCAACAATGTGACCACCAATATCTCTAACTATTCCTTTCGGAATACCAGTAGTCCCTGAAGTATAAAGTATGTAAGCATAATCATTAGCACCCATCTCAACACAATCTTTATCATTTGCTCCAGATAGCGCTTCATCCCAACTTATTTCTAATGGCTTATTTAATTTTACCTCGTGTCCTTTTCTTTGAAATAATATTACTTTTTCAACTTGGTGTTTTGCTAATTTTAAAGCTCCATCTACAAGTGGTCTATACTCAACTGTTCTTCCAGGCTCAAATCCACATGAAGCTGTGATTAAAATTTTAGCTTTACTATCATCAATTCTGCTAGCTAATTCATTTGAGGCAAAACCACCGAATACAACAGAGTGAATTGCTCCAATTCTCCCACATGCAAGCATCGCAACTACCGCTTCTGGTATCATCGGCATATAAATTATTACTCGATCTCCTTTTTTAACTCCTTGCTTATCTAAAGCGCCTGCAAATTTTGAAACTTTTTCTTTTAATTCTTTGAAAGTGAACTTTGCTTTACTTTCTGTTATAGGACTGTCATAGATTAAAGCTGTTTTATCACCCCTTCCTTGATCAATGTGAAGGTCTAAGGCGTTGTAGCATGTATTTGTTAAACCATCTTCAAACCATTTATAGAAAGGAGGGTTATCTTTTTTCAAAATTTTAGTTGGTTTTTTGAACCAAAACACATCTTCAGAAACTTTCTGCCAAAATACCTCAGGATTTTTTAGAGATTCGTCGTAAATTTCTTTGTAATTTCTATTCATTTTGATTTGCTATTTGGTGTCATTTTTCTATTGAATTTATGCAACAGGTTGTATTTAATTTTAAAAAGTCAGTAAAATCAACACTTATAACGCGGCAAAAAGTCTTCAACAAACTAATTTAATTTGATATTAAGCCCCTAACTTTGGATAAACCTTTGTGGTTTGTCCGTAGTTTAAATTTAAACTAAAAAAAACTAACGAGAGGGAGTTTTTTATGAAAAAACTTAAAATGTTTGCATTAGCAGCAGTGGCTTTATTTGGTCTTACTGGTGCAGCAAACGCAGCAACTGCTATGTTAGCTTCTGACGACTTTGTTGGGATTTCCTTTTGGGTAATCGCAATGGGTATGGCAGCAGCTACAGTATTCTTCTTCATGGAAAGAAATACTGTTGCAGCAGGCTGGAAAACTTCAGTAACAGTAGCTGGTCTTGTAACTGGTGTTGCATTCATTCACTACATGTACATGAGAGATGTATGGGTAATGACTGGAGATTCTCCAACAGTATATAGATATATTGATTGGTTAATCACTGTACCATTACAGATGATCGAGTTTTACTTAATTCTAGCAGCAGTTAAGAAAATCCCAGGAGCAATCTTCTGGAGATTATTAATTGGTTCGCTTGTGATGTTAATTGGTGGATACTTAGGAGAAGCAGGTTACATCAATGCTATGCTTGGTTTCATAGTCGGTATGGCTGGATGGATCTACATCTTATATGAAGTATTCTCTGGTGAAGCTGGAAAAATTGCAGCAAAAACTGGAAACAAGCCATTAGCAACCGCATGGGGTGCTATGAGAATGATCGTAACAATCGGTTGGGCTATTTACCCATTAGGTTACATTTTTGGTTACCTAGTAGGTGGAGTAGACGCTAACTCATTGAACGTGATTTACAACTTAGCAGACTTCATCAACAAAATTGCTTTTGGTCTAGTAATCTGGTCAGCAGCAGTTTCACAAGGTGGAGCACGAGCTAGATAATTAGCTTTTAATATTAAAAAGAGGCGGGTATGCTAAAACATACCTGCCTTTTTTTTTGGTCCAAAATATAAAAATGCTAAATTTCAAAAATTTGCCGCAGTCGCAAATTAGTTTATAAGAATTATTTATTAAATATGGCAAAAATCAAATATATAGAATTCAATGGCACTGAACACGAGGCTGATATTGCTAATGGTCTTAGTGTAATGGAAGGGGCTATACAAAATGATATCCCAGGCATAGATGCGGATTGTGGAGGCGGAATGTCGTGTGCAACTTGTCATGTATACATTAAAGATGATGAATGGTTTAAAAAACTCCCAGAAAAAGAAATGGGTGAAGATGATATGTTAGATCAAGCCTTTGAACCCAAATCTAACAGTAGATTAAGTTGTCAATTAATTGTTTCAGATGATTTAAATGGTTTAACTGTATATATGCCGGAGAAACAAGTTTAATGATTAAAACTGATGTAGTAATTATTGGAGCAGGACCCACAGGTTTATTCTGTGCACACCAATTAGGGATAATCGGATTAAAATGTGAAATTGTAGACAATTTAGATAAAATTGGAGGACAATGTATTGAGCTTTATCCAGACAAACCAATCTATGATATTCCTGCAGTTCCTAAATGCACAGGACAAGAGCTTACAAATAATTTAATTGAGCAAATAAAACCTTTTAATTTTAACTTTCATTTAAGTGACAGAGTTCAAGAATTAAAAAATGAAAACAATAAATGGTTAGTTAAAACATTAAATGGAAAAGAATTTGAAACACCTAATATTGTCATAGCAGGTGGCGTAGGTTCTTTTGAACCAAGAAAATTCCCAACAAAAAGTGCTGAAAAGTATGACGGAAAATCAGTTTTATATTCAATAAAAGACAAAACTATTTTTAAAGATAAATCAGTAGTTATTTTTGGAGGTGGAGATAGTGCTCTTGATTGGGCTATAGAATTATCTAATTCATCAAAAGTAACACTTGTTCACAGAAGAGATGAGTTTAGAGGAGCTCCCGCAAGTGTTCAAAAAATAAAAGAATTAAGTGATAATAAAACTATTGATTTAATCACTAAATATTCAATCAAAGATGTTAAAGGAAATGGCTTATTAGAAAGTGTCGAAATCAAAAGTGAATCAGGTGAAAGTAAAGTTATAAAAGCTGATTATGTATTAGGTTTTTTTGGATTAATAATGCAATTAGGACCAATTGCCGAGTGGGGTTTAAATTTAGATAAAAAAACAATTCCCGTAAATACTCAGAATTTTGAAACAAATAAAAAAGGAATATTTGCAATTGGGGATATCTGTACTTATCCAGGCAAATTAAAGTTAATACTTTCAGGTTTTCATGAAGGAGCTTTAGCTGCTAGAGGCTGCTTTAAATATGCAAGACCTGATGAAAAATATAGATTTGAATTTACAACTGCATCCAGCACTATCAAAGATAGATTGGGTGTTAAAGAATGATTGAACTCTTTACTGCTGATACTCCCAATGGGTGGAAAATTAGCATAATGCTCGAGGAAATTGATTTTAAATACAAACTAACAAAAGTTAATTTAAGTGGAGATCAATTTAAACCAGAATTTAAAAAAATAAGTCCCTTTAATAAAATTCCTGTAATTATAGATCACGAGAACAATAAGACCGTATTCGAGTCTGGAGTTATACTTATGTATTTAGGTGAGAAAAGCAAGAAACTCTATCCTGAAGCAGACAGGCTAGAGATAAATCAGTGGTTGATGGCTCAAATGGCTATTGTAGGTCCAATGATAGGCCAACATCATCAGTTTCATTATTATCATCAAGGAAAAAGTGAGTGGGGTGAAGAAAGATACTTCAAAATCAC
Source organism: uncultured Pelagibacteraceae bacterium (assembly GCA_902542975.1). GTDB lineage: Bacteria > Pseudomonadota > Alphaproteobacteria > Pelagibacterales > Pelagibacteraceae > Pelagibacter. The sequence continues at coordinate 17,026 of CACBWM010000007.1, read as the reverse complement.
AAGAAAGATTTATGAAGATCTTGAAGCTAGATTGGCTCAAAGTAAATTTTTAGCAAATGATAAATACTCTATTGCTGATATTGCTACATGGTCATGGATTGCAAGACATAAAAGACACGACATTGGATTAAATAATTTTGAAAACCTATCTAGGTGGTTTGTTGAAATTGCTGAACGTCCAGCTGTAGTAAAAGGATTTAAAGCACTAAATAAAGATGCTGAAATAGATTTTCCTTAATCGTCAGCGTAAACTTTTTCGTCTTTTTCGTGTTTTTCTTGAGCTGCAATGCAAAGAGTTGCAACTGGTCTTGCCATTAATCTTTTTAAACCAATAGGCTCACCAGTTTCTTCACAAAAACCATAAGTTCCATCCTGAATTTTTTTCAATGCTCCATCTATTTTAGAAATTAACTTGATTTGTCTATTAATAGCTCTCATCTCTACATTCTTTTCAGTGTATGAACTTGCCTGATCAACAATGTCAGCTGATGCACTATTATCATCCATGGACGCTTGAAAAATCGCCTCATTATTAGATCTCTTTAAATCTTTTTTCCATTCCATTAACTTCATCTTAAAATACGCTAAATGTTTAGCACACATATATTTCTCTTTTTCTTTTGGAGTATAAGTTTTTGAAATTCTTACCATACCTAGCTATTTTGAGTTGGTGAATATATTCATGAATAAATGAGTGTCAAGAACGGTTTATTCATATAGATTGATGAAAATGGCCTTAAACAAAAGAAATATAAATAATATTTTTTATATTTTTGTAACGACTCACTTAATTCTATGGACAGTTGTTCCTACGATCACAAACTCAAATTTACCTTTAGATACAATTGAAGCTTTAGCTTGGGGAAGCAATTTAGATTGGGGATTTAACAAACATCCTCCATTAAGCGCGTTTTTTCTAGAAGTTTTTTTTCAAATATTTGGACCACAAGATTGGGCTTATTATTTGTTAAGTCAAATTTTTGTAGTGATATCTTTTTTCATTATTTTTAAACTATCACAAGAAATTCTTAATGATAACACTTTGAGTTTGTTATCTGTTTTTTTTATTGAAGGGATATACTTCTATAATTTCACAACTCCAGAATTTAATGTAAATGTTTGCCAATTACCTTTTTGGTGTTTGACGGTTTATTATACTTGGAAAATATACAATAGTAAAAAAATTGAGCTCTATGATTGTATCTTGTTAGGTGCTGCAGCAGCGTTTGGTATTTTGTCTAAATATCTTTTTATTTATTTATTAGTAGCAATAGATTTATTGTTTGCATATTTAATATTTTTTAAAAAATCTAAAAAATTTGATTTTAAATATTTAGTTTCTTTAGAAGTATTTTTTGTAATTTTAATTCCACATATAATTTGGTTATTCAACAATGACTTTATTACTATTAAATATGGTTTTACTCGTGCAGGTTTGGATGAAGGACAGATAATAAATCATTTTAAATATCCATTGATATTCACATTAAAACAAATTGGTATTTTAATACCATTTTTAATTCTAGTCTGGCTACTAATAAATAAAATTCCAAAAAAATTTAATTTAAAAGATGAAAAACTTTTATTTTTAATATTTATTAATTTGGTCCCAATTGTTCTAGTTTTTATGACAGCTTTAATAACCGGATCAAAAATTAGAACTATGTGGATGACCCCTTTTTACCTATTCTTTGGAACTTTATTTATTTACCTTTTGAAAACACAAATAAACATTAAGAAACTAAATTCTTTTTTAGTAGGATTTATATTTTTATTTTTATTATCTCCAATTTTGTATGGTTATGTCTCAATATCTCAGACTGATAAAAGGACTGATTATCCTGGAAGAGATATAGCTATAAAGGTTCAAATGGCATGGCATGAACAACATGATGAACCTATTAAATATGTGCTTGGTGATGAATGGGCCGCTGGAAATTTATCATATCACATTAATTCAAGGCCTATTTGGAAAGGATTTGTTACTAAGGAAAAATTGAATTCATTTGATAAATATATGTGTATTGATAAGATTTGCGTGGGGTCTTAGATATGAAATTCAATAAAAACATACTTTTCATCGTCTTTATTGTTGTAATAATAGAGTTGTCTGGACATGGAATTGTAGCCTCATTACTGAGGTTGCTTGCAAGTTAAATAAATGAAAATTACTATTTTAACACCAGTTTACAATGACTGGAAATCAGCTTCAAAATTAATTGAAGAAATAAATGCAATTGTAAAAGACTTAGATGCTGAATTTTCTCTTGTCATAGTTAATGATGCATCAACTGAGGAAAAACCAACCTCTATTTCTAATACAGAAAACCTATTATCTGTTGAAATTTTAAATATTAAAAACAATCAAGGCCATGGAAGATGCATTGCAACAGGACTTAAACATATATTTCAAAATAAAGAATTTGATTACGTAATCCCAATGGATTCTGATGGTGAAGATAGACCTGAAGAAATCAAAAGTTTTCTTGAGTATATTAATTATGACGAAGGAAAACCAATTGTTGGAGAAAGAGTAAAAAGATCTGAAAATTTCATTTTTAAAACTTGTTACCATTTACATAAAATAATTACCTATGTATTTACTGGTCATTCGATAAAATTTGGAAATTATACGTGTCTTCCAAAGTCAACTGTTGATAAATTAATAAACGATAAATCTACTTGGTGCAGCTTTTCAGGAGCATTAGCAAAATTAGAAAAAGACAGATCTTCCTCTCCTTCAGAAAGAGGAAAAAGATATTTTGGTCCTTCTAAAATGAGTTTTAAAAATTTAATTAAGCATTCCTTAGCAATCATAGCTGTTTTTAAATCTACAGTTATTATTCGATCAATTTTATTTTATGCTATTTATTTAATCTTAATGGCCGATTACATAAGCGTTGTTACAGCTATCCCCTTAGCTCTAATTATCGCATTTGGACTATCAGTTGTAATGATTGGTAGAAGAGAAAATTTAGAAGAATTAAATAATTCTCTTAGCAATATTGAAAATATTGATACGATAAAATAATTTTTTTAAGCTCTGATTGTTGGTAAACTATAAAAATCAGCTGTATCTATCTTTGAGTTATAATCTCTTTTCATGCTCCAAGACTTTCTAACACCAGCACTTGCGAGACTTAATGTCGATCTTCCATACCTATAGTTTGTATTATCAATTGATCTCATAAGTCTATTAATTCTCTCATCTTTTGCAGATGAAAATAAGTTTTCATTATTTTCAGCATCTGTTAATCCAGTTAGCATCACTCCTGCTTTTTGATAACGATGTCCCTTCCTAAAGATTACTTTTAAGACAGATAAAGCATTTTTTACGATCTCTATACTATTGTTAGTTGCTATAGGAAAATCAACAGTTCTGGAGTTTGAATAAAAGCCAAATTGTTTTTGAAATGGACTGGTTCTAACAAATACCATAACTGCTTTTGCAACAAGGTTTTCAGATCTTATCTTTTCTGATGCATTTAAACAATAACTAGCAACAGCTTCTTCAAGTTCTTGGAATTTTTCTATTCTTTTTCCAAATGATCTTGATACTACGCAGCTTTTTCTTTTTGATGCTGTTTTTTCTAAATCAATACAAGGCACACCTCTAAGTTCCATTGCAGTTCTTGAACTTAGAACATTTGAGGATTTTTTAATCCAGGTGTTTGATTTATTTTTTAATTGTTTAGCATTATAAATTCCATTTTTTTGATAAAACTTTGTCATCTGTCTTCCAACACCCCAAACATCATTGATATCAATTTTTTCAAGAATAGGATCGAGATTTTCTATTCCAATTAAACTTGTAACACCTGATTGTTTTTTCTTAGCTATATGATTTGCAACTTTGCTTAAAGTTTTAGTTTTAGCTATTCCTATACTGGTTGGAATACCAGTCCACTTTAAAACTGTTTCTCTAATTTCTCTTCCAACTTGCTCTACTTCATTGTCAGAAAAATTTGATAAATCCATAAATGCTTCATCAATTGAATAAACTTCAATATCAGAGTTAAATCTTTTTAAAGTTCTCATTACTCTTCTAGATAAATCTCCATATAAAGAATAATTTGATGAGAATACTTGTACATCATTTTTGATAATAATATCCTTTGCTTTAAAGTAAGGTTCACCCATTTTAATTCCTAAAGCTTTTGCTTCAGTGGATCTTGAAACTATACAGCCATCATTATTAGATAAAACTACAACAGGTTTTTTCCTTATTTTTGGATTAAATAGTCTTTCACAAGAAACATAGAAAGAATTACAGTCAACCAGTGCTAATTTTTTAGTGTACTGAATGTATGACATAGGTGACTACTCCCCAAATAAAAATATCTTGTTCTTCATTTATTAAAATTCGATCAGAAAATTCTTTAGAACCTGATGTTAAAAATTGTTTATCTTTTTCTTTAACTAAAGTTTTAACAACGAGCTCATCATGAACATTTGCTATGACAGTTGAAAAATTTTTTGGAGTTAAGCTTTTGTCTACAACTAATAAATCACCATCATTTATTCCAACATCCACCATTGATTTTCCTTGAACTCTTATGATGAAAGTTGCTGGAACATTTTTGATTAGATGTACGTTTAAATCTATATCTTCTTCTATGTAGTCAGTTGCAGGGGAAGGAAAACCAGCTCCTGCTTTATGTAAATAATAAGGTATTGTTAGCTTCATAAGTGTTCTTGTTTTGTTCTTATTAGTACATGAGTTATACAATAGTGTCAATTAGGTTGTATTTTGAGTCTGTAAGTGAATCAAAAGTGAATCAAAACGTGAACATCCAAAACCATATTTTGTGCTATTGTGGATAACTTAAACCATTAGTAGTCTATGATCTAAATTTAATTATAAAAGGAGAAGGGTATGAGTTCAATTGAAGTTAAAAGTTTTGATAATCCAGATGAAAGCAATACCAGTTTCAACAATGCTAAAATGGATATCGTAAAAGTGGGAGATCAAAGAGTAATGAGATTAGTTTTGCAGCCAGGATGGAAATGGTCACAAGATATTAAACCAACTGTAGGCACTGATAGCTGTAAAGCAAAACATCTTGGAGTAATAGTTTCAGGAGCAGTTTGCGCCAAACATGATGATGGAACAGAATTAACATATAAAGCAGGCGATGCATATTCAATTGACCCAGGTCATGACGGCTGGGTAGTTGGTGATAAGCCAGCAGTTGTTTATGAGTTTCATGGAAAATGGGGAGAATAATTAATGCCGAAACTAACGTGTCATTGTGGATGTGTAGAAGCAGAAATTGATGTTCCAATCAATGAATTACCAAAAATTGTGAGATGTAACTGTTCTATATGTAAAAGAAAAAATGCAACAATGGGAATGGTAAAAAATGAAGATTTTAAAGTCACTAAGGGAGAAGATAAATTAAAGCTTTATCAGTACCATACAAAAGTTGCTAATCATTACTTTTGTATTGAATGTGGAATTTACACACATCATAACCCAAGAAGTGCACCTGCCATGACTGGATTTAATTTAGGTTGTGTAGATGAAGTTAAAGTCGACGATTTAAAAGATGTTGTTTTCTTTGATGGTTTAAACCATCCACTTGACCAAAAATAAAATTAAATGAATTTAGTTGAGGATTGTTTAAATAAAGTAAAAAAAGATTGTTATAAGTTTATTAAAACACAAGAAACATCTTCTGATAAATTTAAAAACAAAGACAAGATGTTAAAACATTATCTTGTCCCGATGAGTTTCTGGATTGCAAAAAAAACAAATTTTAAGAAACCTTATATTGTTGGTTTAACGGGAGGACAAGGAACTGGAAAAACTACTATAAGCTCTATCTTAATGATAATTTTAAAGAAATATTTTAAGTTAAAAGTTTTCAAAATATCAATTGATGATATTTACAAAACAAAGAACGATAGAATAAAGTTATCAAAGAAAGTTCATCCATTATTATTGACAAGAGGTGTACCCGGGACCCATGACATAAGTTATATGTCTAGCTTTATTAAAAAAGCAAACTCTAGAAAATTTAAATCAATTATATTACCCAAGTTCGATAAGGCAATTGATGACAGATTTACAAAAAAAAATTGGTACAAAGTAAATAGCAGACCAGATGTAATTATTTTCGAAGGTTGGTGTGTTGGAGCAAGACCTGAAAACTTAAAAACATTAAAAAAAAGTGTAAATATTATGGAAAAAAATGATGATAATAAATTAATCTGGAGAAAACACGTTAATGACCAGCTAAAAAAAGGATATAAAAAACTTTATAGTAAGCTCGATTGTTTATTATTTTTAAGGGCAGAAAATTTTAGTTTATTACAAAAGTGGAGAGTTATTCAGGAAAAAAAACTTAAATTAAAAAATAAGAATAAAAAAACAAAACAAAAAATTATGACAAAAAAAGAAGTTTTAAAATTTATGCAAACTTACCAGAGAATTACTCAGAATATGTTTAAATATGCGCCAAAATACGCATCTATAGTTATTAAATTAAATTCTAATCATCAAATTAATTCTGTAAAGTACAACTAATGAAAAAAATAATAATAATAATTTTTAGTTTTTTTTGGTTAACAGCTCAATCGCTTGCTGTCACATTATATGAAGCATTAAACGAAACTTATAACAATAATAAACAATTAAATGCTGAGAGAGAAAATATAAAAGCATCAGAAGAAGATCTAAATATTTCTAAAGCTGATTATATGCCTTCTTTGAGTTTAAGTGGTTCCAAAAGCCTTGAAGAAACAAATAAACTAACCAACCAGAGTGGAGGTGATGCAACTATTAGCGACTCTGATTCATTCACCACATCTATTAAATTAGAACAAACCTTATTAGATTTTGGAAGAGACCTTAATTATGAAAAGAATTTAATAGGTTTAGAACTTTCAAAAGCAAGATTATTTAAAAAAGAACAAGATGTTCTTTACAGTGCCATAGAAGCCTTTACATCCGTAATTTTATCAAGAGAAAAAGTTGCGATTAATAGACAAAATTTAAACTTACTTATTAAACAACTTGAAAATGATAAAGTTAGATTGGATAGAGGACAAATAAAAACTGCAGATTTATCACAAACTGAATCTTCTCTTGCTGGAGCAAGTGCCCAACTAACTCAGGCAAGAAGTGAATTAATGATTAACAAATTAAATTACGAAAATATTATTGGCAAACTCTTAAATACAAATGAATTAAAAAAGACAAACAGAGCAATTGTAGGAGTTCCAAGTGAACTTAGTACAGCAATCAATTTAGCAAGAGAGAACAACCCAGATATAATGATCGCTAAAATAGAATTAAATCAGTCCGAAATGGATATTGCAATTGCTGAAAGTGACTTAAAACCTAGCGCATCTTTATCTTTAGAAAGATCATATGCTGAGGATTTTAGTTCAACTTATGACCAAAGAGAAAAGGATACACTTAAAGCAACAATTAGCTGGCCATTTTATTCAGGTGGAAGTAAACGTGCAAAAATAAACAAGAATACAAATCTTAAAACTAGAAAAATTTTGTTATTTGAGGATGCAGTAAAAACAACTGAAAAAAATGTTGGAAGCGCTTGGTCGAATCTCGAAGCATCTAAAAGTTTTTTAAATTCGGTAAGATCTCAAGTTAGAGCAGCAAAAATTGCTAACGAAGGAATAGCTGCAGAGTATGAAAGAGGTTCAAGAACAACGCTAGATGTTATTCAATCAAACTCTTTGTTGTTGGCTGCAAAAATTTCCCTAGCAGAATCTGAGAGAAATAATCTTATCGCTCAATATAATGTTCTAAAAGCCATTGGCTTATTGAATAGCGAGTACCTAAAACTTAAGTAATTTAACGATTTTAAGCTATTTTAAGAAATATATTGCCAATGAGAACAAAATGTGTACATTTAATTTCATGATTCGAGTGTTAAAAAAAGCAAAAAAAGAGGCAAAAAATGACTAAAAATAACCTAAAAGTGGTGAAAACCGCAAAAGATAAAGAATTGGAAAACAAAGAGAAAAATAAAGCATTAGACGCAGCAATCAGCCAAATTACAGATAGCTTTGGAAAAGGCTCAGTAATGAAGCTTGGTGAGCAAAAAGCTATGGATGTTGAGTCTATCTCAACAGGATCTTTAAGCTTAGATCTTGCTTTAGGAATCGGCGGATTACCAAAAGGAAGAATTATTGAAATTTATGGACCAGAGTCATCTGGAAAAACTACTTTAGCATTGCAAGTAGTTGCAGAAGCTCAAAAGGCAGGCGGAATTTGTGGTTTCGTTGATGCAGAACATGCTTTAGACCCAGTGTATGCAAAGAAATTAGGTGTAAATACTGAAGAGTTACTAATTTCTCAACCAGATACAGGTGAACAAGCTTTAGAAATTACTGATACATTAATTAAATCTGGCTCAATGTCAGTTCTTGTAGTGGACTCTGTAGCTGCATTAACGCCGAGAGCTGAAATTGAAGGCGATATGGGTGATACTCATGTTGGTTTGCAAGCTAGGTTGATGTCTCAAGCATTGAGAAAATTAACAGGCTCAATTTCACGAACTAATACAATGGTTATTTTCATTAACCAAATTAGAATGAAAATTGGTGTTATGTTTGGAAGCCCAGAAACAACATCAGGTGGAAATTCTTTAAAATTCTACTCATCAGTTAGAATGGACATTAGAAGAATTGGAGCAATCAAAGATAAAGATAATATCGTTGGTAACACAACAAGAGTTAAAGTTGTGAAAAATAAAGTTGCTCCACCATTTAAAGTTGTAGAGTTTGACTTAATGTATGGAAAAGGAATTAGTAAAGTAGGGGAACTAATAGACCTAGGTGCCAAAGCAGATATCGTAGAGAAATCTGGAGCTTGGTACGCTTACAAAGGTGAAAAAATTGGTCAAGGTAGAGAGAATGCGAAACTTTACCTTGAACAAAATCCTAAAGCCGCTGCTGAAATTGAAATGGCAATCAGAGAAAAGGCTGGTGTGATCTCAAAGAAAATTGAGGGAAATCCACTAAGCGAGGAAAAAGTAGAGGCACAAAAAACAGAAGAAGAAATTCCTACTAAAAAAAATTAGCAGATAACTTTTAGTTATTAAAAAGGCGCTCGAATGGGCGCCTTTTTTCCCTTCAGAGGTGTAGACATCAATAGAAAAAGCTGTATTTTAACAAAATATGGCAAAAACATTAAACGAGATCAGATCAACTTTTCTAGATTATTTTGAAAAAAATGATCACAAGATAGTTGAGTCTAGCAATTTGGTTCCAAATAATGATCCAACATTAATGTTTGCAAATTCAGGCATGGTCCAGTTTAAAAATGTCTTTACCGGATTAGAAAAAAGGGATTATCAAAGAGCAACTACTTCTCAAAAATGTGTAAGAGCAGGAGGTAAACATAACGATCTTGAAAATGTTGGCTACACTCCAAGACATCATACATTTTTTGAAATGCTTGGAAATTTCTCTTTTGGAGATTATTTCAAGGAAAGGGGAATTGAACTTGCTTGGAATTTAATTACAAAAGATTTTGGATTAAATAAAGATAGATTATATGTAACTGTATTTCATGAGGATGATGAAGCCTTCAATTTTTGGAAGAAAATAGCGGGTTTTAGCGACGATAGAATTATTAGAATAGCAACTTCAGATAACTTTTGGTCAATGGGCGAGACGGGGCCTTGCGGACCTTGTTCAGAGATATTTTATGATCATGGAGATCATTTAAAAGGTGGTTTACCCGGAACCAAAGATGAGGATGGAGATAGATATATTGAGATATGGAATTTAGTCTTCATGCAATTTGAGCAAGTTTCAAAAGATAAAAGAATTAATCTTCCAAAACCTTCTGTAGATACTGGAATGGGTTTAGAAAGAATTGCAGCATTACTTCAGGGCACACATGATAATTACGAAACAGATCATTTTAAAAAATTAATTAGTTCGATTTCTGAATTTACAAAAGTAAAACAAGATGAAAATAATTTATCAAGCTTTAGAGTAATTGCAGATCACTTAAGAGCTAGCTCATTTCTTCTTGCAGAAGGAGTATTACCTTCAAATGAAGGAAGAGGTTATGTTCTTAGAAGAATAATGAGAAGAGGAATGAGACATTCTCATTTGCTAGGTTCTAAAGAACCAGTCTTCAATAAAATCTTTGATACATTGAAAGATGAAATGAAAGGAAATTATCCTGAATTAGAAAGATCAGAGACTTTAATTAAAGAAACATTAAAAATGGAAGAAGAAAAATTTTTAGTATTACTTGATAGGGGAATTAAAATTTTGAATGATGAAATTTCAAAAATAAAAAAAGTTTTACCAGGTGAAGTAGCGTTTAAATTATATGATACTTATGGTTTCCCGTTAGACTTAACAGAAGATATTTTAAAAAATAAATCATTGACCGTTGATCAAAATAAATTCGATGAATTAATGAAAAAGAGTAAAGAACTTGCAAAACAAAATTGGAAAGGTTCTGGAGATGCCTCTGAAGAAGAAATCTGGTTTGGTATAAAAGATAAAATAGGACCTACAGAGTTTCTTGGGTATGAGTTTAACCAATCAGAAGGAGTGGTTTTATCGATAATTAAAAATAATAAAGAAGCACAAAATATTTCAAATGGTGAGGAAGGGATAATTATTACTAATCAAACCCCTTTTTATGGGGAGTCAGGAGGACAAGTTGGAGATCAAGGAACAATAGTATCTGGCAATTCAGTATTTGAGGTTACAGATACTCAAAAAAAACTTGGAGATCTGTTTATACATCATGGAATTCTAAAATCTGGTGAGATTAAGATTAAAGATGTTGTAGAAATGAAAATAGATATTGAAAGACGTAACAATCTTAAGGCATATCATTCTGCAACCCATTTATTACATGAGTCTTTGAGAAGAACATTGGGAAAACACGTTATGCAAAAAGGATCTTTAGTTGCGCCTGATAGACTAAGATTTGATTTTAGTCATATGAAACCAATTACAGAGGATGAGCTAACAATTATTGATAAATTAGTTAATGAATACGTACAAAACAAAACTGATGTAACTACAAGAATTATGACACCAAAAGCTGCCATTGAAAAAGGTGCTTTAGCTTTTTTTGGTGAAAAATATGGAGAAGAAGTGAGAGTAGTTTCTATGGGAGCGGAAAATAACTCTTATTTTTCAACAGAATTATGTGGTGGAACACATGTAAAAAATACAGGTGATATTGGAAAATTTAAAACTATTAGCCAATCCTCAATAGCTGCTGGAGTTAGAAGGGTTGAGGCTTTAAGGGACAAACAACTCGAAATATTCTTAAAAAATAAGGAAAAAATGTCAAACCTTTCTGCACAAAAGGATGAAGACAATATTAAGGATGTTTCTGCTCAAATAATTAAATTAGGTGGAAAACCAAATTTAGAAAATAAAGATACGAAAGGATTAATTAAAGACCTCAATAAACAACTAGAGCAATTAAATATTCAATCAGTTTTAGCTGATAAAACAAAAAACATAATTAAAGATGAAAATATAAATGGCACTCAAGTTAGATTACAAAAAGTTCAAGACCTATCTCCAAAAGACCTAAGAAAACTAGTTGATGCAGGTAAAAAAGAATTAGGTGATGGAATAGTAGTTGTATTTGCAAATAAAGACGAGAAAGTTGGTCTTGCGGTAGGTGTAACTGAAAATTTAATAAATAAGTACGATGCAGTTAAATTTGCTAAATTAGGATCTGAAATTATAGGTGGAAAAGGCGGTGGAGGTCGTAAAGACTTTGCACAAGCTGGGGGTCAAGATTCAAATAAAATCGATGAAGCTTTAGAAAAAATAAAAACGTTAATTTAATTTTTGTTTTAAACTTCCATCAATTACATCTAAAAACTGGTTAGTTGTTAAATACTTTGTTGAAGGACCAATAAGTATTGCTAAATCTTTTGTCATTGATCCTGATTCAACCGAATTAACACATACTTCTTCAAGTGTTTTGGCAAATTTAATTAATTCATCATTGCTATCTAACTTCCCTCTGTGCGCCAAACCTCTTGTCCAAGCAAATATAGATGCAATTGGATTGGTTGATGTTTCTTTACCTTGCTGATGCATTCTAAAATGTCGAGTAACAGTTCCATGAGCCGCTTCTGCTTCCATTGTTCTGCCATCAGGTGCTAATAAAACACTTGTCATTAAACCTAAAGAACCATAACCTTGAGCAACAGTGTCAGACTGAACATCGCCATCATAATTTTTGCAAGCCCAGATATATTTACCATGCCATTTCATTGCACAAGCTACCATATCATCGATTAACCTGTGTTCATAAGTTATATTATTTTTTTTAAATTCTAATTTAAAATCTTTTTCAAAAACACTTTGAAATATATCTTTAAATCTACCGTCATATTTTTTTAGTATGGTATTCTTTGTTGATAAATATACAGGCCACTTTTTTATTAGGCCGTAATTGAAACATGATCTTGCAAAGTCCTCTATTGATTTATCTAAATTATACATTGAAAGAGCAATACCTGGTCCTGGGAAATTAAATACTTCATATTTCTTTTCATCACTTCCATCTTCTGATGTCCATTTAACTTCTAATTTACCTTTTCCTGGAACTAAAAAATCCGTAGCTCTATATTGATCACCAAAAGCATGCCTTCCAATAATTAATGGATCTGTCCAAGATGGGACAAGTTTAGGAATGTTTTTACAAATTATTGGCTCTCTAAATACTGTTCCTCCAATAATATTTCTTATTGTTCCATTTGGTGATCTCCACATTTTCTTTAATTTAAATTCTTCAACTCTCGCCTCGTCAGGAGTAATAGTTGCGCATTTGATACCTACTCCATTTTTCTTGATTGCATTGGCACAGTCGATGGTAATTTTGTCATCCGTATCATCCCTGCTTTTCATTCCTAGATCGTAATACTCAATGCCTAAATCTAAATAAGGTAGGATTAATTTGTTTTTGATGAATTCCCAAATTACTCTTGTCATTTCATCGCCGTCTAGCTCGACAATGGGATTTTTTACCTTAATTTTGCTCATTTTTTGATGTATCTTAATAATTGAATTTATACTTTTTATATACATATTAATCCAGAATTATCAATTGAACGATTATGATAGACAAAATTTTTCCAAAGATTCATAACGAAGGCTATAAATTTATAGTAATTTTCGTAGTAGCAACGATCATCCTATATTTCATTCATGGTTTTTTAGGTTTCATAGGTTTGGTTTTAAGTATTTGGTGTTATTATTTTTTTAGAGATCCAGAGAGAATTCCAATAAATGATGAGAACTATTTAACAAGTCCTGCTGACGGATTGGTCTTACAAGTTTTAGATACAAACGGACCAAAAGAATTGGGACTTGAAAATAAAAAATTTAAGAAAGTAAGTATATTTATGAATGTATTTGACTGTCATGTGAATAGATCTCCATGTTCAGGAAAAATTGAAGAAATTTTATACAAACCTGGAAAATTTATCAATGCATCTCTTGATAAAGCAAGTGAGGATAATGAAAGAAATTATTATAAAATTAAAAATTCTCACGGAGAAGATATAATTGTAGTTCAAATAGCAGGACTGGTTGCACGTAGAATAGTAACTGATACCTCAGTTGAAGAAAATGTTGATCAAGGATCTAGAATTGGAATGATTAGATTTGGAAGTAGAGCAGATTTATATTTTGAAAACTATGAACCACTCGTAAAAGTTAATCAAAGAGCAGTTGCTGGAGAAACATTGATAGCAAAAAGATAAATGGAAAATCCAAAAAAGAATATAAGATTAGTATCAAATAAAAATTCAAGAGTTATTTTGCCGAATATTATGACGCTAGTTGGTGTGTGTATTGGTTTGACTTCAATTAAGTTTGCATTTGATGGAAGATTTGAATTATCAGTTATTGCAGTTTTAATTGCTGCAATTATAGATGGTTTAGATGGAAGAATTGCAAGATTAATTAAAGCCACATCAAAAGTTGGAAAAGAATTAGACTCATTAACGGATGTAATTAGTTTTGGAGTAGCGCCAGCATTCATAATGTATTTCTGGGCGCTAGATAATATTGGCAGATTTGGTTGGTTAATATCTTTAATATATGTGGTTTGCGTTGCCTTAAGACTTGCAAGATTTAACGTTTCAACAGGAGGGGAACCTTCATGGAGAGACAATTTTTTTGAAGGTATTCCATCACCAGCAGGTGGAGTATTAGTATTAATGCCATTAATTTATAGTTTTAGTGAAGTTCAGTTTATAACTATTAATAAAAATATAATTGTTCCATCTTTATTCATTGTTATTTCTGTACTTTTGATAAGTAAAATTCCTACATATTCTTTTAAAAGAATTGTTGTCCCAAGAAGTACTTCAATATTTCTTTTATTTGGAATAATTTTATATTTTGGTTTGTTGCTAATATATACATTTAATACAATTATAATTTCAGGAATTATTTATTTATTAATGATTCCAGCAAGTTCAATTCATTACTTATTTTTAAAAAAACAAAATAAAGAAAAAGATGATGGCGTTGATCATCACGAAGATATTTTGTAATGAAAGAGAATGTAATTATTTCTCTAGCAGATTCTAATTACTTTGAATTGCTAAATGAATTAATAGACTCTATTAAACAATTCAATTACAGTGAAAAGGTTGCTATTTGTATACTTGATGCGGGTTTAACAGAGGAGCAAACCGCTCTTCTAAAAGATAAAGTAGACGAGATCAAAAAAGCTGAATGGGATATTGAGGTTCCACAATCTAAAGTTAAAGGTAAAGAATGGCTAAAAAGTCAGGTATCAAGAGCGTTTCTTCCAAAATATTTTCCAAATTATAAAAAATACCTGTGGATTGATTGTGATGCTTGGGTTCAAGATTGGAGCTCAATAGACTTATATTTTAAGGCTTGTGATAATGGTAAACTAGGCATTACCCAGACAATGACACCTGGATATAGAATATTAAGTAACGTTAATTGGTTGTTTGGAAAATTAGCCATTATAAAATCTCAAAATTTTAAACATGCTATTAAATCTAAAATTGATATTAATAAAGCAAGAAAGTTAGCATTTGCTCCGCATATTAATATTGGTGTTTTCTCATTAGAAAAAGACTCTAGCTGCTGGAATGTTTGGCAAAAAAATTTAAAAACTACTCTTAGTCATGGACAAATATTTGGTTCAGAGCAACTAGCAATAAATATATGTGTATATATTGATAATGTAGATGTTGAATTTCTTCCTCATAATTGCAACTGGTTAGCTAGCAACTTACTTCCAAAGTTTGATGAAAAGAATAAAATTTTCGTGGAACCTTTTTTACCAAATCATAAAATTGGAATTATACATTTAGCTAGTGGTATTAAAGTAAATGATAAAGATATGAGAAACGAGAAAAATCTAGAGATAGAATTAAATACTTTGGATAATAATAAAATCTCAAAATCTTTAAGGTTCAAAACTAATTGAAAAAAAATAAAATCTCAAAAAATTGGATAAATAAGCAGAGAAGAGATATTTATGTTAGACAATCAAAAGTTGAAGGATATAGATCAAGAGCCGTTTATAAATTAAAGGAAATTAACGAAAAATTTAAATTTTTAAAAAATAATATATCAGTAATAGATCTTGGAGCTGCTCCTGGAAGTTGGTCTCAATATATATCAAGTAATTTAAAATGTAATAAGCATTTAGCAATAGATTTAAAAGAAATAGAAGAAATAAAGAATGTAAAAATTTTAAAAGGAGATTTTACGGATACTGAGCAACAAAATAAAATTAATAATTATTTTGGTGGAAAAATTGACCTAATTATTTCAGATATGGCAGTCAATACTACGGGAAACAAAAACCTAGATTCTATGGTAACTGGAGAATTAGTTTTAGAAGCTTTGGATTTCGCTACAAAAATGATGAAGCCAAATGGCTATTTTGTCTCAAAATTATTTATGGGAACTTCATTTAATGAGATAATTGCATTTTCAAAAAAAAATTTTGTAAAATTTAATGTCTATAAGCCTCCAGCAAGTAGAAAAGACTCTAAAGAAAGTTTCTTAATCTGCAAAAATTTAAGATAGATACTTTCATTTTTTTAAGAATCGTTTATATAAGGACATGGATCCTATCAAAGAAGCGCTCACTTTCGATGATGTAACCTTAGCACCAAATTATTCTGAAATTTTACCTTCAGAAGTAAAGACAGAAGTTAAATTATCAAAACACTTAAATATTTCTATACCCCTTCTAACTTCAGCAATGGATACTGTAACAGAGTCTAACATGGCTATTTCAATCGGTAAAAAGGGTGGAATAGGTGTTATACATAGAAATTTATCAATAAATGATCAGATAAAAGAAATAAGAAAAGTAAAAGCAAAAAAAATATTAGTTGGTGCAGCTGTTGGTGCAAGTTTAAACGAACACATAAGAGCTCAAAAGATTTTAAAAGAAAATATCGATTTAATTGTTGTTGATACAGCTCATGGTCACACAAAAAAAGTAGCTGAAATAATAAAAAAAATTAAAAAAATTAAACCAACTAAAACAGCTTTATGTGCAGGTAATATTGCTACAGCAGAAGCAGCTAAATTTCTGATTAAGCAAGGAGTAGATATTATAAAAGTTGGAATTGGACCAGGATCTATATGCACTACAAGATTAGTTGCGGGGATAGGAGTTCCACAGTTAAGTGCAATTTTAGATGTAAAAAAAGGTATGGGCAAAAGTAAAACAACATTAATAGCTGATGGAGGTATCAAATTTTCTGGGGATATTGCAAAAGCACTTGCAGCAGGAGCAGATGCGGTAATGATTGGATCATTATTTGCAGGAACAGATCAGGCTCCAGGAAGAATTATTAAAAGAGGTGGTAAATTATTTAAAAGTTTTAGAGGCATGGGATCTATTGGAGCAATGAATAAAGGATCAGCAGATAGATATTTTCAATCAAAACAAAAAGATACTTCAAAATATGTAGCAGAAGGTGTTGAAGGTTTTGTTAAATACAAAGGCACAGTTGAAAAAATAATCTACCAACTAGTA
>CACBWM010000006.1 GCA_902542975.1 uncultured Pelagibacteraceae bacterium | reverse complement strand
AAAATAATATAATACATTAATTTTAGCCTACTTAAATCTTTAAAGACATAAGTTATTAATCTATCATCAAAAATGTTTGACTTATTTATCTTATGATGACCAGCATAATATTTGGTATTAGAGCTTAATATCCAATCAGCTTGATGTTTTTGACCATCAAAGAAAACATCAAGTTTATTATTTTTCATAAATAAAAAATGCTGAAACCCTTTTAAACCAAATATTATCTTGCCAAGTATTTTTTTTATACGTGTATCAATAGAGTGAACAATTTTAGCATCCCAACCAATGCCAGCCATTAAAAAAAAATAATTTTTATTTATTTTAATAAGATTAGATTGTTTATAATTATTTGATGTTAAAATATTACAAATATCGTCTACTTTTTTATTTATCGATAACTCTGCTTGAAGTAAATTGGCTGTTCCAGCCGGTATATACCCAATTGCAAATTTATCATTAAAATCAAAGTCATTTTTTATCAATTCATTGATAGCAAATGATACTGATCCATCTCCACCAGCAACTATCAATCTATCATAATTTTTATTTTTAAATTCCAAAAATATTTCTTTCGCCTCTTTTTCAGATTTAGTTTTGAAATAATCTACAGAGTTGTTAATTTTTAATTTTTCATAAATCTTATTTACAAATTTTATTTTTTTCCCTGTTGAAGAATTAAGGTTATAAATCAAACAATAATGCATAATTTTTTCGTAACTAATTTTTAATAAATCTTTAACATTTCAATGACATAAGAATTAAATGATTCGAGTTACAGTTGTGTTACAAAATAGGTTTTTTTAATGCCCCCGTTATTAAAATATAAGAGTATATTTATATCTGATGTACATCTTGGTACCAAAGGTTGTCAAGCTAATAAGCTTTTAGAATTTTTTAAGAATTCAAGATCCGAGAATCTTTATTTAGTTGGAGATATAATCGATGTTTGGGCAATGCAAAAGAGTTTCTATTGGCCTCAAGAGCATAATGATGTCATACAAAAAATATTGAGAAAAGCCAGGCACGGGACAAAAGTATTTTACATAATTGGAAATCATGATGAGATATTTAGAAAATTTATTCCAATGCATTTAGGTGATATTAAAATAGTAAATAGAGTTATTCATGAAACGCAGTTAGGAAAAAAATATTTAGTTGTTCATGGTGATGCTTGGGACGGAGTAATGAAATATGCTAAATGGCTTTCTAAATTAGGAGCCATTGCCTATGAATTATTACTTAAAATTAATGTTATTATAAATTTTTTTAGAAAATTGAGAGGTAAAGACTATTGGTCATTAGCAAAATTTTTAAAATATAAGGTAAAAAATGCTGTAAAATTTATAGGTGAATATGAAAACACACTTTCTTCATATGCAAAAAGGAAAAAATTTGATGGAATAATTTGTGGACACATACATCATGCTGAAAATTTAAATCTTGATGGTGTTAATTATTTAAATTGTGGCGATTGGGTTGAGTCATGTACAGCCTTGGCAGAAAAATATGATGGAACTTTTGAGATAATTTATTGGGATAAAAAAAGAAACGAATATATTTCAGAAAATATTGATAATAACAGGATCGGTTCATTCAAAAAAGCATCTTAAAGAATGAAAATATTAATTGTTACCGATGCTTATTACCCTCAAGTTAATGGTGTTGTAAGAACTCTCCACGAAACTGGTGAAATTCTTAAATCACAAGGTCAAACTATTGAATATATTACTCCTCAACAATTTCTTACCGTGCCAATGCCAAAATATAATGAAATTAGATTGTCCTTAAATGTTTGGCCCCGTGTAAGTAATTTAATTAATTCAATTAAACCTGATGCAATACATATTGCAACAGAAGGACCCTTAGGGTTTATGGCACGAAGACATTGCATTAAAAATGGCTTAAAATTTACCACAAGTTTTCACACAAGATTTGATAAATACATGAAACTTTATATGCCTATCATTCCAGCTAAATGGTCAGAAAAATTTTTATGCAATTTTCATAATAAAGCTGAAAGAATTTTAGTAACAACAGAATCTATGCGTGAAGAATTAATTTCTTTAGGTATTGATAAAAATAAAATGGTTACATGGACCAGAGGAGGTAATCATGGTGCATTTAAAAACCCCATTAAGAAAGACTTACCTTATAAAAGACCTATATGGATATATGTTGGAAGAGTTGCTGTTGAAAAAAATATCAAAGCATTTTTAGATTTAGATCTTGAAGGTACTAAAATTATAATTGGTAAAGGTCCTGATTTAAACAATTTAAAAAAAAAGTTTCCAAAAGACATTTTTTTAGGTGAGAAAACAAATGGAGAATTAGCTTCTCATTTTGCATCATCTGATGTTTTTGTATTTCCAAGTAAAACAGATACGTTTGGTATAGTTATCTTAGAGTCTTTAAATTGTGGCACACCAGTTGCAGCTTACCCTGTGCCGGGACCTAAAGATATATTAGGGGGTACTAATATTGATACTTTAGATAATGATTTGAAAACCTCTGCTTTAAAAGCTTTGAAGGTAAGTCGTCAAGATTGTCTTGATTTTGCAAAAAAATATTCTTGGGAGGAAACGGCAAAAATTTTTTTTGAAAATATTTCACCTAATAATTAAAGACAATATACATTACATTTGTTAAAACATATCCATGTTTTGGGCAGAGTTGACACTTATAGTTATAATAATCATTTTATTATATTTTTTATTTAAAAAAAATATTAAGCCAGAAAACACAGCACCAGTTGTAAACAAGACTAATAAGGATGATTTAGGAAAAAGAGTAATTATTGAAGAATTAGAAGATCAATTCTTTGCTTTAGATAAATATAATTTAATCAAATATCTAAACAAAAGTGCAAAACAACGTTTTGGAGAAAACTTAATTGATAAAAATATTTCAAGTGTAATAAGAGATACAAAATTATTAGAAACGATTGAAGAGGCTATCAAAGATCAAACTACAAAAAATGTCAATGTAGAAATAAATTTACCATCTTATCAACTTTACAAAATCTATGTTATTCCTGGTCCGACCTATTTGTTTCCAGAAATAAACTCTGTCGTATTGTTTCTAAAAGATTTTACAGAAATAACAAAAGCACAAAAACTAAAAACTGATTTTGTTGCAAATGTGAGTCATGAATTAAGAACACCTTTAGTTTCAATTAAAGGTTCTTTAGAAACTATTCTTGGACCAGCTTCTAAAGACCAAGAGGCGCAAAAAAAATTTATGTCTATCATGTCTGATCAAGTATTAAGAATGGAAAACCTAATCAATGATTTATTGATTTTAAGTAGAATAGAATTGGAAGAACATATCAAGCCTAATAAAATTGTGAGCTTAAATGATCTTTTTACAAATATTAAAAGTAACTTTGAATTAATTCTTAAAAAAAAGAAAATCAATTTACATATTGAACTTATGGAACCAACCTTAGTTTTTGGTGATAATGATAAATTGTTAACTGTATTTTCAAATTTAATTGATAATTCAATTAAATATTCACAAGATGGAAAAAATATATACGTAAAAAGTCAAAATAGTGAAGGTAAATTAATTGATAAAAATATTGCCATTAGCATTAAAGATGAAGGTGTCGGAATACCTCACCAGCTAATTCCAAGAATAACTGAGAGATTTTTCAGAGTAGATACAGAAAAAAGTAAAAAGGTTGGTGGTACAGGTTTAGGTTTAGCTATAATGAAACATATTATATCTCAACACAGAGGTGACTATGAGATTCTCAGTAAAGTTAATGAAGGTACTGAAATTAAGATATATCTTCCAACAAAATAATTAATTTAAAAAATTGTTTAAAATTAACTCTTATTCAACCAAGATTTAACAAATCTTTTGTTGATTCGTATCTTAGTTTATTTAAAATTAGTTTATGATTAAGATATTACATAGTATTTTAATTATTATTTTTTTTTTAATGTCGATCATTACTAAAAGTAATGCATCTGATATTTCTACAATTTTAAGAAACCAGCAATTAACTGTTTTTGATATTGGTATCTTTAGATTACAGGAAGACTTAAAAAGTGCATATCCTGAAATAAAAAAACATAAAGATGTACCATACGAAGATATATATATAGATGTTCTCAGTTCCTATTGGAGAAATACAGTAGATTTAATTGTTTCAATTCCAGTAAATGAAAATTTAAAAAAAGAGAACTACATGTCAGATTCATTGAGATGTCGAAACATATTTAATTCTGTTAGAGATCATTTACTGAGAAATGAAAATATGAGTAATTATAGGTTTACTATGGCGACAAGCTATTTAACATCTATTTTTTCTACTCCTACTAGTTGGCCAAAATGGCGTTATGACCAAAGTGTTCTTGAGGAATTAGTTAATTTGGTAAAACTGGAAGTTGTCTTAAGACCAACCCCAGATCTTGCTTTTAAGGATAACGTAAATCCAGTTTCATGCAAAGGTGGTCTAGAAACTGAAAATAGTGAGATTATTGTCTCAATGAAATACAACTAAAAAGTTAGGTTTTTAACAAAACTGTAATAATTCTGTAATATTAAAGATTCAATAAATTTATACGAGTCAGGCATCTTTTAATTAATAAATAACGAAAGGATTAAAGATAATGAAAAAACTAACTATAGTGATTGCTTCTTTAGTTGCTCTATCAATAGCAACTGTTGCTCAAGCAAGAGATCAAATTAAGATAGTTGGTTCGTCTACAGTATTCCCTTACGCGACTGTTGTTGCTGAAAGATTTGGTGGTTCAGGATTCAAAACTCCTGTAATCGAGTCTACTGGTACTGGTGGAGGAGCTAAACTATTCTGTGCTGGTGTTGGTGAGCAACATCCAGATATTACAAATGCATCAAGAGCTATGAAAGACAAAGAGAAAGCCCTATGTAAGAAAAATGGTGTAAATGATATTGTTGAGATCGTAATTGGTAACGATGGTATTACATTAGCTTACAGCAAAGATGCAAAACCAGTAAACTTTACTAAAGAACAATTATATTTAGCATTAGCTGCTCATACAGTAGTTGATGGTAAGTTAGTTCCAAATATTTATAAAACTTGGGACCAAATTGACCCTAGCTTACCAAAACAAAAAATTTCAGTAATGATCCCACCAGGAACATCAGGAACTAGAGATGCTTGGAATTCTTTAGTAATGAAAAAAGGTATGACTAAAGAAGCTAAAGCTCTTTATAAAGCAGGTTTTGAAGCTGGAAATAAAAAATACAAAAAACCACAAAAACTTTACAGAGAAGATGGAGCTGCTATTGAAGTAGGAGAAAACGATAGTTTAATCATCCAAAAGTTAACTCAAGATAAAGATATGTTTGGTTTCTTTGGTTTCAGCTATTTCTTAGCTGCTAAAGATAAATTACAAGCTGCTAGCATAGATGGTGGACAACCCTCTCTAGCGAGTATTCAAGACTACAGTTATGCAGTTGCAAGACCATTATTTTTCTATGTGAAAAAAGCTCACGTTGGAGTAATCCCAGGATTACATGAGTTTGTGAAAGAATTCACAACTAAGAAAGCTATTGGAAAAGGTGGTTACTTAGCAGATATTGGTTTAGTTCCATTAGACTCTAAGTTGTATAAAACAACTAGAACTAATGCTACGAAGCTAGTTGCTATGGGTAATTAATTATTACTCTGTTAACAAATAATTAAAAAGGGGGTCTTTTTAGACCCCTTTTTTTTGAAATAAGAGTAAAGTCCTCAATAAAGGAGATTCTTTGAACTTAATATTGTTTATATTTATTGTTCTTCTGGGTTTCACAAGTTATTATTTTGGACGTAGAAAAGCATATACAATTCAATCTACAAATAAAAGATTAACTGCATTACCACAATTTTATGGTTATTATCTTGCAATTTGGTGTGCAATACCAGCTTTTATAATTTTTTCTTTATGGGCAATTTTTGAGCCCACAATTGTAAAACTATTAATCTTAAGTGATTATTCAAATCAAGGTTATCTTGATGATGAATTAAATTTAATTTACGAAAAAACAAAAGCATTGTCTCGAGGACAATTTACCGGAGAAATTACACCTTTTATTGAGGCTTCAGCTGAAAAATATTTAAGTCTTCGATCAATAGCTCAAAGTTCAAAAGCTGTTATAGTATTATCTATAATTATTGCCTCTGTTGCTTACGCTTATAAAAAAATTTCATCTAATTCTAGAACAAGAGAACCAGTTGAAAAATTTTTGAAAGCAGTTTTATTTACAGCTTCTTTAGCTG
This sequence comes from uncultured Pelagibacteraceae bacterium, assembly GCA_902542975.1. Lineage (GTDB taxonomy): Bacteria > Pseudomonadota > Alphaproteobacteria > Pelagibacterales > Pelagibacteraceae > Pelagibacter. Next base: position 66,266 of record CACBWM010000006.1, on the reverse strand, counting down.
CAATATTAACTACTGTTGGAATAGTATTTTCACTTATATTTCAAACTATAGATTTTTTTAAAGTAATTCCATTATTTGATTTTGTCTTTGGAACTCATTGGTATCCTGCAAAAGCTTTTGTTAGAGATTCTTCAGAGGCTTTAGATCCGACAATGTATTCCGATACTTTTGGAGCAGTCCCTATTTTTGCTGGCACTTTTTTTATTGCTTTCATAGCTATGTGTGTTGCTATTCCTATTGGACTAATGAGTGGAATTTATTTGGCTGAGTATGCATCAGTTAAAGTTAGACAATACGCAAAACCTTTAATTGAAATTTTAGCTGGTATACCAACAGTTGTTTATGGATTTTTTGCTGCTCTAACAGTTGGACCTTTTTTAAAGGAAATAGGTAATAGCATGGGTTTAGACGTTTCAGCTGAAAGTGCTTTAGCGGCAGGCGGAGTAATGGGCATTATGATTATACCATTCATTTCAAGTTTAAGTGACGATGTGATTACAAGTGTACCTCAAAGTTTAAGAGATGGAAGTTACGCTATGGGAGCAACTAAATCAGAAACGATAAAAAAAGTTATTTTTCCTGCAGCATTACCAGGTATTGTTGGTTCTATTTTATTAGGTGTTTCAAGAGCTATTGGAGAAACAATGATAGTTGTTATGGCCTCTGGTTTAGCTGCTAATTTAACTTTAAATCCATTAGAATCTACTTCAACAATTACAGCGCAAATTGTTGTAATATTAATTGGAGATCAAGCTTTTGGCGACCCAAAAACGCAAGCTGCATTTGCTTTAGGTATGTCATTATTTTTAGTAACGCTCTGTTTGAATATTGTGGCCTTAAGAGTAGTTAAAAAATATAGAGAAAAATATGAATAAAAATAAAGAACAATTATTAAATAAAAGATATAAAGCTGAAAAGAGATTTCGATTATACGGTCAAGGTGCAATTTTTATGGCACTTTTATTTTTAACAATCTTTATTTTTAAAATTTTTTCGACAGGCTATTCAGCCTTTCAAAAAACTTGGCTTATTGTTCCAGTTACTTTTGATGCTGAATTAATGATGTTAGAGCAAAATCCTTCTAAAGAGGATTTAAAAGATGCTGATTATTACGATATAGCATTAAAATCAATGGCTGATTTGGATCCAAATGCTAATGAGGATCAAGAAAATGAGCTGAAGAGAATGGTCTCTTACTTTTTCGAAAGAGAGATTAAAAGGGAACTTTTAAACGACCCTTCATTAATTGGAAAAACTAAAGATGTTTATTTAACTGCCTCAGATGATTTAGATCAAGTATTTAAAGGCAATTATCCAAGAGATTTACCTGAAGATCAAAGAAGAGTTACGGATTATCAATTAAAGATTTTTGATCAACTTGTAGAACTAGGAAAAGTTGAAAGTAAATTCAATTTAAGTTTTTTTACATATCCTGATTCAAGAGAAGCTGAATTAGCTGGTATAGCAAGCTCATTTATGGGATCAATTTTTTCTATACTTGTTTGTTTAATGATAGCTTTTCCTGTAGCAGTTCTAGCAGCAATTTATTTAGAGGAATTTGCTCCTAAAAACAGATTCACTGATTTTATTGAGGTAAATATAAATAATTTAGCAGCAGTACCTTCAATTGTTTTTGGTCTTTTGGGACTGGGTATTTTACTTGCTGTATTTCAATTACCTAGGTCAACACCTCTAGTCGGTGGAATAACTTTATCGTTGATGACTTTACCAACAATTATTATTGCTTGTAGAGCATCTTTAAAAGCAGTTCCTCCAAGTATAAGAGAGGCAGCACTTGCAATGGGTGCTAGTAAAATGCAAACTACAATGCATCATACAGTTCCGTTATCTATGCCAGGGACTTTATCCGGTACAATAATTGGTTTGGCCCAAGCTTTAGGTGAAACTGCACCTTTGATATTGATTGGCATGGTGGCTTTTGTAAATACAATACCAGGATCTCCTTTAGATCCAGCTGCAAGTTTGCCAGTGCAAATTTATATTTGGGCAGAGAGCGCTGAAAGAGGTTTTGTCGAGAAAGTTTCTGCCTGTATTATGGTTCTATTAGGATTTTTAATTATAATGAACTTATTTGCACAAATAATTAGACATAAATTTGAAAAAAAATGGAGTTAAGATGATAAAGATAAATTCAAAAAATGTAGATGTTTACTATGGAAAAAAACAAGCTCTATTCAATATAAATTTAGATATTGAAGAAAATCAAGTTACAGCACTGATTGGGCCTTCAGGTTGTGGTAAATCTACTTTTTTAAGATGTCTAAACCGAATGAATGACGTAATTGATATATGTAGAGTAAAAGGGCAAATTATAATTAATGATTTTGATATCAATGATAAAAGTTGTGATGTTGTTAGATTAAGAGAAAAAATTGGTATGGTTTTTCAAAAACCAAATCCTTTTCCTAAAACTATTTATGAAAATATTTCTTATGGTCCAACAATTCATGGTATGGCTCAATCAAAGAATGAAATGGATGAAATAGTTGAAACTAGCTTAAAAAAGGCAGCATTATGGGAAGAGGTGAAAGATAGACTTCATGAACCAGGTACTGGTTTGTCTGGTGGACAACAACAAAGATTATGTATAGCAAGGGCAATTTCAGTTAAACCTGAAGTTATTCTAATGGACGAGCCTTGTTCTGCTTTAGATCCTATTGCTACAGCTCAAATAGAAGAACTAATTGATGAGTTAAAAAAAGACCATACTATTATAATAGTCACTCACTCAATGGCACAAGCTGCAAGAGTTTCACAAAATACAGGTTTTTTTCACCTTGGAGAATTGATAGAACATGGTTCTACTGATAAAATATTTAAGAATCCAGAAAACAAAAAAACTCAGGATTATATCACAGGGAGGTTTGGATAATGACCGAAGCACCACATACAGTAAAGTCTTACGAAGAAGAACTTAAAAATTTAAATAGCAATATAATTAAAATGGGTGGATTTTGTGAAGAAGCTTTGGGTAAAGCTATTCAAGCAATTACTACAAGAAATAGTGATAATGCTGAGGCAGTAATTAAAGATGATGAAAAAATTGATAAATTTGAGACTTTAATTGAACAGCAAGTAGTAAATTTAATTGCTTTAAGACAACCTATGGCCATAGATCTTAGAGAAACAGTCACTGCTTTAAAGATATCTTCTGACCTTGAGAGAATAGGTGATTTAGCAAAAAATATTTCTAAAAGAACTCTTTTGTTAAATGAAAATTTACCAAAAAATTTAGTAGATGCTATTATAAGAGTATCTTCGGATGTTCAAAAACAATTGAAATCAATATTAGATGCATATTTAGAAAGATCTTCGAGTATGGCAATTAATGTATGGGAAAGCGACGAACAAATTGATGATTTAACAAATTTATGCATGCAAGAAGTGATTAGATATTTAAAAGATAACGAAAATAACTTAAGTGATGGAACCCACTTATTATTTGTAACTAAAAATATAGAGAGAATAGGTGATCATACAACCAACATTGCTGAGCAAGTATATTATTTAGTTAAGGGAGAATATCTAGAGGGTGATCGACCAAAAGGCACAGAACCAATTGTTACTGGAGAAAAGTAAAATATGTCGGCTCATATTTTTATAGCTGAGGATGAGGCTGCTATAATAACTCTACTAAAGTATAACCTTGAAAAAGAGGGTTACAAAGTAAGTTTCTGTGAAAATGGTGAAGATGCGCTTAAACAAATTAAAGATAAGCTTCCTGACTTAATATTAATGGATTGGATGTTGCCCGATTTGTCAGGCGTTGAAATATGTAAAAATTTAAAAAAAGACAAAAAGCATAATGACATACCAGTAATAATGTTAACAGCAAAAGGCGAGGAGGAGGACAAATTAAGAGCTTTTGATACAGGTGCAGATGATTATGTAACAAAACCATTTAGTCAAAAAGAACTTAATGCAAGAATTAAATCATTACTCAGAAGATCAAAACCACAATCCACCGTTGATGTTGTTGAGTTTACAGATCTAAAAATAGATAGAATAACAAAAAGAGTTTATAGAAATAACATTGAAATATCTCTAGGACCTACAGAATTTAAATTATTAGATTTTTTTATCAAAAATCCAAAAAGGGTATATTCAAGAGAACAACTCTTAAACAATGTTTGGGGAGAAAATATTTACGTTGAAACTAGAACTGTCGATGTGCATATCAGAAGATTAAGACAGGCTATTAATATAGATAATACTAAGCCTTTAATTAGAACTGTAAGATCAGCAGGTTATTCTTTAGAATCTTAAAGGTCTTTAGGTCTAGTAAATTCTTTAATTAAACCATTTCCATCTAATTTATTCCATTCATTAAAATCAAAATAAATTTTTGCAAATGCCGATGTCGGAAATTTGTAGTTTAATAATTTAAAATGGTTGTTGTTGTGATTTTTTGTCAGTGATCGTATTAGATTTCTAACAGTAGGTTCATGGTTAATTAAAAGTACTGATTTATATTTTTTTGGTATTTTTTTTATTATATCTATAATTTTATCCTCACTTGATAAGTATAATTTTTTTGAAGAAATAATTTTTTTTGGTTTATCTATTTTTTTTAATAAAATTTTTAGGGTTTTCTTTGTTCTTTTTGATGATGAAAGTAATATGTAATCAAACTTATAATTTTTTTTAACAAAAAATTCACAAATCTTTTTTGCATTTTTCTCGCCACGTTTACTTAATGGTCTTTCATGATCATCAAGATTTGGGTGGTCCCAGCTAGATTTTGCATGACGCATAACGTATAATTTAAGCATAAATTTTAAATATATGACTGCATTAAAAAAACAAGATAAAGAAACACTAAAATCTAAATACATAAATAGAGAGCTGTCTTGGCTAAAATTCAACGACAGAGTTCTTCTTGAGGCCCAAAATTTTGAAAATCCTCTTTATGAAAGAATTAAATTTTTATCTATAGCTGGATCAAATTTAGATGAATTTTTCATGGTTCGTGTTGCAGGTTTATATAGTCAAATCAAACAAGATGTAGATTCACTTAGTTCTGATGGTCTTACTCCTGATGAACAAATGAGTGAAGTTATTTTGGAAACAAATAATCTTCTTAATAAACAAAATAAAATATATAGAGATTTAATTCTTCAATTAAAAAAAGCAAATATAAGTATAGTTAAACCTGAAAATTTAAGTAAAACTGAACAAAAAAGATTATTTAAAATTTTTAATGAAGAAATTTACCCTCTGCTAACCCCATCAGCAATAGACCCATCTCATCCCTTTCCATTTATTGCAAATCAAGGAAGAGCATTAGTTATGAGATTAAATAAGAAAAATAAAAAAAGGACTTTAAATGCAATAATAGTAATTCCAAAAGCTTTATCAAGATTTATTGAAATAGATGGAAATAAAAGTTTTAAAAAATTTTTAATTATAGATGATGTTATAAGTTTTTTTGCCTCTGAAATATTTCCTGATCATGATTTAGATAAAAAAATGTTATTTAGAGTTATAAGAGATAGTGATGTAGAAATTCAAGAGGAGGCCGAAGATTTAGTAAGATCTTTTGAATTGGCTTTAAAAAGAAGAAGAACAGGTGACATAGTACGTTTAGAAATTTTAAAAAATAGTAATAATGACTTAATTAAGTTTATAACCAATAGGTTAAACGTAAAATCTGAATACATCTATGAAATTGAAGGCATTGTTGGAATTCAAGATATAGACCAAGTTTGTAAAATTAAAAATTCTAAATTAAGATTTAAAAATTTTAATCCCAGGGAGGTTGAGAGATTAAAGGAGTTTAATAATAATTTTTTTGATACTATTAAAAAAAAAGATTTAATAGTTCATCACCCTTTTGAAACATTTGATGCTGTCGTTGAGTTTTTAAATCAAGCTGCATATGATAAAAAAGTTATAGCAATTAAACAAACTCTATACAGAACAACGCTAGATTCTCCAATTGTTAAAGCCTTAATAACAGCAGCTGAAAATGGAAAGACAGTAACCGCTTTAATAGAGATCAAAGCAAGATTTGATGAAGAAGCAAACATTCAACTTTCAAGAAGTTTAGAAAAAGCAGGAATTCAAATAGTTTATGGTTTTGCAAAATATAAAACACATGCAAAATCATCTTTAATATTAAGAAAAGAGCAGGGAAAAATTCAAACTTATATACATCTGGGAACTGGCAATTATCACCCAGTTAATGCAAAAATTTATACTGACTTATCTTTATTTAGTTCTGATAAAAAATTAGCAACTGATGTGGAAAAATTTTTTAATTATGTAACTGGTTATTCAAAACCACGAAATCTTAGTAAAATATCTATATCACCAATTAATCTTAGGGAAACCTTGAACAAATGTATTGCTAACGAGATAACAAATGTCAAAAAAGGTAAAAAAGGTGAAATATGGGCCAAAATGAATTCCTTAGTAGATCCAGCGATAATTGATAAATTTTACGAAGCTTCAAATGCTGGAGTAAAGATATTTTTATTTGTAAGAGGTGTTTGTTGTTTAAGACCTGGAGTTAAAGATAAATCTGAAAATATAATAGTTAAAAGCATGATTGGAAGATTTTTGGAACACTCAAGAATTTATTGTTTTGCAAATGGAAAAACAATGCCTAGTAGAGATGCAAAAGTTTTTATTTCATCAGCAGATTTAATGCCAAGAAATTTAAATCGAAGAGTAGAACTTCTAGTTCCAATTGAAAACCAAACAGTCCACGAACAAGTTCTTGATCAAATTATGTTAGCTAATTATTTAGATAAAAACCAAAGTTGGAAACTTGATGCTAGTGGAAATTATAAAAAAATTAAATATAGTGAAAATGATTCTTTTTCAGCCCATGATTATTTTATGAATAATCCTAGTTTATCTGGAAGAGGTAAAGCTAAATTAAAAATGAAACCAAGAAAATTAAATTTAAGATTAATTAAAAGTGGAAATTAAAGTTTTAAAAAATAATCAAAATCTGAAATTAAAACCTGCTAAATTAGCAGTAATTGATATAGGTTCCAATTCTATCAGGATGTTAATCTATGAAGATTTTAACTCATCTCGTGTGCCTTTTTTCAATGAAAAAGCCGTTTGTGAACTTGGTAAAAATTTAGATAAGTCAAGAAAACTTCATAAATCTGGTGTGGATTATGCCCAAAAAGTATTGAAGAGATTTTCAGAAATTTTAAATGTTTCCAAAATTGTTAATTTAAAAATAATAGCAACTGCTGTTTTAAGAGAAGCAACAGATTCAAAACCCTTTGTTGAATACGTAGAAAACCTTTTTAAAAAAAAAATAGAAATCTTAAGTGGTGACGAAGAAGCAATTTGTTCAGCTGAAGGTGTTAAAATTGGATTTGATAATGTAGATGGGTTAGTTGCTGATCTTGGTGGAGGAAGTTTAGAATTGGCTAGAGTTGAAAATGGTTTGATTACTAATAAAACATCTTTTCCCTTAGGTGTTTTAAGACTACTTAATAATCCAATTGTAAAAAAGAGAAACCTTTCTAAATATATAAAACAACTTTTGAGAGAAGAGAAATGGTTATCTAAAAAAAAATTTCAAAATTTGTATTTAGTTGGAGGAACATGGAGAGCTTTGTTTAAACTTCATCTGTTTCAAAATAAACATCCTGTCCATATAATTCATCAGTATTCAGTAAATTATGAAACTATATCATCATTTGTAGAAAAAATAGCATCGTTTAATAAAGCAAAACTAAAAACAGTTGAATATATATCTAAATCTAGAACACCTTATCTACCATATAGCTCTATTATTTTAGATGAGATCATGAAAGTCACAAATCCAAAAAACATAATTTGTTCTATAAGCGGTATTAGGGAGGGATCTTTGACGAAAGATTACTTTAAAAATATTGATAACTCTCAGGTTTTTGAAAAATCATTAGAATATATTTCTAAGAAAAGAGGTGATTTGGGATTAACTTACAAAAAGTATTATGAATTTATCAAACCTGTATTTGATGGTAATGAACATTTTAATGAAAAATTACTTAACTTAGCTTGTGTTTTAAGTCATATGGATTGGGGACTAGGTGCTTTTCAAAAGGCAGAATTAGTTTTTCAAGAAACATTAAATACCCCTTTATTGAGACTTTCACATAAAGAAAGAATTCAAATAGCTCTTTCATGTTATTGGAGGTACTGCAGTATTAAATACAATCCAAAAATAGAATATTTGACTTTTTTAAATAATAATGAAATTTTTTCTAGCAAACAAGTTGGTGCAGCCTTAAGATTTGCTCACTCACTAACATCTATTTCAACTATCTTTTTAGAGGAATTTAAATTGTATAAAAGAGGCAACTCTGTATTTTTAAAAATTCCAGCACAACATCAAGAAATAATTTCTAAACAAGCCACAAAAAGATTTAAAGCTCTGGCGAGAGAATTATTTTTAGAACCAAGAGTAATTTATTCAAATAATTAATATATAATTTAATTTATTACAACTTACAGGTTATTGATTTTTCTTCTTTAATATATTTTTAATTTTATTGAAACATATCTTTAATCCAAATGTAATATTCTTCTGTAATTAGACTATAAACATTAAACCCCTGAAATACGCTCGGTATTATTATTGAGCGTATTTCTTTTTATAAAACAAATACATTCCTATATGAGATGCATTGTTAAATTTACCATTCTCAATTAATTTAATTATTTGTTGAGTGGAAACTATATGGATTTTAATTCCTTTTTCAGGCTTTGAAATTTTTCAATCTTTTTCTAAGAATAATTTTTTTGCAATATAAACAGCAATTAACATGCCAATTAATTCAGCAGCTATATAATAAGGAGTGTTTAAATAACTTATACCAGTAAACGACTCTGTGAATGTTCTTGCTATTGTTACAGCAGGATTTGCAAAAGAAGTTGAAGAGGTAAACCAATAACCAGCAGTGATATATAAACCTACTGATCCAGCAACAGCTAATTTACCTGATTTCATTGAACCAAAAATAATTAAAATAAGACCCAACGTAGCAACTATTTCAGAAGTAAAAATATAAATCCCATTCCTCGACTTTGTTGATAATTCAAAAACCTGATGTTCAAAAAAGAAATTAGCTAATGCTACACCTAGTAAACATCCAAGTATCTGAGCAGAAATATAAAAGGGTAAAAGGTTTTTTTTTAACTTTCCTGTAATTGTCATAGCAATACTTACAAATGGATTGAAATGAGCCCCAGATACATCAGCAAATACTGTTATTAGCACAAACAATCCAGCTCCTGTTGCCAATGTGTTGGCTATTAACATTACTGCTATATCATTAGTTAGATTTTCTGCCATTAAACCTGATCCAACTATGATCATGACCAGAAAGCAACTTCCAATAAACTCTGAAAGAAAATATCTATTTTTATTTTTCATCTATCCAATCTTTAATTTTATTACTTATAATATTGAAAGTTTTTCTAATGATTATTTGCTTTTCTTCGTCATTTGCATTTTGAAGTTTAGCTACCGGATCTTCTATATCCCAATGTATAATTTGGTTTTTATCAGGCCAAATAGGACATACCTCATTATTTGCGTTGTTGCATACTGTTATTACATGATCCATTTTTAATTCTTTATTGATAAATTCTTCAAAGTTTTTAGAACTATAATTAGTTAGATCATAACTTTTATTTTTTTCTAAAAAACTTTTAACATCTTCATTGATTTTTCCAGATGGATTACTACCAGCACTGAAAGCATTAAATTTATTTGAGTATTCGTTATTAATAATACTCTCAGCAATAATGCTTCTCGCTGAATTTCCTGTGCATACAAATAAAATATTTTTCATTAAAAAATAATTTTATAAATACCAATTACAAATAATGGAATTTGTAATCCAAAATTAGTTAATATGGCCTTATCTTTTAATAAAAAACCCGATATTGTCCATCCAACTACACCAAGACCATGAAAATATATATTAATTGGATATATATTTAAATTTGTAAGCAATATTCCGGTTAAGACTAAAAACGTACTTATCCATTTGAGATATTTTTTTAAAAACATAAAACTCCTTTCTCTATACTTATGACAGTTATGTTAAAGATTTATTAAAATTATTATTTTATATTAAATTGATTATGTATCTATGGATAAAATATCCTCCGATTAGCAATATTAAACCTGTAATATAAATTATAAAAAAATTCATATTAAAAGATTTTGCAAAAAAGAAGGGTACAAAGAATAAATAACTTGCTGGTACTGCAATAAATATACTTTTTGTAAACATTACTGTTTTCTCTGTATCATTGTGCTCATAATACGAAAATAGTATCGCTATTAGTGATACCAACGGTAATGCAATAATAAATCCAGCGAGCTTAGGATTTTGACCAGCCAACCAACTTGAAAAAGCAACAATTAAACCTGCTGCTACAACTTTAAAAATAAAAAATAACATCTGTTTTTAGCTTGTTGCAAATTCTTTAATTTTCTCAAAACTGAAGTGATCGGCTATATCTTTCTTGGCGTAGTATACTTCATCAACTGTGCCTTGTTCGTTTATCAAAACATCTGTAACAGCTATATCAAAATGACCTTTAATTTTTAAAGGAATATATCCCTTTAACATTGCAGGTATTATTTTATGAGATTTAAATAGCATTGCAGATAATGTTTTCATCATTGATCTTTCAATTTCATATTTTTGAAAATATTTAAAATCTTCATCGGCCAGTACAGTAAAAGGTAAATTGTTATGTTTTTTCATATATGACCTTAAATTATCAACCGGCGAGTGAAATATTGCAACATGTGTAAAATTATTTCCTAACTCATTAAATCTTTTATTAATTTCGTTTAATCTAAGATTGCAAAAACTACATCCAGCTATTCTGTAAAAAGTTAAAAGAACTTTCTTTCCATGTGTTTCTGATAAATTAAATGTAGACCCGTCATCTCTTGGAAGTGTAATTTCTTCTATTTTATCTCCTTTGGAGATCTTCATTTGATAGAGCATTTTTTACAAAGCCCAAAGAATTCAAGATTATATTTATTGAATTTCATACCCGCTTTGTCTTGAAAATTTTTTAAATATTTTGAAAGTTTGCTGTCACTAATTTCACTTACTTCTTCACAGCTTTCACATATTGAAAATGCTGTTGCCTTTGAGATCTGACAATTTGAATTTTTACATGCAACGAAAGCATTTCTACTTTCAATTTTGTGAATTTTTCCAATTTCAACCAATTTATCAAGCGCTCTATAAACTTGAAGAGGGGCTTTAATACCTTTTTTTTGCACATTATGTAAAATTGAATAAGCTTTTATGGGCTCATTTACTTTTTCAATGTAATCAAGAACTATTTGTTGATTTTTTGATAGTGTTTCCTGTTTAAGCATAGTTTTTCTTTTATCAATTTCCCATTAGTTTTTCAATTGTATCGTCTGTTTAATTTTAAATAGAGATATTACAAATAATAATAACGCTGCAGCAATGATAGATGGACCCGAAGGAGTATTGAATTGCAATGAAGAAAATAAACCCATGATTACTGATAATAATCCTCCACATATAGAAAAAATTACCATCTTTTTGGGAGTATCTGATATGTTACGAGCCATAGCCGTTGGTATAATTAACATCCCAGTTATTAATAAAAGTCCTACAATTTTTATAGAAATTGCAATTATTGCTGCCATTAAAATAGTAAATATTGCTTTTGCTCTATCAGGATTTAATCCTTCTGCTTCTGCAAGTTCATAATTTACTGTTGAAGCAAATAAAGGTTTCCAAATTATTTTTAATACAATTAAAATTATTGCTCCTCCTCCCCATATAATTATCAAATCATCAACATTAACAGCTAATATGTCTCCAAATAATAGTCCCATGACATCAAATCTTATAAATGAGAGAAAACCAATTACCACTAAGCCAACTGCTAATGCTGAGTGAGCTAAAAGACCAAGTAAAGCATCACCGGGCAAATTAGTATTTTTTTCAAGTTTAACTAATATGATTGCTATTACTGATGAAATGATAAATATCGAAATTGCTATATTAATTTCGAATGCCAATGCCATTGTAACACCAAGTAATGCTGAATGTGCTAATGTATCTCCAAAATAAGATAATCTTCTCCAAACTACAAAGCAGCCCAAAGGACCTGTTACAAAAGCAACACCTATACCAGCAATTAAAGCTCTTATAAAAAAATCATCAAACATTTAATTTTTTTTTATATCTCCATCATTTGAATGAACATGATCATGCTTATGTTCATATATAGAAAGAGTTTGTGAAGCTTGTTCGCCAAATAACAGTTTATACTCATTATTCATTGCAACGTCTTTTGGTGTTCCTGAACAACACACGTGGCCATTTAAACAAATAACATGATCTGTTGCTGTCATAACAGTATGCAAATCATGAGAAATTAATAAAATTCCACAATTTAATTTATCTGCTATTTCTTTTATTAATTTATACAATGCAATCTCCCCAGTAAAATCAACTCCTTGAACCGGCTCATCCAATACTAAAAGATCAGGTTTTTTTGAAACTGCTCTTGCTAGAAGCACTCTTTGAAATTCTCCACCAGATAAATTTCCTAAATTCTGGTTTTTAAGATGATCTGCACCCGTTAATTTTAAAGCTTCATTTATTTTTTCTTCATCGAGTTCATCTGTTAAAACCATAAAATCACTCACTTTAAGTGGCAATGTCCAGTCAATTGAAATCTTTTGAGGAACATATCCAATTTTATCAGTAAATTTTTCTACATTGCCTTCTATATTCTTATGAAGTCCTATCGCAATTTTTGCAGTTGTGCTTTTGCCAGAACCATTTGGCCCAATTAATGTTACTATCTTTCTTCTTTCAACAATTAAAGAAACGCCTTTTACAAGCCATTTATTCCGTTGTTTTAATCCAACTTCAGTTAATTTTACTAATACATTGTTCTCAATTGTCATTTATTACCTTGACTTATTAATGTTATATTATTACACAATGTTATATTATAACAATTAACACTAAATTAAATTATGAAAAACTTAAAAAAATCAACATTAATAATTACAATATTATCTTTTTTAGCTCTTTTTACATCAGCAAAAGCAGAAATAAAAGTTGTAGCTTCAATTAAGCCTATACACTCTTTAGCTAGCTATCTGATGGATGGAGTTGCTAAACCAGACCTAATAGTCGATGGATATTCTTCACCACATGGATTTCCGTTAAAACCATCTCATGCAAAGATGTTACAAGAAGCTGATCTTATTTTTTGGGTAGGTGAAGATCTAGAAAACTTCATGGAAAAACCATTAGATTCAATTGCAAAAAAAGCTGAAAAAATTGAATTAATGGAAATTAAAGGTCTTAATAAATTAAAATTCAGAGAACGAAATATTTTTGGTGATCATGATGATCATGACGATCACGACCACAAAAAAAAAGACGGTCATAAAGAAGACGACCACGATGATCATGACCATAAAAAGAAAGATGGACATGACGACCACGATGATCACGACCACAAAAAAAAAGACGGTCATAAAGAAGACGACCACGATGATCATGATCATAAAAAGAAAGATGGGCATGACGATCATGATGACCATGGACATAAAAAGAAAGATGACCATGATGACCACGATGATCATGCAGGACATGAAGGTCACCACCACGGTGAGCATGACCCACATATTTGGTTAGATCCAATGAATGCTAAAGTTATATTAAATGAAATGGCAGAGCATTTAATTGAAAATGATGCTAAGAACGCATCAAAATATAAAAGCAATTTAAAGAAAGCACTAAAAGATATTGATAAACTTGTTAGTGACGTCTCTTCTGAATTAAATCAGAGTGTTGCATCAATTGTTTTCCATGATGCTTACCAATATTTTGAGAAAAGATTTAATGTTAATATATTGGGTGCTTTTACAGTTAATACAGATGTAATGCCAGGAGCAGAACAATTGGCTGAAATCAGAGAAATAATTGAGCATGATAAAGTAGCTTGTGTATTTTCTGAACCACAGTTTAATCCAAATATCATTAAAGCTGTAGCAAAAGATATGAATATTAAAACTGGTGTTGTAGACCCATTAGGAGCTACTTTGGATCCTGGAAAAGACTTATATTTTGATTTAATCAGAAATATGTCTAAATCTTTTAAAGGTTGTTAATTAAAAATTGAACTTTTGCCGTAAATAATATCTAATATTATTTATGGCAACCGTTCCTTTAAGTTTAGAAGAAATTTTTCATTTAGCTAAAAAAACATTAATAGCTAACGGATGCGATGAAGAAACAGCAGATACTTTATCTACTTTAATCAAAAATGCTGAAAGAGATGGATCATTATCTCATGGTCTATTTAGATTACCCGCTTATGTATCTGGTTTAAAAAGCGGAAAAATTAATGGTAAGGCTAGACCAGTGATTTCAAAATTAACCCCAAGTGTTGTTAAAGCAGATGGGAAAAATAGTCTTGCCCCAATGGTTTTAAAATATGGAATACCAGAACTCGTAAAAGCTGCAAAAGAAAATGGAGTAGCGGTTTTAGCAATTACTAATTCTCATCATATGGCTGCTATGTGGCCTGAGACTGAAGCAATAGCAGAGCAAGGACTTGTTGCTTTTGCCTGTACATCATACAAGCCAGCAGTTGCACCAGCAGGAGCAATTAAACCTTTATTTGGAACAAACCCAATTTCATTTGCATGGCCAAGAAAAAATAAACCACCTGTAGTTTATGATATGGCTACTGCATCGATGGCCATGGGAGAGGTTCAAGTTGCAAAAAGAGAAGGGCACAAGGTTCCAATTGGGACTGGTCTAAATAAAGACGGAAAAGAAACAACAGATCCTGGTGAAATAGCAGATGGTGGAGTTTTGTTGCCATTTGGCGGCTATAAAGGCTCAGGAATAGCAATGATGGTCGAATTACTTGCTGGAGCCTTAGTTGGAGATAATTTTAGTTATGAGACTGCTGAGAAGGATACAGATGATGGTGGACCACCAAGTGGTGGAGAGTTTATTTTAGCTATATCTCCTGACAAATTAACAAATTCTGATTGGGATAGTCATTCAAATAAATTCTTTGAGAAAATGAAATCAATGGGAGAGGTTAGGTTGCCTGGTGAAAGACGTCACAAAAACAGATTAGATACTGGACCTAGAAATATTAATGAGGAACTTGTTAATAAAATAAAATCATTAAGTTAATTCAATTTCAATTGGTGTGTGATCTGAAGGTTTTTGTCTTCCACGAGGAAATTTGTTAATTTTAACATCTTTCACAAGATTTATAATTGAGTTTGAAACTAAGAAATGATCAATTCTCATGCCATTATTTTTTTGCCATGCACCGCTTGTGTAATCCCAAAAAGTATATCCTTCTTTATCAGGGTGGATATATCTATATGCATCATGAAAACCTAAACTTAATAATTCTCTTAATTTTTTTCTTATCTCAAGTCTAAATAATGCATCATTTTCATATCCTTTAGGATTATGAACATCTTCTGCAGATGGAATTATATTAAAATCACCACCAATAATTATATTTTCTTTTTTTTTTAAATAACCTTTTAACTTCTTAATTAAACTTTCTAGCCAATATAATTTGTAAGTATATTTTTCTGTATCAACAGGATTTCCATTGGGTGTGTATATGTTTATTAATTTAATAGTTTTTGATTTATGTTTTAGATCTGCAGTAATAATTCTAGATTGTTTATTTTTGTCTTTAAAAATATCTTTTTCAATTTTGTCTAATTTTTTTTTAGAAATTATCGCAACTCCATTATATGATTTTTGACCAAATACATAATTCTGGTAATTTGATTTTTCAAAGTCTTCGTAAGGATAGTTTTCATCTTGAGCTTTGATCTCTTGCATCATTAAAATATCTGGTGAATATTTTTTTAAATACTCTTTAATATTTTCAATTCTTGCTCTTACAGAGTTAACATTCCAGGAACTAATTATCATTAAAGCGAGAAAGATACGCCACAACCACAAGAAGATTTGCTTTGCGGGTTGTTTATTTTAAAAGAATCTCCGATTAATTCTTTTACAAAATCAACTTCAGATCCTTTTAGTAAATCTGCCGATGTTTTGTCGATAAGAATATTATCTTGTTGTAGATCATCATCCTTAGCAGAGTTATCAAATGAGAAATCATATTGAAATCCAGAACATCCACCACCTTTAATAGCGATTCTAAAAAATGACCCCTTATCTTTTGATGAAAGAAGATGGTTTATCTGCTTTATAGCATTATCTGTAAATTTAATTTCTTTAATCATAATTAAACATTGATAAAAACAATATAATAATATTTTGCCATTTTTAAAGAATGAAAAATTACTCAAAATTAGGAACATTTGCTTCAAAAGGTAGACTGTTTAAAGAAGCGAGCAATCCTTTCAGATCACCTTTTCAAAGAGATAGAGATAGAATAATTCATTCTACCTCATTTAGAAGATTGAAGCACAAAACCCAGGTATTTGTTAATACTGAAGGAGATCATTATAGAACCAGAATCACACATTCCATTGAAGTATCACAAATTGCTAGAACAATTGCTAAATACTTAGGTTTAAATGATGATTTAGCTGAAACATTAAGCTTAGCTCATGATTTAGGTCATACCCCTTTTGGTCATGCAGGAGAAGAGTCTCTAAATGAATGTATGTATGAATATGGTGGATTTGACCACAACCTTCAAACACTTAGGATAGTAATGTTCATTGAAAATAAATATTTTAAATTTGAAGGTCTTAATTTAACATTAGAAACATTAGATGGTCTTATTAAACATAATGGTCCGGTAACAAAGCTAGTCAAAATAAATAATTTAATTGGGTTAAAAAATTTAAAAAATAAAATTAATTTTTCAAAAAACTCCTCTTTGGAGTCTCAAATTGCATCTATATCCGATGACGTTGCATATAATAACCATGATATTCAAGATGGAATAAAAGCTAAATTATTTACATTAAACGATCTTAAACAAATCTCTTTTTTTGATGAAATTTTAAAATCATATAAAAACAAATTAAAAAGTGAAAATAATGATATTCTTGTATATCAAACTATAAGAGACTCTATAAATTTAATGGTTCAAGACTTAATAAAAACTACGACAAGAAATATTTTAATGAATAAAATATCTACAAAAAAAGATGTATCAAATAAAAAAAATCAAATTGTTGATTTTTCCAACAAATTAAAAATAACTATAAATGAGATTAGAGATTTCCTTAGAATAACTATGTATAATAATAAAGATGTATTAAAAAAAAATAACGAAGGAAAAAAGATAATTAAAAAGCTTTTTAATGTAATTAACAAAAATCCAAAAAAGTATATTAAAACTAAATATTTAAAAACTAACAAAGAAAGAGCTATATCTGATTATATTTCTGGCATGACAGATAGGTACGCCATACAATTATATAAAGCATCAAAATGAATATATTTGAAGAATATTTAAATAAAATTTTAAATAAAATTAAATTAGCAAGTGAAGAAGAGCTAATTTTATTACCTGAAAGTTTATCTGGTATAAATGTAGATATACCTCCTAAAAAATTTAAGTGCGATCTGTCAACCAATGTTGCAATGGTTTTATCTAAAACAAATAATGAACCACCAATTAAAATTGCTGAAAAATTAAAAGATATTATTTTTAAAGACGATAATAATGTTGAGAAGATAGAAATAGCAAAGCCTGGATTTATAAATATTATTTTAAAAAAAGAGTTTTGGACTTCATTTCTTTTAAATATAAATAATCTTAATAATTTTGGCGCAGCACTTAAGGGCTCTAAAAAGAAACATTTAATTGAATTCGTGTCTGCAAATCCCACTGGACCATTACATGTTGGTCATTGTAGAGGTGCTATATTAGGTGATGTTATCTCTAATTTGCTAAAATTTAACAATCAAGAAGTTGTAAAAGAATATTATGTAAATGATCATGGTAATCAAATTTTACATTTTACTAGATCTGTATATTTGAGAATAAAAGAAAAATTAGATAATCAAACCTTTCCACTAAATGAGGATGATTTATATCCAGGAGAATACATCAAGGATATAGCCCAACACATCATAGATAATAATAATGATTTACAATTTGATGATTATGAAAAAATAAAGTTAACACTTACTAAATTAGCAATTACAGAGTCACTTAAACTCATTAAGACCAATTTAAATAATTTGGGAATTATTCATGATAATTTTGCGAGTGAGACTGAAATAGTTAAAAATAAAGAGGTTGATAAGGTTATTGAGAAACTTAAAAAAGATAAATTTGTATATATAGGAAAAATCAAAGCTCCCGAAGGAGAAGACACAACTAATTGGGTAGTAAGAGATCAGTTACTTTTTAGATCAACAGATTTTGGGGATGATAAAGATAGGGCATTACAAAAATCTGACAACACATGGACTTATTTTGCCGGAGATGTTGCGTATCATAATACAAAACTAAACAGAAAATTTGATAAATTAATAAATATTTTAGGAGCGGATCATGCGGGTTATATAAAAAGAATTACATCTGTTGTTGAAGCATTATCTGGAGAAAAAAATAAATTAATTTGTAAAGTAAGCCAACTTGTTAAGTTAATAAAAGATGGCAAACCTTTTAAAATGTCTAAAAGAAAAGGTGATTACATTACCGTTGAAGATTTAATTTCTGAAGTAGGAAAAGATGCAACAAGATTTATTATGCTAAGTAGAAGCAATGATGCTGAATTAGATTTTGATTTTACAAAAGTAAAAGAAAAATCCAAAGACAATCCGCTTTATTATGTTCAATATTGTTATGCTAGAATTTCATCAGTTTTTAGAAATATAAATAAAAATATTGATGACAAGATTGATAATGAAAATAATAATATGCAATTTAATAATGAAGAAATTGAAATTTTTAAAAAAATATCTGAATGGCCTAAATGTGTAGAAATTTCCACTAATAAACTAGAACCTCATAGGATCCCTGTATATTTATATGAGTTATCATCTCAGTTTCATTCCTATTGGAATATGGGAAAAGATGATGTTGAAAAAAGATTTATCAATGATGATAAAACAATAAATGTAGAAAAACTAATATTTTTAAAATCTATTGCAAAAACAATTAAAACTGGAATGGATATTATAGGTGTTGATACACCTGAAAAAATGTAATGCTAAAAGAGCTCAAATATCTATTTTATTTAATAATTATATTTTTCTTTCTATTTTTTACTCTAAGATATTATTTTTCAGACGACAATTTCAAAAAATCATATAGAGCAGTTTCAAGTATTGATGAAAAAATCTCATCTAACGAAAATAATCTATTTATTCTTAAAAATGATACGGACAACATTATTGAATATGTAGAATACAAAAATAAAAACACAAAAAAATATTCTTTTTGGGAATTATTATATAATGATTAAAAAAACTAGAGCTTTTATATGTGGCATTAGTGGACATAATTTAAAAAAAAGTGAAGTAAGTTTTTTAAAAAAATATAAGCCATGGGGAATAATCCTTTTTTCAAGAAATATAAAATCAATCAATCAAGTTCAAAAATTAACCATTTCGATTAAAAAAATATTTAAAAATTCTAACTATCCAATTCTAATTGATGAAGAAGGTGGAAGAGTAAGCAGGTTAAGAAAATTTATAGATAATTCTATTTTTAGTGCAAAATATTTTGGTGATTTATATTCAAAAGATAAAAAAAAATTTGATATTTATTTCAATGTTTATGTAAAGCAAATATCCTATTTGTTAAGACTTATTGGTATTAATATTAATACAGTTCCCGTATTGGATTTAAGACGAAATAAGTATCATAAAATTATAGGTGATCGATCCTATTCAAATGATAGAAAAACTCTGTCTAAAATTGGCGATATATTTATCGAAAAATTTCACGAAAATAGGGTTGGTACAGTAATTAAACATCTTCCAGGTCATGGTTTAGCTAAAGTTGATAGTCATTATAAATTACCAGTTATAGACAAAGATCTAAAGTATCTTAAAAAATATGATTTTTTTCCATTTACCAAAAAAAAATCTGTTTTAGGTATGACTGGTCACTTGTTGTTTAAGAAACTTGATCCATTAAATAACGTTTCACATTCTAAAAAAATCATAAAATTGATTAGAAGAGAAATATCATTCAAGGGAATATTAATGTCTGATGATATTTCTATGGGCGCTCTTAAAGGTAATTTAAAAAATAACGTTATTAAATCTTTTCATGCAGGTTGTAATTTGGTACTTCATTGCAATGGAAAAATGAGCGAAATGAATGTAGTAGGTCAAAATTCACCTTATATCGATGATTTTATTGTAAAAAAAACTTCTAAATTAATTCAAATAATAAGTTAAATTTAAATTCATGAGTGATTCTTTAGAATTTAATGTTGATCTTAGTAATTACTCTGGATCATTAGAAATACTTTTAGATTTAGCAAAATCACAAAAAGTTGATTTGGAAAATATATCAATCACTAAATTAGCAGATCAATTTCATGATTTTATAACAAAAACTGAAAATTTAAATTTAGAATTAGCCTCAGAATATTTGCTAATGGCTACTTGGTTAACTTATCTTAAATCTAAACTACTATTACCAGAAACAGAGGAAGAGGAATTTAAAGCTCTTGAAGTAGCAGAGAAATTAAAGCTCCAACTTAAAAAACTAGAATTAATAAGATTATTGTCTTCTCAGATGTTGAGCAGAAAAAGATTAGGCAAAGATATTTTTATGAGAGGTTCAAAAAGTGGAATGAGATCAATTTATAATTCTCAATATTCATTAACATTATTTGAATTATTAAAAACGTATTCGAATATCGTAATGACAAAAGATTTTCAGAGAATGAATATTCCGAAACTTCCAGTATTTACTACTGAAGAGGGTATTAAAGTTATAAAAGAGTTTTACAATAATTTAAATGATTGGAAAAATATGACTGATCTAATACCAAAAAATTTTAGAAACTCTAAAACTTTAAGTAAGACTGGTAATGCAGGAATTTTTGCTGGATCTTTAGAGCTTGCAAAAGAAGGTAATATATCTATTAAACAAAATAATTTATTTGAGGACATATATATTAAAAAAATCTAATGAATAAATTAAAAAAAAATAATGTTGTATCATTTCCATCTAAATTAAGTGATGTTGATAAAGAAATAGAGGCTATTGTTTTTGCAGCTGCAGAGCCTTTAAATATTGAAACTATTGAAAATAAAATTTCAAAAAAGACAGATGTTGAAAAAT
Source organism: uncultured Pelagibacteraceae bacterium (assembly GCA_902542975.1). Taxonomy (GTDB): domain Bacteria; phylum Pseudomonadota; class Alphaproteobacteria; order Pelagibacterales; family Pelagibacteraceae; genus Pelagibacter. The sequence continues at coordinate 44,966 of CACBWM010000006.1, read as the reverse complement.
CTTTACTAAAACTTCAGAATTTTTATTCTGATCGTGGAATAAATTTAGTCTGTATATCCAATAAATGGTCTTTTAGAACTTCACCAAATTTATCCTCATTAATGTCTCAACAAAAAACTGTTGAAAAAAAATTATCAAAGGCTGCGATAGAAACACTTGCAATTATTGTTTATCATCAACCAGTCACTAGAGCTGAAATAGAAGAAATTCGTGGAGTTGCGTTTGGGAATAATACACTTGAGATATTGATGGAATTGAATTGGGTTAAACCTCAAGGTCGAAAAGATGCCCCTGGCAAACCTATTCAATACGGAACAACAGATGACTTTTTAAGTCATTTCAATCTTCAAAAATTGTCAGACCTTCCAACTGTTGATGAATTAGGAACTGCAGGTCTTATTGATACATCTAGTGTAGATGCATCGATATTTGGGACAGGCAAATTCTATAAAGAAAAACAAGAGGATAAAAAGGAAAATATATACTCTGACATAGATGAGATGCTTAATAGCACTCTTAATACCGATAACGATAAATAAAAAAATAGTTTTAAAACTAAAATTATAAGGTTATAAGTAACTATGAGTATAGGATTTTGGCAAATTGCAATTGTAGTAATTTTAGTAGTATTACTTTTTGGTAGAGGTAAAATCTCTAGTCTAATGGGTGATGTTGCTAAAGGAATTAAAAGTTTTAAAAAAGGTATGGCTACAGATGCTACAGAAGATAGCCAACCAAAAAATATATCTGAAAATCAAGACTCAGACAAAAAAGAGTAATCAATGCCACAGATCGGCTGGTTTGAAATATTAATAATAGTATCTATTGCAATAATAGTTGTAGGACCAAAAGACTTTCCTGTAATGTTAAAAAAAGTTGGATCATGGATAGGTTCAGCCAAAAGATATTTTTCAGATGTTCAAAATCAAGTTACAGAAATAACTGATGTTTCAATTAAAGAAGAATTAAAAAAAAATACTGAAATTATGAAAGAGGACAAACCTAAAGATGACAGCTAAAAAAAAAGAAACAGGTTTTATAAGTCATCTTACTGAATTAAGACAAAGACTAATAAATTCATTTATCTTCTTAGCAGTATTATTTGTGGTTTGTTACTATTTTTCTGAATACATATATGGTTTTTTAGTTGAACCTTATGCGAATGCTGTAAAAGATGATAATGTAGATAGAAGATTAATCTTTACCGCTCTTCAAGAAACATTTTTAACATATCTGAAAGTTTCTTTTTTTGCTGCTTTCTTTGTGACCAGTCCATATATCCTTATTCAAATTTGGAAATTTATTGCACCAGGATTATACACTCACGAAAAAAAAGCAATTATGCCTTACTTAGTAATTACACCAATTCTTTTTTTACTAGGAGGTATGCTTGTTTATTATCTAATTATGCCACTAGCATTTAAATTCTTTTTATCATTTGAAAGTGCAGGACTTGGAACCAGTTTACCAATTCAATTAGAAGCTAAAGTAAATGAATATTTATCTCTTGTGATGAAGTTAATATTTGCATTTGGATTAAGTTTTCAGCTACCAGTTGTATTAAGTTTGCTTGCAAGAATAGGAGTTGTAAATTCAACTTATTTAAGAGAAAGAAGAAAATATTTCGTTGTAATAATATTTGCTGCTGCTGCAATATTAACTCCACCAGATCCAATTACGCAAATAGGTTTAGCAATACCTTTGTTAATTTTATATGAATTATCAATTTTTTCTGTAAATATTATCGAAAAGAAAGCTCAAGAGAGAAATGCACAATATTAAAGATATTAGAAAAGATATCGATAATTTTAAAAATACAATTAAAAATCGAAACGTTGACGTAGACTTTGATCAAATACTAAATCTCGATGAAGAAAATAGAAAATTAATTCAAGAAAAAGAAAAATTAGAAATGGAAAAAAAATCTATTTCTAAATCTAAAGACGAAACCCTTTTTGAAAAGTCTAAAGAAATTTCAAATAAAATAGATGATTTAAGTAAAAATCAAAAAAATGTTAAAGACCAACTTGATCAGATATTAAGTAATATTCCTAATTTACCATTGAATGATGTCCCCGTAGGTAAGGATGAAAATAGTAATAAAGAGGTTGTAAAATCTGGTGGAATTAAAGAAATGAGTTTTAAACCAAAATCTCATTATGAAATTGGTGAAAAACTGAATATGTTAGATTTTGATTTAGCAACAAAAACAACTGGATCTAGATTTGTTTTTGTTAAAGACAAATTAGCATCATTAGAAAGAGCAATTTCTAATTTTATGATTGATACACATGTCAATAATAATGGCTACACTGAAATCTCTCCACCTTTAATGGCTACAGACAACACTATGTTTGGAACTGGCCAATTGCCTAAATTTGAAAATGATCAATTCGAAATTAAGTTTGATGATAAAAATGATAGAAAGTTTTTAATCCCTACTGCTGAAGTAATATTAACTAATATGGTTAAAAATCAGATATTGAACATAAAATCATTGCCAATGAGATTAGTTGCATCAACACCTTGTTTTAGAAAAGAAGCAGGAAGTTATGGTAAAGACACCAAGGGCATGATTAGACAACATCAATTTTATAAAGTTGAATTAGTAAGTATTGTAGAAAATAATAAATGCATTGAAGAACTAGAGAGAATGACTAATTGTGCAACTAAAATTTTAGATGATTTACAATTACCTTACAGAAAAATTATTTTAAGCACTGGTGATATGGGTTTTAGTGCAGAAAAAACTTATGACATAGAGGTTTGGCTTCCATCTGAAAATAAATATAGAGAAATATCAAGCTGTTCTTCATGTGGAACATTTCAGGCTAAAAGAATGAAAGCTAGATATAAAAATAATAATAACGAAAATGAATTTGTTGGTACTTTAAATGGGAGTGGACTTGCCGTTGGTAGAACTTTAATTGCGATATTAGAAAATTATCAAACTGAGGATGGTTCAATAACTATTCCTGAAAAACTAAGACCATATATGAACAATATGGAGAAAATAGGTATCAATTAAGAGTTGTCTTCTAAAAGTATATAGTATAAATAATCGTTAACTTTTAAGGACTTAACATGGACGCAGGAATTGGACAATTTATACCCCTAATTTTAATATTCGTAATATTTTACTTTTTCTTAATTAGACCCCAGCAAAAGAAAGTTAAAGAACATAAGGCTATGGTTGAAGCTTTAAAGCGTGGAGATAAAGTTATTACTTCTGGGGGTATCGTTGGCACTGTAGAACGAGTTATCGATAATGAGAAAGTAGAAGTTATGATAGCTGATAATGTTAAAGTTGAAATTGTTCGAGCTACAGGAATACAAGGACTAGTTACTAAAGCTGAACCAAAAAAATAATAACTTCCAAAAGTGTTATATTTTTCTAAATTAAGAGTTTTTAGTGTTTTAATTTTTACACTTATTATTTCATATTTTACTATTTCCAACTTTACAAAAGTTGATGATGAATTTTTCTCAAAAAATATAAAATTAGGATTAGATTTACAAGGTGGCTCTTATTTATTGTTAGAGATAGATAACGAACCAGTCATTACTCAAAGATTGCAAAGTAAAGTATTAGAGTTTAAAAAATTTTTCAAAGATAAAGATATCAAAGTTAGAAATTTTGTAATTGAGGATAAGTCAATTATATTCGATGTTGAAAATTCTAAGATTGAGGATGTTAAATCTCAGTTAGATGATGATAAAAGTGAGATAAATCCTTATTTTCAACAATATAAATCCCATCAATTTAACTTTGAAAACATGGATACCTCATTCAAGTTAGAATTTTCTGACTATGGACTAGTATTGTTAAAAAATTCATCATTAGATCAAGCAATTGAAATTGTAAGAAGAAGAGTTGATGAAGTAGGAACTAATGAGCCAAATATTTTAAAAAGAGGTAATGATAGAATTCTTGTTGAGTTGCCAGGATTAGACGATCCTGGTAGAATTAAATCTTTATTAGGTAAAACAGCAAACCTAACATTCCAATTTATATCCAGTAGTTCTGAAGAATCATTTGGTACAGAAAAACTTTCTTTTGAGGATGGCTCTAGTGAAGCCATTGTTAGTAAACGAATTGTTTTAAGTGGTGATAATCTTATGGATGCTAAGCCCACTATGAATAATCAAACTAATGAGACAGTTGTTTCATTTAGCTTGGATAGAGTAGGAGCAAAAAAGTTTGGTAAGGCGACTTCAAATGGTGTTGGAAAAAGGTTGGCAATTGTTTTGGATGGAAAAATTATTAGCGCTCCTGAAGTCAGAGAACCAATTATTGGAGGAAATGGACAGATATCTGGTAATTTCACCTTTCAATCAGCAACAGATTTAGCTTTACTATTAAGATCAGGTGCTTTGCCGGCTCCACTTAATATTATTGAAGAAAGAACTGTAGGTCCCGACCTTGGAAAAGATTCAATTAATGCAGGAATTATGTCATTGATAATAGGATTTATCTTAGTCGTTGCCTTTATGTTTTATAAATATAGATTTTTCGGCTTAATTGCTAACTTAGCCTTAATTTCTAATTTATTTTTATTAGTCGGAATTTTAACATTATTTGAAGCAACTCTTACACTCCCTGGAATTGCAGGTATTATTTTAACAGTAGGTATGGCCGTTGATGCAAATGTTTTAATTTTTGAGAGAATTAAAGAAGAATTAAAAAATGAAAATAATTCAATTGTAGCTTTTGATTCTGGTTATACAAAATCACGAACAACAATTTTAGATGCCAATATTACAACTTTAATCGCTGCAGTAATCCTATTTTTCATGGGCTCAGGTCCAATTAAAGGATTTTCTATAACACTTGGAGTTGGAATACTTACAACACTATTTTCAGTATATTTTATTGCCCGTTTGATTACTGCTTACTATGTCATCAAAAATAAACATAAGGAAAAACTTATATAATGAAAACAATCTATTTTAATAAGTTTTATAAAAGTTTTAATATACTTTCAGGTATATTAATCATAGCTTCCTTAGTTTTCTTAGTTTTTAAAGGATTGAATTTTGGTGTTGATTTTAAAGGGGGTACTCTAATAGAGCTAAGGACTGACAAATCTTCTGCTAATATAACAAAAATAAGAGATAGTTTTAATCAAATGAATCTTGGTGATGTTTCAGTGAAAAATTTTGGTAATGAAACAGATTTTGTAGTTAAATTTGAAAAACAAAATTCAAATGATCCAAAGTTTATAGAGGAGATAAAAACTAAGCTATCAAATTCTATAGGTACGGTTGATTTTAGAAGAGTAGAAAATGTTGGGCCAAAGGTTAGTGCAGAACTTCTGAGATCAGGTGTAATAGCGATAGCTTTATCTTTAGCGGCTATGCTTTTATATATTTGGATCAGATTTGAGTGGCAATTTAGTCTTGGAGCTATTTTAGCTTTATTTCATGACGTTATAATTACATTAGGAGTATTTTCTGTATTTTCATTAGAAATCAATCTTTCAATCGTTGCAGCTGTTTTAACAATAGTTGGATATTCAATGAATGATACAGTTGTAATATTTGATAGAGTTAGAGAAAATTTGCGTAAATATGCTGATATTAAAATATTCGAACTAACAAATATCTCAATAAATGAAACTTTATCACGAACAATAATAACTTCAGTTACTACATTGTTGGCACTTTTATCTATATTTATTTTTGGTGGTGAAATATTGAAAGGATTTTCGTTGGCAATGATATTAGGAGTAATTTTTGGAACTTATTCATCTATTTATATTGCAAACCCAGTACTAGTCTCTTTAAAAGTTAGCCAAAGAACCATTGTTAAGGAAGAAAAGAATAATTAATAAAGGTTTTGTGCTGCTACCATTGTTAACAACATTGGTAAGGATAAAAGTGTATTTGTTCTAGAAAATAGCATTGCAGTCTTTGCTGATTTAGCTTTAACTTCTGGTTCACACTCAACCATACCTAAAGCTCTTTTTTGATTTGGCCATATAACAAACCAAACATTGAATGCCATTATTAATCCTAACCACATTCCAATTCCTATTGCAGTATTTTTTCCGCCACCTGATCCAATTCCTAATGTCATCGCTTGATGAACGTAACCATTAAAATAGGCTAATAATAATCCTGATATGATTGTAAATAGCGCTGCCCATCTAAACCAAAATAATGCTGCTGGAGCTATAACTTTGCCTATTGCTGGTTTTTGTTCGTCTGGAATTTTAGCCATGTTAGGAATTTGAACAAAATTGAAATACCAAAGTAAACCAATCCACATAATACTTACAGTTACATGTACATATCTTAATAACCAGCTCCAAAATAAAACATCAAAATCAAATCCACCATTACCGATGTAAAGACCAATGAATAGTAATATTGCAATAGCTAATGATAAATGAACAGTTTTTGATAATGATTGTAATATGGAAGTCATCTGTGTAATGATTTTATATTATTTTTCTATAAAGATTAAGCGATTTTTTTAAATTTTGTATCTAATAAAGGCTTTAAAAATTTACCTGTATAGCTACCTTTCACTTTTGCAACTTCCTCGGGTTTGCCTTCGGCAATAATATTTCCGCCTTTAACACCACCCTCGGGTCCCATGTCTACAATATAATCGGCAGTTTTAATAACATCTAAATTATGCTCAATAACTACAACTGAATTACCCGTTGCAACAAATGTGTGTAAAATTTCCAAAAGTTTTTTTATATCATGTTGATGTAATCCAGTAGTTGGTTCATCTAATATATACATTGTTCTTCCTGTAGACCTTTTAGATAATTCTTTAGCAAGCTTAATACGCTGAGCCTCTCCACCAGAAAGAGTTGTAGCTTGCTGACCAATTTTTATGTAGCCAAGACCAACTTTCTTTAACGTTAGAAGTTTAGTTTTTATGTTTGAAATATTTTCAAAATACTCACATCCTTCATCAACAGTCATATTTAAAACATCTGCAATACTCTTATCTTTGAATTTAATCTCTAATGTTTCTCTGTTGTATCTAGTGCCTTTGCATTCATCGCATGTTATGTAAACATCAGGAAGAAAGTGCATTTCGTAAGTAATTACACCATCTCCTTCACATGCTTCACATCTTCCACCCTTTACATTGAAAGAAAATCTTCCAGGTTTATAGCCTCTACTTTTTGCTTCAGGTAAATTGGTAAACCAGTCTCTTATAGGACCAAAAGCTCCAGTATATGTAGCAGGATTTGATCTAGGAGTTCTGCCAATAGGTGATTGATCAATATCTATAACTTTATCAATTAATTCTATTCCTTTAAATCCTCTAAATGGCTGAGGAATTTTTCTAGACTTATTATTATTCAAAGTAAGATTTAATGCATTGTATAAAGTTTGAAGTATCAAAGTAGATTTACCACTTCCAGATACACCAGTAACACAAGTGAAACTACCTAAAGGTATTTTTAAATTTACGTTATTTAAATTATTTCCCGATGCACCATTGATTTCTAAAAATCTACCATTTTTTGCAAGTCTTCTATTTTTTGGAATAGGTATGAAACTCTTATTTGATAAATATCTTCCAGTAATACTTTTATCATTCTTTAAAATTTGCTCATAGGTACCTTCGGCAACAATTTCTCCACCTTTATTTCCAGCTTCAGGTCCTAAATCTATTATATGATCTGCATTCTCCATTGTTTCTGTATCGTGTTCAACAACAATAACAGTATTACCTAAGTCTCTTAATCTTTTTAATGCATCTATAAGCTTAACATTATCTTTTTGATGTAAACCAATTGATGGTTCATCTAAAACGTATAGAACTCCAGTTAAACCTGATCCTATTTGTGAAGCTAGTCTAATCCTTTGTGCTTCACCACCAGATAATGTTCCAGACTCTCTAGATAAAGTTAAATAATCAAGACCAACATTTAAAAGAAAATCTAAACGTTCATTAATTTCTTTTAATATATGTTGTGCAATTTTAATTTGTCTTTTATCTAATTTAACTTCTAAAGATCTAAACCATTCCTTAGAATCAAAAATTGATTTTTCTGTAACTTGGCTAATGTTTAATTCATTTATTTTAACACACAGAGCTTCATCTTTTAATCGATAACCATTGCATCTTTCACATTTTGTATCAGATTGATATTGAGCAATTTCTTCTCTTTTCCAATCGCTATCTGTTTCTAAATATCTTCTCTCTAGATTATTGACTACACCTTCAAAGGTTTTTTTGTGCGAATATTTTTCATAACCATCGTCATAAGTAAATTTAATTTCTTCATCATCAGATCCATACAAAATTACATCCTTAATTTTTTTTGGTAGTTTTGACCATTTATCATCTAATGAAAAACCATAATGTTTAGATAAAGATGCTAATGTTTGGGCGTAATACATTGATGTAGATTTTGCCCAAGGTTCGATTGCACCATCTGCGATAGATTTTTTTTCATTTGGAACAACTAAATTTGGATCAACATTTAATTTCATTCCAATACCTTCACATTCTTCACAGGCTCCATAAGGACTGTTGAATGAAAAAAGTCTTGGTTCAATCTCTTCAATAGTAAAACCACTTTCAGGACAAGCAAATTTGGTTGAGAAAATTAATTTTTCAATTTTTCTGTATTTTTTTGGAAGTGTTTCATTTTCATATTCAACGAAAAGTAATCCATTTGCTAAATTAACAGCTGTTTCAACACTTTCAGCTAATCTGTTTCCTAATGAGGAATTTATTACAATTCTATCAACTAAAATTGAAATATCGTGTTTAAGTTTTTTATTTAACTCTGGAACATTTTCAATATCATACAATTGGTCATCAACTTTAATTTTTCTAAATCCTCTTTTTTTATATCCTAATATATCTTTTTTATATTCACCCTTACGTCCTCTTACGACTGGAGCGTATAAATATATGGTTGATTTTTTTGGTAATTCTTTAATCTTATCAACAATTTGACTAATAGTTTGAGAAGTAATTGGTTTACCTGTAAATGGAGAATAGGGTATTCCTGCTCTTGCATAAAGTACCCTCATGTAGTCATATATCTCAGTAACGGTTGCAACTGTTGATCTTGGATTTTTAGAAGTATTTTTTTGTTCTATTGAAATTGCTGGACTCAAACCTTCGATTAAATCTACATTTGGTTTTTTCATTTTGTCTAAAAACTGTCTTGCGTATGCAGATAAACTTTCAACATATCGTCTTTGACCTTCTGCATAGACAGTATCAAATGCTAATGATGATTTTCCCGAACCAGATAGACCTGTTATTACAACAAATTTATCTTTAGGAATCTCTAGTGAAATATTCTTTAAATTGTGCTCTTTTGCGCCCTTAATAAGTATCTTTTTAAGCATAATTTTAGTTGCTTTAGATTAATAAAATTAATATTCAAGCCTATTAATGTTATAAATAACATTTCAAATATATAAATATTATGGCAGGAAGCTTAAATAAAGTACTTTTAATCGGTCGATTAGGCGCAGATCCAGAAGTTAAACAAATGGTTAACGGCAAAAGTGTAGCAAGATTGAGCCTAGCTACTAGTCAATCCTGGAAAGATAAAAATACCGGTGAAAAAAAGGAAAAAACTGAATGGCATAGAGTAGTTGTTTTCAATGAAGGACTAGTAAATGTAGTTCAACAATATTTAAAAAAAGGAGCACAAGTATACGTTGAAGGACAACTGACTACTAGAAAATGGAAAGATGAACAATCAGGTCAGGATAAATATTCTACTGAAATTTTAATTCAAGGATACAATTCATCATTAACAATGTTAGGTGGAGGAAATCAAAATTCAATTCCATCACAAGATAACAAACAAAGTTTTGATGATAGTTCTATGGCTCAAAACGAGCTAGATGATGATATTCCTTTCTAAATAAATGCAAAAAAACGAAGTAACTAAATATTTAAATATCAAACCAATCTCAATGTATGATGAAATGAGCTCATCATATTTATCTTACGCAATGAGCGTAATAATTAGTAGGGCACTACCCGACATAAGAGATGGACTCAAACCTGTTCACAGAAGAATTTTATATGCAATGCACAAAGGTGGTTTTGATTGGTCAAAACAATTTAGAAAATCTGCAAGAATTGTTGGAGACGTAATTGGTAAATATCATCCGCATGGTGATCAAGCTGTATATGATGCATTGGTTAGAATGGTCCAAGATTTTTCAATGAGTGTTCCTTTAATTGATGGTCAGGGCAATTTTGGTTCAATCGATGGTGATCCACCTGCAGCAATGAGGTATACAGAAACAAAACTTGCAAAAATATCTCAATTTTTGATTGATGATATAGAAAAAAATACTGTCTCATTTAAAAGTAACTACGACGAAACCGAGCAAGAACCTACAGTGCTGCCAGCTCAATATCCTAATCTTTTGGTAAATGGAGCTGGAGGTATCGCTGTTGGTATGGCAACTAGTATACCACCACATAATCTTGGTGAAATAATTGATGGAACTTTAGCTCTTATTAAAAATAAAGATATTAAAGTTAAAGAGTTAATGAAGCATATACCCGGCCCTGATTTTCCAACTGGTGGAGTTATTATCGGTAAAGATATTATTCGAGAAGGATACAAAACAGGCAGAGGCTCTTTTAAAATTAGGGGTGAAATAAATGTAGAAAATCTTAAAAATGGTAAAGATAGATTAGTAATTACTTCAATACCCTATCAAGTAAACAAATCCAACTTAAATGAAAAAATTGCAGAATTAGTTAGAGATAAAAAGATTGAGGGTATAAGTGACATAAGAGATGAATCTAACAGAGAAGGTATAAGAGTTGCTATAGATTTAAGAAGAAGTGTTGAACCGGAGACAATCAAAAGACAACTTTACAAATATACATCTATTGAAACTTCATTTGGTTTTAATTCATTAGCCATTGTTGATAACAAACCTAAAACATGTTCATTAAAAGATTTTTTAGAGAACTTTTTAAAATTTAGAGAAGATGTAGTCATTAAAAAAACAAAATATGATTTAAAAAAAGCAGAGGACCGTGTCCATGTATTACTTGGCTTATCTGTTAGCGTAGAAAATATTGATAAAGTCATAAAAATTATTAGATCTTCAAAGAATCCAGAAGAAGCAAAAAATACTCTAATAAAAACTAAATGGAAAATAACAAAATCTGCAAAATTAATTAAATTAGTTGATAGTAAAAATTATAAAGGATCATATAACTTATCTGAAACTCAAGTCACATCAATACTAGAACTTAGATTACAAAAATTAACCGCCCTTGGAATTAATGAAATTGAAGAAGAAATTAAAAAATTATCTGAATTAATTACAAAGTATAAAAAAATAATAAATTCTAAAAGTGAACTATTAAAAGTAATTAGTAATGAGTTATCTCAAATTAAAGAGAAATTTTCATCTCCGAGAAGAACTCAGATTATAGATGCTGTTTTAAACTATAATATTGAAGAAACTATTCAAAAAGAGTCTGTAATAATTACAATTACTTTACAAGGATACATTAAAAGAGGTGCCTTAAGTAATGTTAAACAACAGAAAAGAGGTGGAAAGGGTAAAACTGGGATTAAAACAAGAGACGAAGATTCTGTAGTACAAACATTATCAGTAAATACTCACACATCTGTTCTATTCTTCTCTACTGAAGGATTAGCATACAAAGTTAAAGCTTGGAAAATTCCGGAAGGATCAGCTGCATCAAAAGGTAAGTCTTTATTTAACATTCTTCCTCTAAAAAATCATCAATCAATTAGTTCAATTATGCCATTTCCAGATAGTGATGTTGATACAAAAGACATGCATATCATTTTTGCAACAAGTGAAGGAAAAATTAGAAAGAATAATTTAGAAGATTTTACCTCAATTAATGCTTCAGGTAAAATTGCAATGAAACTTGACGGTAATGATAAAATTATTGGTGTTAAAATTTGTAGAGACGATCAGGATATAATTTTAAGTACTAAATTAGGAAAATGTATAAGGTTTGAGTCTAAAAAACTTAGAGTTTTCAAAGGCAGATCATCAAAAGGTATAAGAGGTATCAATTTAGCAGAAAATGATACTATTGTATCTCTGTCTATTATTGATCATGACACAAATAAGAAAGCAAAAACTAAAGACCAAAAATCAGAAATTAAAGCTAAAGAAAAATTCATATTATCAATCACAGAAAATGGTTACGGTAAGAGAACATCTCATTATGATTATAGAGTTACAAATAGAGGAGGAAAGGGAATTATTGGTATTGTAAATTCACAAAGAAACGGGAATGTTTCTTCATCCTTTCCTGTTTTTGAAGGAGATCAAATATTAATTTCTACAAACAAAGGTAGGGTAATTAGAACAGCTGTTAAAGAAATAAGAATAGCTGGTCGTAATACACAAGGTGTTAGAATAATTAAACTGACTGGTGATGAAAAAGTAGTTTCTGCTATTAAATTAGATGATAATCTCATCTAATGAAAAATATAGCTATCTATCCAGGAACTTTTGATCCAATTACGTTTGGTCATATAGATGTCATTAAGAAATCACTTAAGATAGTAGATAAAGTAATTGTAGGTATTTCAGATGGAAATCAGAAAAACTTCCTATTTTCATTAGACGAAAGAATAGAAATTGTAAAAAGAGCTCTTTATAAAGATCTGAAATTTAAAAAAAATAAGGTTGATGTTATTAAATTTAATACTTTGACAACAGACCTTTGCAAAAAATATAAATCAAATATCATTTTAAGAGGCCTAAGGGCAGTTTCTGATTTTGAGTATGAATTTCAATTAGCTGGAATGAATAGAAAACTTAATAATCATGTTGAGACAATTTTTTTAATGTCAGATGTTGAAAATCAAATAATATCATCTAGATTTGTTAAAGAAATCGCTCAACACAATGGTGATTTAAAAAAATTTACAACTAAAAGTACAATTAAATCATTGAAAGAGGTTTATGAATAAATTTTTAAATATTTTAATTATTTTTTTTATTTTTTTATCAACAAATTTAATAGCAAAGGAGAATATAATGATTTTAAAATTAAAAGATGGTGATGTAAAAATTGAAATGTATCCAGATGTTGCCCCAAATCATGTTAAAAGAATTCAAGAGTTAGCAAATTCAGGACAATACGATAATGTTGTTTTTCACAGAGTAATTGATGGTTTTATGGCACAAACAGGTGATGTAAAATTTGGAAATTCATCTTCAAAAGATTTTGATTTAAGAAGAGCGGGTATTGGTGGATCTGATTTACCAGATTTAAATCAAGAATTTAATGACCTTCCTCATGATAGAGGAACCGTTTCTATGGCAAGATCATCAGATCCTAATAGTGCCAATAGTCAATTTTTCATTTGTTTTAAACCAGCACCTTTCCTGGATAGACAATATACTGTTTTTGGAAAAGTAATAGAAGGAATGGAATTCGTTGATATGATTACAAAAGGTGATGGCGATAACGGAGCAGTTTCAAATCCAGATAAAATTATTAGTTTTAAATCTCAATAATTAATAATGAATGTCATTAAAAGATTTCAATTTTAATGTTCATCACACTCAAAATTATGCAAGAGTAGGAGTTATAGAGACTCATAGAGGTAATATTAATACTCCTGCTTTTATGCCAGTTGGTACACAAGCAACTGTTAAAGGTGTTTTTTTAGAAGATATAAAAAAAACAGGTAGTGAGATCATCTTATCAAATACATATCATCTAATGATAAGGCCTGGTGTTGAAAGAATCGAAAGTGTTGGAGGACTTCATGAATTCATGAATTGTGATCTTCCAATTCTAACCGACTCAGGTGGCTTTCAAGTAATGTCTCTGTCGAAATTAAATAAAATTGATAAAGATAAGGGTGCAATTTTTCAATCACATATTGATGGTAAAACTTTTATTTTAAGCCCTGAAGAAAGTATAAGAATTCAAAAAGGCTTGAACTCAGACATAGTGATGGTTATGGATGAATGCCCTAAAAATACTAAAGACTATGATAAAATTAAGAAATCAATGGAATTATCATCAGAGTGGGCAAAAAGATCAAAAGATGCATTTGGAACAAACGATCACAAAGGTTTATTTGGAATAGTGCAAGGTGGATTATTTAACGATCTAAGAATAAAATCCTTAAATAACCTTATTGACATTGGATTTAATGGATATGCTCTAGGAGGTCTGGCAGTGGGGGAAACACAAGATGAAATGTTTGACGTTCTTGATGGAATAAAAGATCATATGCCTAAAGATAAACCAAGATATTTAATGGGTGTTGGTACTCCATCTGATATACTAGGAGCAGTTAAGAGAGGTGTAGATATGTTTGACTGTGTAATGCCCACAAGATCTGGCAGAACTGGTTTAGCTTTTACTTGGGGTGGTCAAATACAAATTAGAAATTCAAAATATAAAAATGATAATACACCTCTGGACAAAAATGTCACAAAGTTCAATTTAAATAAATATTCTAAGAATTATTTAAATCATTTATTTAATACTAATGAAATGTTAGCATCAATGATTCTGACCCTTAATAACATCAATTTTTATCAAGATTTAATGAGAAACATAAGAGACAATATAAAACAAGGTACTTTTAATGAATTTCACGATAAGTACATCAATAAATTGTAAATTTTTAACATTGATTAATAAAAAAAAATCAATATAAAAACGCTTCTTGGGGGCCCTTAGCTCAGTTGGTAGAGCAATTCCCTTTTAAGGAATGGGTCGATGGTTCGAGTCCATCAGGGCTCACCACTTATGCAATTGGCGGATATTTAATAATAATTTCGTTTATCCAATTTGTAATATTATTAATTCTATTTGTTGAAGATGGGTGAGTAGACATAAATTCTGGTGGTTCTTTTCCTTTTTTAGCTTCTTTCATTCTTTCCCAAACTTTAATTGTTTCCCTAATGTCATAACCAGATAGTGATGCAAATATCAAACCAAGATAATCAGCTTCACTTTCTTGTTTTCTATTGAAAGGATTCATAATTCCTATCTGTGATAATAACCCGACGGCATTCATCCCTGTGGTTCTATTTATCTGAGATACTTTACCTTTAGTGGCTATATCTAAAATTGCTGTACCAGTATTTAACAAAACACCTCTACTTGCTCTTTCTACTGAATGTTTTGCAACTGCATGTGCTATTTCATGACCCATTACAGCTGCCAATCCATCTTCATTTTTAGTTATATCTAACAGACCTGTATAAACAGCTATTTTGCCTCCAGGCATACACCAAGCATTTTTAACTTTTTTTTTATCAATAAGTATATATTCCCAATCAAAATTTATAGTTGGGTCAGGTATATTATTCCGGTCAAAGTATTCTGATATTGAGTATTCAATTTTGGATCCAATTTCTTTTATTTGATTTAATGTTTTAGTATCATCACTTAAAGTTTCTTTCTCTTTTACCTTTTCATATAATTGAGCAGCTTTCGCATTGAGGTTAGATTCGGGAATTAATTTTAGTTGTTTTCGATCTGTTATCGGTGCACTACCACATGCAGATAGGCCAAAAGATAAGCAACTACAACCAAATAAATGTATGAAATTTCTTCTATTCACTTTTTTTACTTAATATATTACACCTTTTTTATAATAATTTATATGATACTTAATAACAAAATTTTAATAGTACTATTTTTACTGGCAGTCGTATTTGTTTTATATGCAAGTTACAGTTAATTTATGGCAAAATTAAAAAGAAGAGGCATTTCAATCCTTGGAAGACTTAGAAACTATTTTATAGCAGGAATAGTTGTTCTTGTTCCAATAGGTATCACATTATATTTAACTAGATTTTTTATATCTATATCATCAAAATTAATACCAAACGAATTAAATCCAAATAGTTATTTACCTTTTGCAATACCAGGTTTGGAAATATTATTAGCTATAATTTTTATTACAATAATTGGAAGTTTATCTCTTTCATTTATTGGAAAAAAAATACTTAAAATATTTAATGATATATTAAAAAGAATACCAATTCTTAGAACAATTTATTCAGCAATTGGCCAAATGACTGAAACATTAGCACCAAAAAAAGGATCAAAGAAAAGTGTAGTCTTAGTTGAGTATCCGAGAAAAGGTAGTTGGGCAGTAGGGTTTGCGACCAGAGAAAACGATGGTGAAATATCAAAAAAAACAAATACTAATCTTATTAATGTATTTGTTCCAACAACACCAAATCCAACAAGTGGATTTTTATTAATGTTTCCCAAAGATGAAGTTATTTATTTAGATATGACTTTTGAAGAAGCTTCTAAATTTATTGTTTCAGCCGGTACTTCAGATCCAAAAAAAATTTAAGAAATTTCGTTAATTATTGAGGCTCGATCGTATAATTTTAATAATTTATTATATTTATTGAAATTATCACCTTTCATCTCTAATTTTTTTACTTCTGCCTCAGCAAGTAAGAATAAGTCTTCATTTAATATGGGATCAGCTAATCTAAAATTTTTAATTCCACTTTGCTTAAATCCTAACAAATCCCCATATCCACGTAATTTCATATCTTCCTCAGAAATTACAAAACCGTCATCTGAACTTTTTAGAATGTTAATTCTTTTTTTTGCATTCTCACTTAGTGAGGATTTAAACATTAATATACAGTAAGATTGTTTACTACCACGTCCGACACGACCTCGTAACTGATGTAATTGGGATAAACCATACTTATCAGCATTTTCAATAACAATTACGTTAGCATTAGGAAAATCTATTCCAACCTCAATAACAGTGGTTGAAACCAATATATCCAGCTTTCTATCTAAGAAATTATTTAAAATTTTGTTCCTTTGATCCTTATCAAGTGAACCATGAATTAATCCAATTCTATTCTTAAAATATTTTTCTAAATACTTAAATTTATTTACAACAGATTGTTGTTCAACTTTTTTCGACTCTTCTATTAAAGGACAAACCCAGAAAATTTGATTTTTATTAGAAATTTCTTTTTTAACAAATTTAATTATTTCAGATATTTTATCTTCTAACTTGCTATATGTTACTATTTTTTTTCTATTTTTTGGTTTTTCTTTAATTAAGGTTAAATCCATATCACCATAAACCGTCATCATCATTGTTCTTGGTATTGGAGTTGCAGACATGACTAGAACATCGCAGTTGTTTCCACCTTTTTCTGATAACTCTTTACGTTGACGAACTCCAAACTTATGTTGTTCATCAATTATTATTAAACCGAGTTTATTATATTCAACCTTTTTTTGGAATAACGCATGTGTTCCTATCAGAAAGTCTATCTTACCAAGTTTTAAATTTTCTAAAATTTTCTTTCTATCAGCATATTTTGACTTACCAGTTAACATTTCAATTTTAATATTTTTGGGAAGATATTTTTTAGCAAAAGAAAAATGTTGCTTAGCTAGAATTTCAGTCGGCACCATAAAGCTTGTTTGATATCCAGAATTTATACAATTTACCGCAGCTATCATTGATACTATTGTTTTACCTGATCCAACATCCCCTTGTAAGAGTCTAAACATCCTACTTTTTGATTTAAGATCTTCGTTTATAATTTTTATTGCTGCTTCTTGATCATTTGTTAATTTAAAATTTAAATCTTGTATTAATTTTTCCTTACAATCTTTAAAAATTTTTTGTGATTTCTTTATTTTTTTTATTTTCGTTCTTATCTTTGAGGATAATAAAAAATGAGCAAACAATTCGTCAAAAACTAACCTTTTATAATACTTAGATTTTAAAATTTCTTCTGTATCAAGACTGTGAATTTTTAGGATTGCATCTTTCCACTTAATATTATTAAATTTTTTCTTTATATCATCATTTAGCCATTCATCTAAATCTGGTAATTCCTTTAAAACTTCATTAATTATATTATTATATTTATTAATTGTAAGACCATCTGTAAGACTATATTTATTTTTAGTCTCTAAGATATTTTCATTACTTTCTTTAACCTGAGTAGGATTAGTGATTTGATATTTATTTCTAAAAAAATTAATTTTTCCACTTATTATTATTTCAGTATTTAATGGTAAGATTTTTTTTATATATCCTTCATATGAATTAAAAAAAACACAATCTATTTTTATATCATTACTTTGACATACAACTCGGTTGGGCAATCTTCTTATTCTAGGAAAATTATATTTTATAGGTGTTAGTTTAATTGTTTGTAACTTACCTATTTGTATATCACCAACATTTGTTACTTTTGAATTTTCAATTTTACTTGTGGGTAAATGCCACAATAAATCAAAAATTGTATTTATATTTTTTCTTTTAAATAATTGGCTTGTTTTTTTCCCTATACCTTTAATATTCTGAATATTTGACAATAAATATTCGTGATCATTCATGATTTATATATATAAAGATTTAATTAATGGATTCAAATAAACAAAATTTAATTAATAAAATTTTATACAGAGCTCAATACCGTGGAACTAAAGAAATGGATATTTTTGTTTCTAAATTTGTTAATTCAATTATTGACAATCTCGATCATAAAGAATTAGTTTCTTTAGATAAGTTAATTAATTTTGATGACGAAACTTTAGTCGATTTAAGTTTAGGTAAAAATTCAAAAGATTTTGAAGATAAAATCGTATTAAAAAAACTTATAGAATTTAAAAATAAATATTAGTGGCGGAGAGACTGGGATTCGAACCCAGGAAAGAGTTGCCCCTTTGCCGGTTTTCAAGACCGGTGCTTTCAACCGCTCAGCCATCTCTCCTAATTTGTAATAATTAAAATTCTATATTTCATAAACAAAATAGTTTAATTGATCAATATAATGTTAAGCAAAAATCAATTTAATAAAGGTATAATTTTAACAACTTTTGGTTCTTTCTGGTGGGGTTTTATTGGAGTTATATATTTTAAATATATTGCTTTTGCTGGCCACATTGAAGTTGTTCTACATCGAAGTGCATGGACAACTGTTATGCTAATTTTAACAACAATCATTTTATCAAAGTGGAAAAAATTTAGCTCAGTTTTTAAAGATAAAAAAAAAATTATGATGCTGTTTTTATCTGGATTATTAATTTTTACGAATTGGGCTGTATGGATTTATGCAATAGGGAATAATCAAGTTATAGATGCTAGTTTTGGATATTTTATAATGCCTATAATAAGTGTTTTTTTAGGTTATTTTTTTTTAAAAGAGGAATTAAGTTTCAAAACTAAAATTTCACTTTTAATCGTAACTATATCAATTTTGTATTTAGTAATTTCTAGTTTCCAATCAATACCATGGGTTGGACTAATTGTAGCCTTAAGTTGGAGTTTTTATAATTTAGTAAGAAAAAAAATTGATGTAGACACAGATATTGGTTTATTAGTTGAAAGTTTATTTATTTTTCCAGCGGTAATATTTGCTTTTTATTTAATTGTACAAAATGATTTAAATGATTTCGATATATCAAATGTTAAATTAATGTTAATATTCATGCTGGCAGGCCCTATGACCGTGATTCCTTTATATTTATATGTCAGAGGTGTTGAATTATGTGGTTTAGGTCCGACTGGCATGGTTTTTTATATAACCCCAACTTTGCAATTCTTGTTGGGTTATTTCTTATATAATGAGGAATTAGATATACATAAATTAATCAGCTTTATTTTGATATGGATTGCTGTATCGATATACCTAAAAGATTTGTATGAAAAAAATTAAATTATTTATCATATCAATTTTAATTATTTTAAATTCTTCAACTCTAATCGCTGATGATTTTAACAATTGGAAAATTAAATTTAAAAAAAGGGCAATTAATGAAGGTATTAGCAAATCAACAGTTAATAGTTTAATAGATAACTCAAAGTTCTTACCCGATGTAATAAAGTATGACAGATACCAACCTGAATTCTATGAAGACACAAAAACATATATTTCAAAAAGAACCTCTTCGAAAAAAGTAAAATTAGGAAAAATCATATTAAATAAAGAAAACAATATTATTAATAAAGTATCTTCTGAATACAAAGTAGATAAAAATTTGTTATTAGCACTTATGGGTATTGAAACTAATTTTGGAAACTATTTAGGTAAAATGGATATTGTTTCTTCACTTGCAACATTAAGCTATGATCAAAGAAGAAGTGAATTTTTTACTAAAGAATTAATTACTCTTTTAAAATTAGTAGATGCAAAAATTATAAATCCGAGCACATTATTTGGATCTTGGGCAGGAGCATTTGGAAATTTTCAATTTATGCCATCCACAATTAAAAATCATGCCATTGACTACAATAAAGATGGATCAATTGATCTAAAAAATATTGAGGATTCATTTGCATCTGCAGCCAACTATTTAAGTAATCTTGGATGGAATGATAATACACCGTGTTTTTATAGAATTAATCTTAATGAAAATATTCCTGATAAATATTTAAATACATCAGCAAAAAAAATTAAAAATGAGAAAAAAGTTAAATATTTAAAAAATTATATAAAAAATTCATCTTTTTTAGATAAATATGACAATTTGATAGCTGCAATAGTTACTCCAGATGCTGAAATAGTTGAAAATGCAAATAAACTTAAACCAGCATATATTATTTTTAATAATTATAAGCTAATCTTAAAATGGAATAGATCATTAAGATTTAGTTTAGCAGTATGCACATTAAAAAATAGTTTTGAAAATGAAACTTAAGATATTAATTTTTTTAGCAATATTTTTAACATCATGTGAAACAACTAATAAAAAGGTAATTACCAATAAAGATTTCAAAAATTATTCAAATGATGGTTTTGCTCTTATATTTAATAATGATATTTTCAAAAAACGAATAGTTTCAAAAAAAATTGATCAAAGATCATTAATTATTTTCAATAATAAACTTAAAAAAGATACAGATATAAAAATAACAAATTTGTTAAATGAAAAATATTTGATTGCTAAAGTAGGTAAAAGTTCAAAATATCCAATATTTTATAATTCGGTAATTTCTGAAAGAATAGCAACTGAACTCAATATAGATCCTGACCAGCCTTATGTGCGAGTAGAAACGATAAATTCTAATAATACATTTGTTGCAAATAAAGCAAAAACCTTTGATGAGGAAAAAAAAGTAGCTAATAAAGCTCCAGTAGACAGCATTTCAATCCAAAATATATCAATTGAAAAAGATAATAATTCAAAAGTTGAAAAAGTGAAAAATACAAAATTTGAATTTATAATTAAATTTGCTGATTTGTTTTTTGAAGAATCTGCAATTACATTGAAAAAAAGACTTGAGGATGAATACAATTTAAAAGACATAAATATCAAAAAAATGTCTAAAAATTTATATAGGGTTTACAAGGGTCCTTTTTATAATTTAGGATCAATTAAAAATGTATATAATGAGATTGCTGATATAAATTTTGAAAATATTGAATTAATAAAATTATGAAAATAAAAGCACTATTAAGTTTTGTCCTATCATTTTTAGTTATAACTAATATTTCTTATGCAAAATTTAACGTAAATGCACGAACTGCAATTTTACAAGACTACTTATCTGGTGAAATTTTATATGAAAAAAATCCTGATGAGAGAATATTTCCTGCTTCTATGACAAAAATAATGACTTCAATCGTTGCTTTTGAATTATTGAAAAGCGGTGAAATCACTTTAGATGAAAAATTTATTGTTTCTGAAAATGCCTGGAGATTATCCTCATCTGGTTATTCATCAATGTTTATAATGGTTGGAGATGAAGTTTCGGTAGAAGATTTATTATTAGGTATAATTGTTGCTTCAGGTAATGATGCTTGTGTGGCTTTGGCTGAAGGTATTGCAGGAACTGAGGACGAGTTTGCTCTACTAATGACTGAGAAAGCTCAAGAAATTGGGATGGAAAATACTAATTTTTCAAATTCGTCAGGGATTAATGATGATAATAATTATTCAACCGTTAGAGATATTTTAATTATGTCTAATTATTTAATCAAAGAACATCCTAAATATTATGAGTATTTTAAAATTAAAGAATTTACTTGGAGTAGGACAGGTGGGGATCCTATTACACAAGGAAATAGAAATCCATTATTGTATAAAAATATGGGTGTAGATGGAATTAAAACTGGCTACCTTGGTTCTGAGAAATATTCATTAGCGTCATCTATATTAAGAAAAGAAAGAAGATTAATAGCTGTTGCAAGTGGTTTTGAAACAAAAAATTCTAGATCAAAGCAATCTCAAAAATTGTTAACATGGGGAATTACAAATTTTGATACAATAAAAATAAGTAATGATAACGAATATCTTTATGAACTAGATGTTTGGCAGGGAAATAAGAAAAAAGTAAAAGTTAATACAAAAGATATAATTTATAAAACCATTCCAAAAGCTAAAAAAAAATACATGAAAGTGAAGATTGTTTATGAAGGTCCTATACAGGCACCAATAAAAAAAGGTGAAAAACTAGCAGAAATAAAAGTATTATATAAAGATGAAGTTATATCTAATCATGACTTATTTTCTACAGAAAATATCAAACAGCAAAATGCAATATCAAGGTTGATAACTTCTATCAATTTTTTGATATGGGGCGATGTCTAAATATCCAATTATTATATTTGAAGGCATTGAGGCCTCAGGAAAAACTACAAATTTTAAAATTGCAGCAAATTATTTAAAAAGGCGTAGAAAAAGTTTTATAAAATTGAGAGAGCCTGGTGGTTCAATTTTTTCAGAAAAAATAAGAAAATTGATTTTAAATAAGAAACTAAATTTAAATAATAAAACCGATCTATTATTATTTTATGCAGGAAGATCAGAGAATTTTGAGAAAATTATTAAAAAAAATTATAAAAAAAAAATAATATTAATTGATCGTTTTACAGATTCTACTATTGCGTATCAACATTATGGAATGAAAATTGATTTAAAGCTAATCAAAATGCTGAATAAGTTTATAATTGGAAATTTTAATCCTGATATAGTTTTTTTAAGTACTGTAAATTCAAAAAATTTACAAAAAAGACTTAGAAACAGATCTAACTTAAATAGATATGATAAATTTAAACTTAAATTTTATAACAAAGTTCAGAACGGGTATGAAAAAATATCAAGCAATAATAGTAAATATATTAAAATTAATTCAAACACTAATACAATTAATGAAGTAAAAAAATTCATAATAAATAAACTTGAGAAATTAACATAAATGTCTGAATATAAATTAATAGGACATGAAACATATTTAGAAAAATTTGTAACACTTTACGAGAATAACGAACTTCCAAATAAAATTTTATTATCTGGTAAAAAAGGTATTGGAAAATCATTACTTACAGAAAAATTTTTATATAAAATTTTTAGTTCTAATAACGATAATGAACTAATAAAAAACAAATCCCATCCTAATGTTTTAAATATAAAAAAAAATAATGATAAAAAAAATATAGAAATTGATCAAATTAGAGAAATCATAAAGTTTACAAATCAATCCTCCTTTAACAATAAATCAAGATTTATAATCCTCGACGATGTTGAATTTTTAAATATTAATTCATCAAATGCTTTATTAAAAAATTTAGAAGAACCAAATGAAAATGTTTTTTTTATTTTAATTTTTAATTCAGAGAAGTTTTTAATAGATACAATAAAATCCCGATGTATAGAATTTAAATTAGGTCTATCTAATGAGAATACCAGATTGATTGTCAATAATTACTTTAACGACAATATTTATGAACAATTAAATTCAAATTTGATAAATTATTACTCAACACCTTTTTTTTTAATATCCTTAATAAACTATATGAATGAATTTGAATTATCAGTTTCCGAAACCACAGTTGATGATTTATTAGTTAATTTAATTAATAATAAGCATTATATTAAACAAGAGTTTATAAGAGACAATTTAAATATGATTATTGAATTATTTTTTTATAAACATATAAACACAACAAAAAAATTGTCATATAAAGTTAAAGAATATTATTATTCAAAATTATCTAATGTAAAAAAATTTAATCTTGATTATGAAACTTTTTTTATAGAATTTAAGGATAAATTATTAAGTGAATAAAAATTATTATATAACAACACCAATTTACTATCCTTCTGCTAAACCTCATATGGGACATGCGTATTCAAGTATAATTGCTGATTTTTTTGCACGTTTCAAAAAAATTGATGGTTTTAATGTTTATTTTTTAACTGGCACAGATGAGCATGGATTAAAAATACAAAGATCTGCTGAAAAGTTAAATAAAGATCCAAAATCATTTTGTGATGAAATAA
Source organism: uncultured Pelagibacteraceae bacterium (assembly GCA_902542975.1). GTDB lineage: Bacteria > Pseudomonadota > Alphaproteobacteria > Pelagibacterales > Pelagibacteraceae > Pelagibacter. The sequence goes on along the minus strand of CACBWM010000006.1, from coordinate 20,731 downwards.
GTAAAACATTTGAGGATTTAACCAAAACATTAAACCTATCTAATACAGATTTTATTAGAACTACAGAAGATAGACATAAAGTATCTGTGCAAAATTTGTGGAATATACTTGAAAAAAATAAGCAAATTTTTTTGTCTAAATATTCTGGCTGGTATTCTGTATCAGATGAAGCTTTTTACAATGAAGATGAAGTTGAGGAAAAAGATGGTTTAAAAATTGCGAAATCATCTGGTTCAGCCGTTGAGTGGGTTGAAGAAGAATCTTTTTTTTTTAAACTTTCAGAATGGGAAAAACCGTTATTAGAATTTTATGAAAAAAATAAAAATTTTATTTTACCTGAAAGTAGAAGAAACGAGGTAATTAGCTTTGTCAAAAGTGGCTTAAAGGATTTATCTGTTAGTAGAAAAACTTTTTCTTGGGGTGTAAAAGTACCAAGTGATGAAAATCATGTTGTATATGTATGGTTAGATGCATTAACAAATTATTTAAGTTCTTTAAAATATCCAGATGAAAATAATGAATTATACAAAGATTTTTGGCCAGCAGATTTACATATTATTGGTAAAGACATATTGAGATTTCATGCTATTTATTGGCCAGCATTCTTATTAGCTGCAAAAATAGAACCGCCAAAAAGGGTATACGGACATGGATGGATACTTTCTGGTGATGAAAAAATGTCAAAATCAAAAGGAAATATTTTAGATCCGTTAGAAATTATAAATGTCTATGGTCTAGATCCATTAAGATATTATTTACTTAAAGAAGTTTCTTTTGGTAATGATGGTAATATTTCTGAGGAAAAATTAGAAAATTGTATTAATAGCGATTTGGCAAATAATTTTGGAAATCTCTGTCAAAGAGTACTTTCTTTTGCTGAAAAAAATTGTTCATCTTTAATACCTGATCATAAATTTACTGATGAGGATTTAGAAATTTTAAAACCATTAAATAATCTAGAAGAAATAAGATCATTTATAGATAATCAAGATATAAACCAATATATGAGTTTTATTGTTGATAGATTGTTTTCTGCAAATAAATATTTTAATGATCAGGAACCTTGGAAGAAGAAAGATGATAGATTAAGGTTGAATACGATTGTTTATACTGCATTAGAATTAATTAGAAAAATTACTATTTTGCTTTATCCAGTAATGCCAGAAACATCAGTAAAAGTGATAAATGTTTTTAATGAAACAGAAAATTCTATTGATTTTAAGTCAATTGATAATAATGAAATTTTAAAAAAAGATTTAAAAATAAATAAATTAGATATTTTGTTTAAAAAAATTGAAAAATGATAGACTCACATTGTCATCTTGATCACGAACCCCTTTATTCAAATATTAGCGATGTTATCAAACGTTCTAAGGAAAATGGATTAAAGAAAATTCTAACTATTTCAACCAATTCAAAAAGTTTTGAAAATATTAAAAAAATAATAAATCTTGATGAAATAATTTATGGAAGTGTAGGAATTCATCCTCATGAGTCCAGCATTGATACGATGGATAAAAAATTCATTGTTGAAAATGCTAATAAATTTAAAAAAATAATTGGAGTAGGAGAGACAGGATTAGATTTTTATTATGAAAATAGTCATAAAGATGATCAAATTAAAAGTTTTGAGACACATATAGAGGCCTCAATTGAACTAAATTATCCTTTAATAGTTCATTCTAGAAGTGCCGAAACAGAAACTTTTGATATTTTAAATAAATATAAAAATAGCGATATTAAAATACTTATGCATTGTTTTACAGGTTCAAAAGAGTTTGCTAAAAAAATGATGACATTAAATGCATATTTTTCTGCTAGTGGAATCATAACTTTTAAAAATAGTAATGATCTTCAAGAAACTTTTAAAATGATTGAAAATGATAAAATTTTAATTGAAACAGACAGTCCTTTCTTAGCACCTATACCAATGAGAGGTAAAAAAAACGAACCTTCTTTTATTAAATATACATTGGAAAAACTTTCAGAATTAAAATCAAAAACTTTTGATGAATTAGAAACTATTACAAATGATAATTTTGAAAGATTATTTTTTCAATAATGAGTATTAAATTTATAATATTAGGTTGCGGAAGTTCAATGGGTGTACCAAGACCTGATGGATTTTTTGGAAATTGTGATCCCAAAAATAAGAAAAACTATAGAACAAGATGTTCTGCACTTATTAAAACAACTGATGAAAATATTTTAATTGATACATCTCCTGACTTAAGACAACAGTTACTGCGTCATAAAATTAAGAAAATTGATAAAGTATTCTACTCACATATGCATGCTGATCAAACCCACGGAATAAATGATTTAAGATCTTTTTTTATTAATAGTAGAAAACAAGTTAATGTTTATGCTGATAATGAAACATCTAAACTTTTAAAACAAAGTTTTTCATATTGTTTTAAAAGTTTCTCTAAAGAATACCCAGCAACTTTAAAATTAAATAAATTAAAAAAAAATTCGTTTATTAAACATGAAAATAAAAATTTAAAATTTAAATCGATTGTTGTTCAGCATGGTTCAGTCAAATCTAATTGTTTTATAATTGACAAAAAACTTGCATACATTACTGATGTAAGTGATATTTACAAAAAAGATTATTTTTATTTTAAAAATCTTAAGTATTTAATAATTGATTGTCTTTGGTACAATTTTCATCCATCACATTTCAATTTAGAAAAATCTTTATACTTCATCAATAAATTTAAACCAAAAAATGCTATTCTTTCAAATCTATCGCCAGTCTTAGATTACAACCAATTAAAGAAAGTTATACCAAAAAATGTCATACCAGCACATGATGGTTTAACTGTTGAACTATAGTATTTCTTCAATTTTATTTATAATTTTATTTGATGTAGGTTTTGTAAAAGAAGCATATGTATCTTCTACATTTCCCTGTTTATTGATTAATATTTTATGAAAATTCCACTTAGGAACAGCAGATTTACCAAAATTATTTTCCGCCCACTTAAAAATATCATGAGCATTCTTCCCTTTAACTTCTGTAATAGCTGTTAATGGAAAATTTATGTCAAAATTAACTTCACAAAATTCTTTTACTTCACTATTGGTTTTTTTTTCTTGATTGAAAGAGTCTGAGGGCACTCCAAGGACAATAAGACCCTTAGATTTATATTTATCCCATAATTCTTGCAGATCCTCATATTGTTTTGTAAAACCACAATAGCTGGCAGTGTTAACTATAAGAATAATTTTATCTCGATAATCTTTTAATTTAATGATTTCTCCATTAATACTCTCTATTTCTAGATCATAAAAACTTTCCTGATTATTGCTCATTGCTGAATTTTTAAAAAAAAACATTATTATTGTTAAACTTATTATTATTAATTTTTTCATAAACTACTTACTTATTTGGTGTAAGTAGTATTAAGAAGTACCCAAATAAAGTGGATAATAATGACCCAGTTAAAACTCCTATTTTAACTCCATCCATGTATTGCATATTTTCAACAAAAGCTAAGTTCCCAACAAATAAGCTCATTGTAAATCCAATACCTGTTAAAACACCAACGCCATAAAAATTAAACCAGTTAGAGTTATTAGGCATCTGAGCTATTTTCATTTTTATTGAAACATAAGAAAATACAAATACTCCTAATTGTTTACCAACAAACAATCCCAATAAAATTCCTAATGGAACTTTATCAAGTAAAGATGCAAAAGATAAACCTTCTAATGAAACACCAGCATTTGCAAAAGCAAATAATGGCATAATACCAAAAGCAACGTAAGGACTTATTGCATGTTCGATTTTTATTAGAAGTGAAAAGTCTTTATCTTTTTTTCTATGAGGTATAGTCATTGCTAGCAAAACACCAGCTATTGTCGCATGAATTCCAGAATTGTGAGTGAAGTCCCAAAGAAATATTCCAACAATCAAATAAGGTAAAAATTTCTTTATATTAAATTTATTTATTACTAGAAGAACAATAAAAGCTAACAACATTAAGCTTAAATATTTAATACTCAGATCACCTGAATAGAATAATGCAATAATTACTATAGCTCCTAGATCATCTATAATAGCTAAAGCAGTTAAAAAAACTTTTAATGATAATGGAACTCTTTTACCCAATAATGAAAGCACTCCTAAAGAAAATGCAATATCAGTTGCAGATGGAATTGCCCAACCATTCATTGTTTCACTATCACCAAAATTAATAAAAACATAAAATAATGCAGGTACTAACATTCCTCCGACTGCAGCTATAATTGGAAGAAGAGCTTGCTTTATATTTGAAAGTTCACCCTGTAAGAATTCTCTTTTAATTTCCAATGTTACGAAAAAAAAGAAAATTGCCATTAAGGCATCATTTATCCAATGTAATACAGATAACTTTAATCCAAAATTATTTATGCCTAAAAATAAATATTTATTTAATGTCGAAAAATATATTTCGGCTAAATTGGAATTACTTACAATTAAAGCTATTATTGCTGCAAAAAGTAAAACGAGACCACTAGCGGCTTCTAATTTGAAAAACCATCTAAATGGTTTTGTAATTATCTGAATCATTTTTACCTGACTAAATCTTTAATAAATAATTTCAAGTCATTTATTACTAGATACAAACTATCTGACATTTGTAATATGCCAGGAAATATAACGGATATCTGATTCTTAAAAGTGTCTGTAAGCAAAATAAATGCGATAATTGAAAGAATAACCAGAAATATTTTTTTTATAATATTGTTTTCTCTTGAAACAGAACTTTTATCAATAGACACTAATTCTTTTGATTTACTTATTTTTGTTGAAGATTTTTTTAAAATTTTTTTTCTTATTTTTTTTGTTTGTTTTATTGGTTCTTCAACTGGTTCTATATTGATATCTTGTTTATTTTCCTCAATATGACTTATTTTTTTAGTTCCAGCCTCTAATTTTATTTTTTCATTTTTTTTATAAAACCATGTATGTTCGCAATTGCCGCACTTTAAAAGTCTGCCTTCATCTGGAATTAATTTTTCATTAATATTGAACTTCTTAGAACAAGCTGGACATTCAATGATCATAGATACTTATATATAGCAAATTTTATAAAATTTCCTTTTAAATAGTGATTAATATACTTTGAAATTTTTTTTATCTACTGTATTAGTACTCCATTCGGGGTGTAGCGCAGCCTGGTAGCGCACTTGGTTTGGGACCAAGGGGCCGTAGGTTCGAATCCTACCACCCCGACCATTTTATGAAAAAAGCTAAAATTTATAAACCATCTAAAACTGCTACGCAGTCAGGATTAAAAAAATTTGATAAATGGATTATTGAATACATTACTAATGATCCGGGTACCAATCCTTTGATGGGATGGGAGAGTTCTACTGATACTTATGGTGAATTAAAATTAGAATTTTCCACAAAAGAACTAGCAATTGAATATGCAAAAAAAAATAATATTGATTTTGAAGTAATTGAGCCAAATAATAGAAAAATTACTTTAAAATCTTACGCTGATAATTTTACAAAATAATGTTTAGATTTTTTACAGAGAGACGATGGTATGGCTGGAGTATATTTGGATCAATCTTCATATTAGTTTCAACTTGGTATCAAGTACAATTAGATGTAAAAATTAATGAATGGTTTGGTGAATTTTACGATACTCTTCAAAAAGCTCTTACAGAACCAGGTTCAGTAACAGAAACTGAATTTATTGGTTATTTGTTTACATTTGCAAAAGTTGCGGGTCTTTGGATTATAATTGCAATTGTAACAGGTTTTTTTGTATCTCATTGGGTATTTAGGTGGAGAACTTCTATGGCTGAATATTACCATTCACAATGGTTAAAAGCTCGTTTAACAGAAGGTGCTTCACAGAGAGTTCAAGAAGATACTTTAAAATTTGCAAGAATAATGGAAGGTCTTGGTGTTGGACTTTTAGATAGTATAATGACATTAGTAGCCTTCTTACCAATATTATGGGGATTATCTAAACAAGTCGATGTTCTTCCATGGATTGGTGAGGTTGATCATGCTTTAGTTTGGGTTGCGATAATATCTGCACTTGGTGGGACAGTTTTGTTAGCTGCTGTAGGAATAAAGTTACCAGGTATTGAATATGATATTCAAAAAGAGGAAGCAGGTTATAGAAAAGAATTAGTTCATGGTGAAGACGATCCAATAAGAGCGGCACCACCAACAATCGGTCAATTATATGATAGAGTTAGAGGTATTCACTATAAATCATATTTTCATTATTTATATTTTAATGCAGTCAAGTGGAGTTATTTCCAAGGTATGGTAATTGTTCCATATTTGGCTTTAGCACCAACTATTGTTTCAGGTGCGATTACATTAGGTTTTGTTCAGCAAATAACCAGAGCATTTGGAAGAGTTGAAAATTCATTACAATACTTAGTTCGAAGCTGGTCTACTATAGTGGAATTAATTTCAGTTTGGAAAAGATTAAGTGAATTTGAAGCTAGATTGAAATATAATTCAGAAGAATCCACAGTTGAAAATATTTAATGTCTTTAAATAAAAATTTGATCAACTCACTTGTTAAAGTTACTTCGAGAGCAGCTATTAATTGCTATCAATATCTTGGTAAAGGGGATAAAAAATTAGCTGATAAAGCAGCAACAGACTCAATGAGAAATGATTTAAATAATCTAGAAATTAATGGAGAAGTAGTGATAGGTGAGGGTGAGCTAGATGAGGCACCAATGCTATATATAGGAGAAAAACTTGGAAAGGGTAATGGTCCGAATTTAGATATAGCTGTTGATCCTCTTGAAGGAACAAATTTTGCTGCAAAAAATATTCCAGGAGCCATATCGGTATTAGCAATTTCAGAAAAAGGAAAATTATTTAATGCACCGGAAACTTATATGAATAAAATTGCAGTAGGTAAAGATATTCCATTAGATGCTACAGATTTAGATTATCCTATAAAAAAAAATATTTCCAACATTGCAGATGCCAAAAATAAAAATATCAATGAACTAACAGTATGTATTCTTGATAGACCAAGACATAAAGAGATTATTGAAGAATTAAAATCTTTAAAAGTAAATTTAAAATTAATTTCAGATGGTGATATTTGTGGGGCTCTCTTAGTTACTAATAAAAAGTATAATATTGACTTATTTTTAGGTATTGGAGGAGGTCCTGAGGGAGTTATTTCAGCAGCAGCTTTGGATGCTTATGGATGTAAATTTCAAGGAAGATTTCTATTTGCAACTGATCAAGACAAAGCTAGAGCTAAAAAAATGGGAATATCTGACCTAAATAAAAAATATGAATTAAATGAAATAGTCAAAGGAGATAGTATTTTTTGTGCGACAGGTATTACAAGTACTGAAATGGTTGCAGGTATAAAAAAAGAAAATACAAAATTTATTACAGAAACTCTTGTCACACACAAAGAATCTACAATAGAAATTATAAATAGTGAGGAACCTATAGCTTGATTATTTTTAATAATTGCAATAGAAACTCCATCTCTGGTCCCTTCGTCTATCGGTTAGGACACATGGTTTTCATCCATGAAAGAGGGGTTCGATTCCCCTAGGGACCGCCATAATGAAATATTTTGTTTATTTAATTTTATCAAGAAATAAGCAAAAAACTTTAAGTTATGTAGGATATACTAATGATTTAAAGAAAAGATTAAAAAAACATAATACATCTCAAGGTGCAAAATTTACAAAAGGTAGAAATTGGATATTGGCTTATAGTAAAAGTTATAATTCAAAATCAAAAGCTATGAAAGAAGAATACATACTTAAAAAAAACTTTAGATTAAGGAATATAATAAAATTAAATTTTTATAAATGAAAATTTCAGTACTTTTACCATACAAAGAAAATTTTTCTCCAAATTATGCCGGTGCTGTATCGCTATTTTTAAAAGATACTATACCATTAAGCAAATATAAAAAAAATATTCAAGTATATGGAGAAACAGATTTTAAAAAAAAATTATTAAAAAATTATAAAAATTTAAAATTTAAAAAGTTTTTTTTCAAAAGTTCTTCAAATTCATATATTAGCAAATTTTTAGAATATGAAAAAATAAAAAAATCAAATTTAATAGAAATACACAATAGACCAAATTATATAGATAATTTATACGAATATAATAAAAACCTAATTTTATATTTTCATAATGATCCACTAAAAATGAAAAGTTCTTCTTCAATTAAAGACAGAAAACGCATTTTACAAAAAACTCTAATGATAATATTTAATAGTAAATGGTCATTAAATCAATTTATAAAAGGTTTAAAAAAAAAAGAATATAAGAATAAATTGAAAGTCATTTATCAGTCTACAAATAAAAAAAAAATAAATTTCAAGAAAAAAAAAAATTTAATAATTTTTGTTGGTAGACTTAATAAATCAAAAGGATATGACATATTTGGTAATGCTGTCATAAATATTTTAAACAAATATCCAAATTGGAAATCTATTGTAATAGGTGATGAACCTAGAGAAAAAATTAAATTTAATCACAAAAGATTTAATATTTTAGGTTTCCAAAATAATAATATTGTTACTGAATGGTTTAAAAAAGCTCAGATATCCATAACCTGTTCTAGAATTGAAGAACCATTTGGTAGAACAGCACTTGAAGCATCAAGTGCGGGATGTGCTGTTATAATTACAAATAGAGGTGGTTTGCCTGAAGCATCACCAAATGCTGTAAAATTAAACAAACTTACGATCAAAAATTTGCAAAATAAAATTGAAATATTAATTAAAAATGAAAATTTAAAACAGACTCTTCAAAAAAAAATTTATAAACATTTTTTCCTTACAAACGATTATATTTCCAAAAAGATTGATAATTATAGAAATCAGTTTGTTTGAGATTTATTAAAATTTTATTTTATTTAATGCATTGTTTTTAAATATATTTGACTCTCTAATATATCTTCTGACCATTTGTGTTGATTTATGACCTGTCATAGCCATTATGCTTCTCTCATTGGCACCTGACTCCGCGGCAACTGTTGCAAAACCTGATCTTAAACTATGCCCTGCAAAATTTCTATTTTCAATACCCGCTAAATTCAAGTATTCTTTCATTAATAAAACTACAGATTGATCAGTTAATCTTTTATCAGTTAATGATAAACCCTTTGAAAATCTTCTAAAAATAGGTCCAGACTTAATTTTAGAAATTTCTAACCATTTTTTTAAATTTTTAACTGGACAGTAAATATCATTGGTGAAGTAGGGCAGTCCTTTTATCATTCCTTCCCCAAGTTGGTCAGTTTTTGATTTTTTAATAAAGATTTTTAGACCTTCAGAAACAAATTCTAGATCTTCATAATTAATTGAAATAAGTTCTGTTCTTCTGAAACCGCCTCCGAATCCAATTAATATTATTGATTTATCTCTAAGTTTTTTTAATTCCTCATTATTTTGTTGATTTATTACATTAATAATTAATTTTAAATGATTGATTAATAATGGTTTTTTACCTTTCTGAATACTACCTTTTGCTCTTCTTATACCCATTAAATTTTCAACTATAATAGGATGTTTAGTATCTAAATAATGTCCTTTTAGCTTATGAACCATACTTATAGATACCAGCCTTCGTCTTAAAGTGCTTATTTTTGAGCTTTTAGAGAGATGCGTTAAGTACAAAGAAACTATTTTTGGCTCTGTTGGCAACGAATTTAATCCATGCTTTGAACAGAAAATACTGAAGTCTTTAAAATCAGATTTATAAGCTCTTAAAGTGTTATCTGCTTTTGAATTTTTTAGATTATTTAATGTTGCTTCATGTAGCAATTTTAAGTCTGTAGTTAGCTCATTCATATTATTACTATTGATAACTATTAATTATCGTTAGTAATATATCAAGTGATTTTAAATGTCAAATGAAATAAAACAAATACTTAATGACTTTAGATGGAGAAATTCCTACAAGCTATTTTTTAATAATATCTATAGGTTTAACTATTCTGAGTTATTTGGTTTACAAAAAAAATGGGAAATCTTTAGAAGTATATTTCTTGTCTGCTTTAACAATAATTTTCTATTTATCCTATTTTATTCTTATATTTGTTGGACCTAGATAGTTTATTAACGCTATTCACAACTGTTAAAAACCATTAATTATCAACTATAAAGTGATACTAATATAATTTGCACTGTGATAATCTATTAAATGAATTAAGAGGCAACTCTTAACTGACCATCTGGGGAAAAATCGAGAGATTCAAGCCCAGAGGGCAGAAAACCACGCAGAGTAGCGCTAAAATTGCGGGGTGGAAGGCATGGCGGTAGCGCATACAACGACGTGCCAAAAAACTACTGATCTTTGTACCTGAAAAGGTGCAGAGATACAGGGTTTTTATCTTTATATGATCCTTAAAGGTACAAAATTTCAAATTAAAGTCTGGAAATACTTAAAAACAATTAAAAAAGGTAGTGTCTTAACCTATTCTGACGTTGCAAAGGGTATTAAAAAACCTAGAGCTGTTAGAGCTGTAGCTAATGCTATTGGAAAAAACCCATATGCTCCTAAAATACCTTGCCATAGAGTAATCAGGTCTGATGGATCTCTAGGAGGATATTCTGGAAAAGGTGGTATAAAAACCAAGAAAAAACTGCTCAAATCCGAAGGAATTTTGCTCTAAAAGTTAGCAATACCAACGTTTTTTTTAAATTTAACAACATTTAGTAATACAATTTTAAATTCCCCTATTGGTTGCAGCTTATAAAATAAAATCTTTAAATTAGCCCTATATTTGGGGCATTAAACGCTATATTCATAAATTGCATTACTTGGGTAATTATTAAGAAAAATATTATTTTTTTGTATATTTATTGCAATTAATATTAAGAATTTTCCATATCAAATTAAAACTAATTTTTATTATCAATAGATTTATTTTAAAATTTCTTCAAAATAGTTGATTTTATTGAATTATTGTCCCCTATCTCATAATCCAATTTTATTGTCTATTTTTTTAATTTAGATAACTGTAATTTATTGATTATTTTTAATTTACAGCTTTTATTTAATTGAAAATTTTATGATTTTACTCCATTATTTTTTATATTTTATATAAATATATCTTTGGTTAAGATATTTATTAAAATATATTAATTACAGTAGTTTACACATGTTAATTAAAGTATTACATTAGTATATAGTACATATATATTTACTTATGTTTATGATAATATTCCCTTTTAAAAACATATAATCCTGACGAAACAATTATAAAAAGTCCAATAAAAGTATATTTATCAGGAAAATCCGAAAACACATAATACCCTAAAATAAGGTTAGTAATTATCTCGAAATAACCAAATGGTGCTAATTTTGAAGCATCAGCGTAACGAAGAGATAAAATGATTAATATATGGCCTAAACATGCAAATATACCCATCAGAGCCATCCAAGACCATTGAATTGGAGTAGGATTAATCCAAACAATAGGAACAAAAAAAGATGCGATAATGGCCCCTACTACGCCCGTAATCAGCAATGTGAGTAAAGGACTATCTGTTGAATGCAATTTTCGAGTTATTATTAGATAGAAGCCGTAAAAACAGCCTGTTCCAACTGCTGCTAAACTAGCAAGATTAATCTCTATAATTCCAGGTCTTATAACAACTAAAATACCAAAAAAACCGACTAATACAGCAGTCCACCGTCTATATCCGACTTTTTCTTTAAGTAAAAATGGGGAAAGAGCAGTTGTAACCAATGGAGCAACGAATGCCAATGTTAACGCTTTTGCCATTGAGATTACAGAAATGGAGTAAAAAAAACATATATTTGCAAAAAATAAAGACAAACCTCTAATTATTTGTAATTTGATATTTTGAGAAAACTTCAATTGTTCTCTAAAAAATAAAAACATAAAAAAAGTTGTGAATACAACTGTAAAAAAATATCTAGCCCATGTTATTTGAAAAAAAGATAAATCCGAAGATAAGTATTTTGCAATGACATCCATAAAGGGCAAAACCATCCATGCAGATAAATTTAAAAATATCGCTTTCATTTAAGCGAAATATTTAAGGGCAATAAATACTGTAATTGGCACTGTAACCAATGACATTAAAGTAGAAACAACAATTGTGCTGGAAATATTATCTACATTTTTTTTTGGTGAATACATTGAAGCAACCAAATAACATAAAATTGCACTAGGCATAGAGGATTGAATTAGCAAAACTCCAGCTGCAAAACCAGATAAATTAAAAAATTTTATAATAAAAAAACCTACAATTGGACCAAGAATTACTCTACCAATTGATGTTATAATTGAGTCTCTCAAAGAAAATACTTTCATTTGGGTTAAAGCAATGCCTAAAGACATTAAAATCATTACAATCATTGCATAAGATAAAAGCATTGTTGTGTTAATCACAAAAACTGGCATTTCTTTGCCGTAGTATAAAAAGATAACGGTCAAAATAATTGTATAGAAGGAGGGACTTTTTGCGATTATTGAAAAATCAAATTTTCTTTTTGCAAGAAATATATTAGCAGTAAAATGTAAGAGTATTACCAAAGATGATATAGCTGCAGCTACACCCATTCCCAATTTACCATAAGCAAAAAGACATATTGGTATACCCATATTACCTGTATTAGGTAAAAAAAAAGTAGGTAATTCTCTAATATAATCTTTTTTCATAAGAATTAAAAAAACAAGACCAATTAAAGCAAATGATGAGAGTAATATTAATGCATAAATAAAATATTCAGCAAATATATCAAAAGTAACACCTGTAGATGTAAGAGAGAAAATCACTAAAGCTGGAGTTCCAAAATTTCCAGCATAAGATGTTATAAATGAAGTATCGAAATTTGGATTTTTTTTCCCTAATAAAAAACCAATTCCAACAATAAAAAATACAGGGAATAGAACTTCAAAGAGCTTTAAATAAAGTTCCATTAAAAAAGTCTTAATAATACAGGGTTTTTAATAATATTTAAATTTGATCTAAAAGATTTAATACATTTCTGATAATCCTTTTCCAAAGATTTGTGAGTTATAATCACAATAGAAGCAGTTTTATTTTTATTATTTGGTATTTGTATTAATCTTTGTACAGATATTTTGTATTTAGCAAATTTTTTTGTGATTTCAGATAGAACACCCGGTTTATCTTTAACTTCAAGCCTAATATATAAAGCATTTGAATAATTATCAGTATTATATATTGAAGGAGATTTTCTTTTATCATCAGAAATCCCAAAAGGGTATTTGATATTTCCACGTAAAATTGACAAAAGATCAGACATTAAAGCAGATGATGTTGGACCAGGCCCAGCACCTTCTCCTTGCAAAACACTCTCCCCTACTGGATTACCTTCAATTATAACAGCATTCATAACACCATTAACATTTGCGATATAAGTATTTTTTTTAATTAAACACGGATGAACTCTTTCAAATAATTTATTATTAACAATTTCTGTTATTCCCAATAATTTAATTTTATAATTTAATTGATTTGCAATTTCTAAATCCTTGTATTCTATATTTTCAATACCCTCCATTAAACATTTTGAATTTGATACTTTATTATTAAATGCTAAAGCAGAAAGAATTTTAACTTTAGCTAAAGCATCGTAACCATTTAAATCTAATTTTGGATTACCTGGTTCAGCATAACCTAATAGTTGAGCTTTTTTTAATACATTTGAAAAGCTAGACTTAGTTTCTTCCATTTCAGATAATATATAATTACAAGTGCCATTTAATATTCCATATACTTTACTTATTTTATTAGTTGCTAGTCCTTCTTTAATAGTTCTTAATACAGGGATGCCACCTCCTACTGACGCTTCAAATTCTAAATTAACTTTATTTTTTTCAGCAAGTTTAGAAAGGTTATTACCGTGTTTAGAAATTAATGCTTTATTAGGAGTTACAACATGAATTTTATTCTTAAGCGCAAATTCTACAATTTTTTTAGATATACCATCAGATTGACCAATGGCTTCAATTAAAATATCAATTTTATTATTTTTAAAAATTTTAAAGGGGTCTTTATAAAATATTTTCTTATTAATTCTAAATTTTCTTTTTTTATTAATATTTTTAGCTGAAATTGCAGAAACAGAGATAATTTTTCCAGTTTTTTTTAGAATATCTTTTTTTTTTGTATTTAATTCATTATAGAGATAATTACCAATCTGCCCTAATCCAACAATTGCTATATTAAGCTTTTTAGTCATATCAATCATCTAAACTCGGAAAACTACTATTTTTTCCATAATTAACGATTTTATTTTTAAAATCCTCGAAAGATATATTTTTATCAATATCTAAATTTGGTTTTTGAACCATATCATCATTTTTTTTCTTTAAAAAAGAACCAAAGTTTTGGTTAGAACAATTATTTATAAATAAAAAAATTAATAAAATTATCAGTATTCTCATTAATTTAATCCTTCGTCAGATTTATATCCAAATAAAACATTCATATTTTGAACAGCCTGTCCACTACCACCCTTAATCAAATTATCTATTGCTGACAATATAATAATTTTATTCTTATATTTACTCTCACACACGGAAATATAACAATTATTTGTGTTTATTACTTCATTAGTTCCTAAAAAAGTATTTGGTTTCAAAATTTTAATGAATTTATGATTTTTGTAATATTTTTTTAGAAAAGAATAAATTTTTTTAAGAGAATCATTCCTTTTTAGATCTAAATAAATGGTAGTTAATATTCCTCTAAACATTGGTGAAAGATGAGGTGTAAATTGAAATTTTACCTTTTTGCCAGTTTTTATTTTTAGTTCCTGATCAATTTCTGAATTGTGTCTGTGAAAAGCTAAACCATAAGCACTCAATGTCTCATTTAAAAATTTGTTGTTATATTTTTTATGAATATTTCTGCCTGCACCTGAATAACCAGATTTAGAGTCAATTATGATATTGTTTGATTTAACAATATTTTTATTAATTAACGGTACTAGAGGTAACAAAATTGATGTTGGATAACAGCCTGGACAAGAAATTATCTTATATTTTTTAATGTTCTGATTGTTTAACTCGGGTAAAGAATAAATACTTTTTTTGATTAATTTAGGTGCATTGTGTTTGATTTTATACCATTTCAAATAATCACTGGCTGATTTAAGTCTAAAATCTGCTGCTAAATCAATTAAAATATTTTTATTATTTAAATTTTTTGAAATTTTTTGAGCCTCTCCATTGGGTAATGCAGTAAATACAACATCAACACTTTTTAATAATTCTTTATTAAATTTAACAATTTTTGGTAGTTTATATTTATTAAAGTATTTATCATAAGAGCTAATTTTCTTACCTACAGAGGTATCACCACAAAGATATTTAATTTTAACTCTCTTATGTTTAGTTAATAATTTAACTAATTGAATACCTATGTATCCTGTGGCTCCAGCAACTAATGCATTTATCTTGGACATATTGTAGTATAACAGTTGTTTGTTAAAATGATATTATCTTTTAGAAAACTGATAACTTCTTCTAGCTTTTGCTCGACCAGGTTTTTTTCTCTCAACTGATCTAGAATCTCTCGTGGTAAGTTTTTCTTTTCTAAGTGTTGGTTTTAGATTTTCATCAAATTGTAATAGTGCTCTTGATATACCATGTACTAATGCTCCCGCTTGACCTGTATGACCACCACCGACAACTTGAGACCTAACATCGTATTCTGTAGATTGATTGATAATTTCAAAAGGTCTTAGTATTTGCATTTTATGAGTAGCTCTTGTGAAATAATCATCAAGATTTTTACCATTAACGTAAATTTTACCAGTTCCTTTTTTTAACCAAACTTTTGCAATTGAAGTTTTTCTTCTACCTGTTGCATATTTCGCATCTTTAAAATCTAATTTTAGTTTTGAGGATGTTGATTGATTTGTTTCCATTTTAATTTCTTACTAAATTTTTTGAATTAAGTTTTCCAATCTCTATTACTTCAGGGTTTTGTGCTGAGTGAGGATGATCTGATCCTGAGTAAACCTTAAGTTTAGTCAATTGTTTTTTAGCTAAAGGACCACCAGGCAACATTCTTTTTACAGCCATCTTTAAAACTTCACCTGGTTTTGAAGATTGTAATATTTCAGGTGTTGTTTCTTTAATTCCCCCAGGATGACCTGTATGTCTATAATATTTTTTATTTGAAAACTTGTTTCCTGTAAATTTTAATTGATCTACGTTTTTAACAACAACAAAATCTCCACTATCCATATGAGGAGTAAAAGTTGCTTTATTTTTTCCTCTAAGAATTTTTGATACAACGGTTGCTAGTCTTCCTACCACAGCTCCAGTTGCGTCAATTTCAAACCATTTACTATTTAGGTCCTCTTTTTTAAGAAATTTAGTCATAATTGCGGGATTAATACTTATAAATCGATATATTGTCAAACTATATACAGTTATAACTTAAGTCATTTTTGATAGTTTTAACTAATTAATTAGCTATTAATTAGCGTTAATATTAGTTTATAATAAAATCTTAAAAATTTAAACAGGAGCAACTAAATGTCAGACAAAAAAGGAATGGATCCTAAAACATATAAATTCGATACCCTTAGTTTACACGCCGGATATCAACCTCATAAAAATGCTGGTTCAAGACAAGTACCAATATACCAAACGACTTCATATCTATTTGATGATGTAGATCATGCAGCAGCGTTATTTAATTTAGAAAGAGGTGGACATATTTATAGTAGGATATCAAATCCAACAGTTGCAGTTTTAGAAGAAAGAGTTGCTTCATTAGAAGGTGGTACAGCTGCACTTGCTACTTCTTCTGGAATGAGCGCAATATTTCTTGCAGTAATGACGCTATGTGAGGCAGGAGATCATTTGGTTGTATCATCACAGCTTTATGGTGGAACTGTAAATCTATTTAGATTAACGCTTCCAAAATTTGGTATTAAAACAACATTTGTAAAACCAAGAGACACAGAAGGATTTAAAAAAGCAATTCAAAAAAATACTAAAGGTATTTTTGGAGAACTTGTAGGTAATCCAGGGAATGAAATAATGAATATGCCTGAGATTGCTAAAATAGCTCACGATGCTGGTATTCCTTTAATGGTAGATGCAACTTATCAAACACCTTATTTATGTAAACCTATAGAGCACGGTGCTGATATTGTAGTTCATTCACTTACTAAATGGATGGCAGGTCATGGATCTTCAATGGCTGGTATAATTGTTGAAGGTGGTAAGTTTGACTGGATGCAAAATGATAAATTTCCAACAATGACTCAACCATATGAAGGTTATCATGGATTATCTTTTGCTGAAGAATTTGGACCAACTGCATTTACAATGAAAGCAAGAGCAGAAGGTATGAGAGATTTTGGTCCTTGTCTAAGCCCTCAAAATGCTTGGAATGTCTTACAAGGTATTGAGACACTTTCTGTTAGAATGAAAAAGCATTGCGAGAATGCTGAAAAAATGGTCGAGTATTTATTAGGTCACGAAAGTGTTGCTTGGGTTTCGCACCCGAGTGTTCCAGATCATCCTGATCATGATTTAGCAAGCAAATTATTACCGAATGGCAAAGGATCAATGATAGCATTTGGTATTAAAGGTGGAAAAGCTGCAGGTGAAGCATTTATTAATAACGTTAAACTTGCTTCTCATTTAGCAAATGTTGGGGATACACGTACATTGGTAATTCATCCAGCATCAGCAACACATTCTCAAATGGATGAAGCTACATTAAAATTTGCGGGTTTATCCCATGATATGATCAGATTATCCGTTGGTATTGAAGATATAGATGATATTAAAAACGACTTTGAAAATGGATTTAGAGCTGCTAGGAAACCTAGACTCGTATCCAATCAATGAAGTTTCAGGTAAATAATAACGAGGTTTATGCTTCTACAGGAGGTAGACCCTTTGATAAGAATAAACCGTTAATAATATTTGTACACGGTAGTGGACTGACTCATATGACATGGGTTTTGCAAACAAGATATTTTGCATTCCATGGTTATAGTGTTTTAGCTTTAGATATGCCAGGTCATGGATTATCAGGTGGCGAAAGCTTAAAATCAATTGAGGATATGGCTGATTGGGTCAGTGATGTCATTGATGCAGTTGGATATAAAGAAGCTTCGTTAGTTGGTCATTCACAAGGATGTTTAGTTACTGTTGAGTGTACATCAAGGAATCCTGATAAAATAAAAACATTAAGTTTAATGGGTGGTGCTGGTGCAATTCCAATGAACCCTGAATTATTATCTTTAGCAGAAAATAATGATCCTAAAGCTGTTGAATTAATGATGGACTGGGCTCATGGACCAGCTGGTCACTTTGGCGGTCATCCTGTGCCAGGTTTATATCATATCAATACTGGGTCAATGTTAGCTAAAACTAGAACAATAAAAAATACCCTCGGTGTAGACTTTAGAGCATGCGATAATTACAAAAATGGTTTTGAAGCCGCTAAACAAATTAAAATACCCACCCTTTCTATACTTGCCACTGACGATAAGATGTGTCCAGTAAAAGAAGGTAAAAAACTGGCTAATTTAATTGAAGGAAGTCAAATAGATATAATAGATAATTGCGGACATATGATGTTATTAGAGGAAGCAGATCGAGTATTAAATGTTTTGAAAAAATTCATAACAACAAATTATCCAGCAAATTAGTAATTTCAAATTTGCATTTATGAAAAAAAATTTTAGATTTTTTGATAATAGACAAAAATATTTGCTATTTGTCACAACGACTAACGAAAAAAACAAGATTGCCGATGCGTTAAAACCTATTGTACAAAAATTAAAACCAAAATTTCCAGCATTAAAAATATTTGATGCAGGTATGGGAGATGGATCATTATTGATGAGTGTAATGAGGCAATGTCATCAAAAAATGCCACATATTCCTCTACTGGTAAGTACAAAAGAGATAAGCATGGAAGATGTTAGATTGGGACTTGAAAAACTTCCAGATCGGTTTGTCGAACATAAAAATACAGTATTTGTTATTTCAAATCTGAATTACGTAGAATCAACATCACTTAAATCGAATGACAAAAATAAACAAAAAAAATTGAATTGGAAAATAGTTAAACTTAAAGGCAACTCTTCGCTAGATTTTTCAAATCAATTGAGGAAACTAAATCAAGAATTTTTAAATAAAAAATGGCAAATTGAAAGAAATCCTAGAAATGGAACCCCTACCTACAAAGAGCCATCTGTAATTGTAATTTACCGAAAAGATCAAGAATTTTCATTGAAAAATGTTATTCCAAAAAAAAATAATGGGAAAAATAGTTACGACTTAATCATTGCATCACAACCATATAGATCAAGAATATCTGCGGAGAAAAAAGTTAAATATGTCATTGATCCAATGATAAAATCATTGAATAAGAAAGGTAAATTAGTAGTAGTTCATGCATGTGGAAATGATCCTGGAAACAAAATTATTAAGAAAATCTGGCCTAAAGAAAAACCATTTCCTTCTCTATACGGATCAATAATTAAATATATAAAAAATAATACTAAAAAAGAAATTTTAAAAAAATTAAAATTTAATAAAAAACAAACGATTAAATATGTTTTGAGAGCATTACCAAATGAAATTAGTGGAGGTATTGCTACATCATTAATATTTTCAGCTTGGAATGCTGCAGTATATGTTAACCAAATATCTGATGAGCAAATAATGAGTGCAGAAAGAAAAAAATATTACCAAAAAGTTGTTAAAGATATAGTTAATAAGAATAAAGGACTATATTTTAATAATGAATTGTTTGTAATAGAAAAAAAATAATTAACTAAATCTATTCCTATACAGAAAATACAATGATGATGTGATTAATAATATTGAACTAAATTGATGCAATGAAGCAGTTAAAATACTAGCACCAGACAAAACAGTAAGAATTCCTAGTACAATTTGTAATAAAATAATTAAACCTAAAATAATTACAGGTTTAAATAAATAAAAAAATTTATACCGAAAATATATATATAACAAATATTAAATAAGCTAAATTGCGATGCAAATATTGTACTAATGATGGATCGCTAAAAGCAGATAATTTAAATAAATTAATAAATTTATTGTCATCTGGAAAATAATAATCACCCATTAATGGCCAAGTGTTATATATTTTTCCTGCATCCATACCAGAAACGAATGCACCTATAATAATTTGTATGAAGATTAAAAATAAAAAAAATTCAGGCATATAATTATTAATTTTTTTATCCATTTTATTTAAATTTACTAAACTTAAATAATTCCAAAAAATTAACGATAAAATTATAAAAGCAAATAAAAGATGTATGGATAATCTAAAGTGACTTACATCTATATTATTCACAAGACCACTCTGAACCATGAACCAACCTAAAAAACCTTGAAAGCAAATCAAAAAAAAGATCAAATAAAAACTATAAAGTTTTTTTACACCTAATTTAATAGTAAAAAAAATTAAAGGTACCAAAAATGCCAAGCCAATTATTCGCCCAAAAAATCTGTGAGCCCACTCCCACCAAAATATCACTTTGAATTCACTTAAAGTCATAGAATAATTTTGAAGTTTAAATTCAGGTATTTGTTTATAAGATTCAAAATAGGCTAACCAAGCATCATTACTCATTGGTGGAAAAAAACCTTTAAAAAATTCCCATTCAGTAATTGATAACCCAGAATCAGTAAGTCTTGTTAAGCCTCCAATGATGATCATTGTAGCAACCATGAAAAACATAAAT
>CACBWM010000005.1 GCA_902542975.1 uncultured Pelagibacteraceae bacterium | reverse complement strand
GTTTCCTCACTTTTATTTTTAATTTCAAAACTTCTAAATGATAATTTTTTCTTATTAAATACATTTTGCGTAGCTTTTTTTTGAGCATACATTACTTGATCCAAACTTTTCTTTTTTAAATGTTCTAATCCATCAATTATAAAAGCATTATTAAATTTAAATTGGTTTCTATCTCTAGAGAAAAAAAAACTAAAAAAATTATTTTTTGGGCCATCTAAGTAAAGTTGTAAAAGACTATGATTGTCCTTTGGCATTGTAGAGATTATAGGAAAGAAGCCTTTACCCTTTTTTCCTAAACTTTCAGCAGATAATTGCTGGTACCATTTCAAAAAGTTATTTAATTTTTCATCATAATTTAAAATTACACAATTTTTTTTTCCTTTAATAATATTTGAGTAAATTGAAGAGACATTTTCAATTAAAAAATTAATAAATGTTTTATTTTTTATTAGATAATTTAATCGTTTAAATTTTTTTTCATTTAAACCCATCAATTCTGCCGGGACCATTCCAACTTCAGATAATACTGAATATCTTCCTCCTATGTAATTTTTATGGTCAATTACATCAGATCTCAGTTTATTCGCCATAGCTCTAAGGATATTATTTTTTTTTTCAGTTATTGTTAAATTTTTATTACTTTTCTGTTTTGATAAGATCAGGTTTAAATTTGATAATGTTTCTAGGGTGTTACCTGATTTTGATATAATTATATTTAAACGTTTTTTGTTTGATTTTGTTATTTTTATGTTCTGTAGGTTATTATAAAAGAAAAATTTTTTTTTGATTTTATGACTAAGAAAATCATAAATGGCTTGAGCGCCTAGTATAGATCCTCCCATTCCTATTAGATTATACTCATCGTATTTTTTGAAATTTAGTAAATTTTTTTTCTTAAATGAATAATTATAATTATTTGTTAAAGATTTTAATAAAGGATATTTTTCAATTAAATTTTTAAACTTTATGAAATTATTAAGTTTTTTTTTATTTAATTTTTTATTTTTATTTTTAAAATTTTCGTAAATAATATTTTTTGTCTCCATTAATTACTGGATTTTCTTTTTCATATTATTTAATAAATCTGATCCGTTACTTGTGCTTTCGGTATTATTGTTTTCTTTTATTTTAAGTAAGTCTTTAATTTCGTTATTTTTTGTTTGACTTTTTATCTCTAAATCGTCTCCAGGTGTTGGAAGTTTATTCATGTCAGGTGGCATTTGGAGAGGATTTTTTTTTTTTACAAGAAATTCATCACTTTGTTCAGATCTTTTTTTACCTTCTAAAGCATCTCTAACTCCACCACAAAAAGTTAATAATGGCACTAAAGCGATTAATAAGATTAAATTTAGTTTAATTTTTTTCATCTTTTTTTTTATAGAATATAAATTCAGATAAAATAAGGCATATAATACCAATTGTTATAAATATGTCAGCTACATTAAATATAAACCAATGATATCCAGCATAATTTAAATCAATGAAATCTGGAACAGCTCTGTAATAAACTCGGTCAAACAAGTTTCCTAAAGATCCCCCTAATATTATCATTAAAAAAAATGATTTAATTTTCGTTTCAATAAAAGCAAAATACAATATCACAAAATTTATAATTACGATTATGGACGTAAATAAGTTATAGAAAAGGTTATTTTCTGAAGAGAATAATCCAAATCCTATACCTGTATTCCAAACTAGATAAATATTTAGGTATTGATTTATATAATGATCTACTTGTCCCTCACTATTTAAAATATTTAAAATATAGATTTTTGATAATCTATCTAAAGCGAAACAAACTACTAAAAGTATAAAACCTATAAGAAGTTTATTTATTTTTTCATTTCCCATTTGTATTCAAAAGTCCGCAATTTGGTCTATCGCAATTCGATTCAAATATTTTCCAACAAATGGGACATTTATTTCCTTGAGCTTTTTTTGTAACTACATCAATACTATTTTTCTGATTTTCATCTTTTACTACTGAAGCAGACGAAGTGATACAAATTTCAGAAAAATTAACATTTTTTGCTTTATCATAAAATTCTCTATTTAACTTTATTTCAATTGTTGCCTCTAAACTTGAACCAATAGACTTTTCAGCTCTCATATTCTCAATTGAAATATTTGCCTCATCTCTAATTTTTTTAATGTAATCCCAATCTGAGCTCAGTTCCTTGTTATTCCAAGAATTAGGAACAGAAACGAAATTTTGTAGATGTATACTTTGATTATCTTCCTCTTTTTTAACTAATTGATAAATTTCTTCAGTTGTAAATGATAATATTGGAGCAAACCATTTCAGGAGACATTGTAAAATAATATTTAAAAGAGTTATGCAGTTCTTTCTTTTATCAGAATTTAGAGCCTCACAATATAAAGTATCTTTCCTGATATCAAAATAAAAGGCTGAAAGCTCAACTGTACAAAAATTTAATAATTCTTTATATAAGTTATGAAAATTATAAACTTTAAAATTATTTTTAAAATTTTCATTTATTGTATGAATTCTATGAAGCATAAATTTTTCAAGTGAGTCAAAATTTTCAAACTTAACTTTTTCTAAATCAAGATTTTCATATTGATCTTGAATATTTCCTAAAAGATATCTAAACGTGTTTCTAATTTTTCTATAAGACTCTGCATGTTGATCTAAAATTGAATAATCTATTCTAAGATCCTCAGCATAATTTGATGATGCAACCCAAATTCTTAATATATCAGCTCCGTATTTTTTGAGTATATCCTGCGGAGCAATTACGTTACCTGTTGATTTTGACATTTTTAGACCTTTTCCATCTACGACAAAACCATGAGAAAGAATGCTTTCAAATGGAGCAACACCTCTGGTTCCACATGACTCTAGCAATGAAGAATGAAACCAACCTCTATGTTGATCTGAACCCTCTAAATACATAGATGCTGGCCATTTAAGATCATCTCTTTTTTCTAAGACAAACGAATGGGTGGATCCACTATCAAACCAAACTTCAACTATATCTGATAATTTTTCATAATCTTCCGCTTTATACTTATCTCCAAGAAAGATCTGATAATCTTCATTAAACCAACAATCAGAACCCTCTTTCTCGTAAATTTTTGCAATATTTTCAAAAACTTCATTATCAACTAAAACATCACCTGTTTTTTTTGAAATAAAGATTGGTAATGGCACACCCCAAACTCTCTGTCTTGATACACACCAATCAGGTCTAGTTTCAATCATTGATTTTATTCTTTCTTTTCCTTTGGAAGGATAAAAGTCTGTATTATCGATGGCTTTTAATGCTTTATTTCTTAAACCATGGCTTTCCATAGAAATAAACCATTGCGGGGTTGCTCTATGAACTAGTGGAGCTTTTGATCTCCAAGAATGAGGATAAGAGTGGGTAAGTTTTCCGTTTGTTACTAAATTTTTTTGTTCATCTAATTTTTCTATGATTAAATTATTTGCTTTAAAAATATGTAAACCTTCAAAAAGTTTAATTTCATTTGTATATTTTCCATCACCATCAACTGTTTCAATTGCTTTAATATTATTATTTAAACAAAGATTGAAATCATCAGGTCCATGACTTGGAGCACAGTGTACAATACCTGTGCCTTGTTCTGTGGTAACAAAATTAGCCTCGAGCATTGGAATATCATAATCATATCCCATTTTAGAAAATGGATGACTACAAACTGTTCCTTTTAAATCTTTTCCTAAAAATTCGTTTAAAACTTTAATATTTTCTATAGAGGTATCTTTTTTAAAAGGTTCTAATAAATCTTTTGCAATTACAATTTTTCTATTAACAAAATTTTTGTTGTCGTTTATTTCTAGCAAAACATATTTAAGGCCAGCATTGTAAGCTAGAGCTTTATTTGCAGGAATAGTCCATGGAGTTGTCGTCCAAATTATTACATCAGCACCATTAATTATATCTAAATTTGAAACTTTCACTTTGAATGCTGCATAAATCGTATCTGAAACATGATCCATGTATTCAACCTCGGCATCCGCTAAAGCTGTTTTTTCAACAGTTGACCAAAGAACTGGCTTGTAACCTCTATAAAGGCTTCCTTCTTTAAGAAATTTTCCAAGTTCTCTGACTATTTGAGCTTCAGCATCAAATGACATTGTTGAATAATAATTTTCCCAATCACCGATTACTCCAAGTCTTGTAAATTCTCCCTTATGAACATCTATCCATTTGTTTGCAAACTCCCTACATTCTTTTCTAAATTCAATTATAGGAACATCATTTTTGTTTTTTTTATTCTTTTTGTATTGTTCTTCAATTTTCCACTCGATAGGCAACCCATGGCAATCCCATCCGGGAACATAAACTGAGTCTTTACCATCCATTTGATGAAATTTTGTAATTATGTCTTTTAAAATTTTATTCAAAGCGGTACCCATATGAATATTTCCATTTGCATATGGAGGCCCATCATGAAGTACAAATTTTTCTTGCCCTTTGCTTTTTTGTCTTAACAAATTGTAAAGGTCAATTTTCTTCCAAAATTCTATGTAATTTGGCTCCTTGTTTGGCAAATTTGCCTTCATTGAGAATTTTGTTTTAGGTAAATTTATATGTTCCTTGCTCATGAAATTTTATCTTTTAGCAACTTTGATATCTTTATTTATTTGTTTTTTCAAAGCATCAATATTTTTAAATTTTGTTTCTCCTCTAATAAATTTTGTAAAATTAATAGTTAGATTTTTATTATAAAGATTTCCAGAAAATTTAAATAAATTTACCTCTAATAATAATTTTTTTTGATTAAAAGTAGGTCTATACCCAATATTTGCTATTCCTTTGATCTTTTTTCTATTTTTTTCGATATAAACATCAACTGCATAAACTCCTACTTTTGGTATTACATAATTTTTTATATTTATGTTGCATGTGGGGAAGCCGATTTTTCTACCCATCATTCTACCTTTTTCAACAACACCTTCTATTGACCAATTTCTAGATAAAAGTTGATTTGCAATTTTTAAATTACCATTTTCAATTAATTTTCTTATTAATGTTGAGGAAATAATTTTATTTTTTTTATATAACGGTTTTGGGTTAATTAATTTGTAATTATATTTTTTTTGAAATCTTTTTAATAGATTTACGTCTCCCTCTCTTTTATTACCAAATCTAAAATTATTACTAACGAAGATATAATCTGCATTTAACTTTTTGCATAAAATATTTTTAATAAAGTTATGACAAGATATTTTAGAGAATTTTTTATCAAATTTTTTATTTATTAAAAAATCTACATTATAATCACTAAAATATTTACTTTTTTGGTTAAGATTTGAAAGTCGATAATTCGTGATACCTTTATTAAAATACATTTTTGGTATTGGATCAAAAGTTACTACTCCAATTTTTGAATTATATTTTTTTTTATATTTTTTTGCTTCTTTGAATAATCTCTGATGGCCCAGATGTAACCCATCAAAATTGCCAATTAATATCATTGCATTTCGATGTTTTCTTAAAATTTTGAAATTTTTGTAGATTTTAATTTTGTTCACCATTTTAATTTTGTTTGAGTGTAATTCACGCTTACTCCATATTTTTCTTCTAATTTATCAATATTAAAACTACTTAATTCTTTTTTATGTATACCACTCGTTATTAGCAGATTGTCAAAATTTTGAATATTAGCTCCTTTTATATCTGTATTCATATTATCTCCGATACATAAAACATTTTTACCATTTATGTTAGCAGATAAATTATAAACTGGAGGATAAGGTTTTCCAAAGTAAATTACTTTCCCACCAATTTCTTCAAATATTTTTGCAACTGATCCAGCACAAAACTCCCTAACATCTCCTCTATCAACAATTAAATCTGGATTGGTACACACAAATTTTTTATTTGAAAATTTCTTAAGTAAATCTTTATAATATTCAAGTTTTGTCTCATGATCTTCAAATAACCCTGTACAAATAAAATAATCAGCTTGATTTATATTGCTTACTTTATTTTGTTCAAATCTTTTAAATAAGTCAAAATCTCTTGGTGGTCCAATGTGATAAAATTTTGAATTTTGAAAATTTTGCATTAAATATTTTAATGAAGCTTCTCCTGAGGTGTATACATCTTCATAAAATTTTTTGAGCCCCATTTTTTTCAAAAAATCAATAACTGTAGAATTTGGTCTTGGAGCATTGGTAAGTAATACAAACTCTTTATTATTTTTTTTTAAATTTTCTAATACTTCAATAGAATCTTCAAAAATTTGTAATCCGTTATGGATCACTCCCCATATGTCGATAAAAAATAATTCGTAACTGTTTATTTTAGATCTTAATCCAGCTTTGTCTAAGTTTTGGGGCATACTTGAGGTATAGCTTAAAAATATGCTTTATTCTTGAGTTTTTTAGACCATAATTTTTATTCAAGATCTTGAAAATTATTAAATATGTCTCTATATGACTGCTAATTTAAAGGAGAATTCGTATGAAGTTTAAACCGTTACATGACCGTGTTTTAATAGAAGTTTTAGATAGCAGCGAAAAAACTGCTGGTGGCATAATTATTCCAGATACAGCTCAAGAAAAACCTCAAGAAGGTAAAGTTGTTGCTGTTGGCGGAGGCGCAAAAACTGAAGATGGAAAACTAATACCTATGGACGTTAAAGTAGGTGATAAAGTTTTATTCGGTAAGTGGTCAGGAACAGAAGTTAAAATTGATGGTAAAGAGTACAGCATAATGAAAGAGTCAGACATTATGGGTATTGCAACAGGTAAATAAATAATAAGGAGAGTTTAGAATGGCTAAAATAGTAAAATTTGATTCAGATGCTAGAGCATCAATGTTAAAGGGAGTTGATATACTTGCCAACACTGTAAAAGTTACTCTTGGACCAAAAGGAAGAAATGTTGTTATCGACAAATCTTATGGTGCACCAAGAACAACTAAAGATGGTGTTTCAGTTGCAAAAGAAATTGATCTTGATGATAAATTTGAGAACATGGGCGCACAAATGGTAAAAGAAGTTGCAAGCAAAACCAATGATGAAGCCGGTGATGGAACAACAACTGCAACAATTTTAGCTCAAGCAATTGTTAAAGAAGGTTGTAAGTATGTAACAGCAGGTATGAACCCAATGGATGTTAAAAGAGGGATTGATGCTGCTGTAGATCATGTAAAAAATAAATTAATTTCATCAGCTAAAAAAGTAAAAGATAGCGATGAGATTGCACAAGTTGGAACAATTTCGGCAAACGGTGATAAAGAAATTGGTGCAATGATTTCAAAAGCTATGCAAAAGGTTGGTAATGAAGGAGTAATTACTGTTGAAGAAGCAAAAGGAATTGAAACAGAACTTGATGTAGTAGAAGGTATGCAATTTGATAGAGGTTATCTTTCTCCTTATTTTATTACAAATGGAGATAAAATGACTACAGAGTTAGAAAATCCACTAATTCTTCTTCACGAGAAAAAATTAACAAATCTTCAACCAATGGTTCCGTTGCTAGAGGCTGTTGTACAAGCGGGTAGACCATTAATGATAATTTCAGAAGATGTCGAAGGAGAGGCACTAGCAACACTTGTTGTTAATAAACTTAGAGGTGGTTTAAAAGTTGTTGCTGTTAAAGCTCCTGGTTTTGGAGATAGAAGAAAAGCAATGTTAGAAGATATTGCAATTCTTACAGGCGGACAAGTTATCTCTGAGGATTTGGGTATTAAACTTGAAAATGTTAAACTTAATGATCTTGGTTCTGCAAAACGTGTAAAAGTTGATAAAGAAAATAGTACAATAGTAAGTGGAGCAGGTAAAAAATCCGATATTGAAGCAAGATGTGCTCAAATCAAAGCTCAAGTCGAAGAAACAACATCAGACTATGATAGAGAAAAACTACAAGAGAGACTTGCTAAACTAGCAGGTGGTGTAGCTGTGATTAAAGTTGGTGGAGCTACTGAGGTAGAAGTTAAAGAAAGAAAAGATAGAGTTGAGGATGCATTAAACGCTACAAGAGCAGCAGTTGAAGAAGGTATTGTTGTAGGTGGTGGATGTGCATTGCTTTATGCTTCAAAAGAACTTGATAGTCTAAAAGTAAAAGGTGATGATCAAAAAGCTGGTGTAGAAATTGTCAAAAGCGCCTTACAAGCACCTATTAGACAAATCACAACAAATGCAGGTGTTGATGGGTCAGTAGTTGTTGGCAAATTATTAGAAACCAACAAGCCTAGCAATGGTTACGATGCACAATCAGAACAATATGTTGATATGTTTAAAGAAGGTATTATTGATCCAGTTAAAGTTGTAAGAACAGCGCTTCAAGATGCTGCTTCTATATCTGGATTGTTAGTAACAACTGAAGCAATGATTGCAGATAAACCAGATGAAAAAGACGCTGGTGCAGCTGGTATGCCTCCTGGAGGAATGGGTGGTATGGGCGGTATGGGTGGAATGGGAATGTAATCCTAATTTTACTTGAAAAAAATTCAAAAAGGGCAGTTTTTACTGCCCTTTTTTTTTGAATTGAAAAAAAATATTTTGAATATATAAGAACGCGCAAATGACAACATCAATACGTAACATTACTATAATTGCTCATGTTGACCATGGCAAGACTACTTTGATTGATAACTTAATGAAACAGAGTGGTTCTTTTAGAGAAAATGAAGTTGTTGATGAAAGACTGATGGACTCTGGCGAACTTGAAAAGGAAAGAGGTATTACAATTCTTGCCAAACCAGCATCGATAAATTGGAAAGATTCTAGAATTAATATTATTGATACACCTGGGCATAGAGATTTTGCTGCTGAAGTTGAAAGAGTTCTTAGTATGGCTGATGGTGCATTATTGTTAATAGATTCAGCAGAGGGAGTAATGCCTCAAACTAAATTTGTATTAGCTAAAGCACTTAAACAAGGCCTTAAACCAATAGTAGTTATTAATAAATTAGACAAAGCTGACCAAAGGGCCGATGAAGTTTTAAATGAGACCTTTGACTTATTTGTAAGCCTAGATGCCAACGAGGAACAATTAGACTTTCCAGTTGTTTACGCAAGTGGAAGATCTGGGTGGGCATCTAAAGAAATAGATGGTCCAAGAGATAACTTAAATCCATTATTAGATTTAGTCATAGACCATGTTAAGCCAGCAGAATTTGATAAGTCCAAGCCTTTTGCAATGCTTTCGACACTTTTATATGCTGACAGTTTTTTGGGTAGAAGTTTAGTTGGTAGAATTTCTCAAGGAACTGCAAAAGCAAACCAACAAATCAAAGCAATAAATCTTGATGGAGAAAAAGTTGATGAGGGAAGGTTGACTAAAATATTTAGATACGAGGGGACAAAAAAAGTACCAATAGAAGTTGGCGAAGCTGGAGATATTGTAGTTATCGCTGGATTAGAAAAAGCAAATGTTGCTGATACTATATGTGATACTGAGGTAGATACACCAATACAAGCAACCCCGATTGATCCACCAACGATGTCTATCAAAATAACAGTAAATAGTTCTCCATTAGCTGGTACTGAAGGTAAAAAACTTACAAGTACTCAAATTAGAGAGAGGTTAGTTCAAGAAGCTCAGAATAATGTTGGAATTTCTTTTTCAGAAAATGAAAACAAAGACTCATTTGAAATAAGTGGAAGAGGCGAATTAATGTTAGAAATATTATTAACACAAATGAGACGTGAAGGATTTGAAATGACAGTAAGCCCTCCTAGAGTTTTATTTCAAAAGAATGAAAATGATGAAAAATTAGAACCTATTGAAGAAATTACTATAGATCTTGATGAAGAGTTCTCTTCTAAAGTTATAGACTCGATGAATAAAAGAAAAGGAAAATTAATAGATCTTAAAGATACTGGAAAAAATAAAAAACGATTAATCTTTCATGCGCCAACTAGAGGTTTAATGGGGTACACCAGTAGATTTCTTACTCTAACTAAAGGAACAGGGGTAATAAACAGAATATTCCATTCTTATGGAAAATTTGAGGGAGATATGGAAGGCAGAAGAAATGGTGCATTAATTTCTATGGAACAAGGAAAAGCAGTAGCATTTGCAATTTATAATCTACAGGCCAGAGGAGAAATGTTTGTTACTCATAACGATCCAGTTTATTCAGGTATGATTGTGGGATTGTCACCTAAACCTGGTGATATGATTATAAATGTCATGAAAGGTAAAAAACTTACAAATATGAGGACACAAGGAACAGACGAAAATGTTGTTTTAACTCCAGTTAGAAAGATGTCTATTGCTGAACAATTGAGCATGTTAAATTCTGATGAAGCACTAGAAATTACGCCAAATTCATGCAGATTAAGAAAGGCTGTGCTTGATCCTCACGAGAGAAAAAAGCTCTCTAAATTATCAGAAGCTTCTTAAAAAAATTATTATTCAGATTTATTTTTGGTAAATGGCAGCCACTTTTCAAATGCTGATTTACTAGGACCGTCATATGGAATTGAGTAAGAGTTTGTTCTTGTCAATACTTCAATACCTTTAGAAAAAACAAAAATAAAAACTATAACAAAAACAATTGTCATGATTTTAAATGGATCAAAATTTTTTGTCTTAAAAACGCTAACAGCTTTTGCTTCAGCTCTATGAAATTGTTTAAAAGTATAATAAACAGCAAATATTAAACCTATATGAGCAACATATGTCCCTGCCCAACCAAATGCAAAAGTGGCATATGAAAATACGTATAAACTAAATACTGTTGTCCATATAAAACTTAAAACTAATAATATTTGTAGTCTCACAGTTTTGGGAAGTGCTCTTAAATCATTTTTACTATCGTCAAATAGTATATTCGCTGATTCTTTCATCCAATTTTTTATAGACATGATTTATATTTACAATTTTTATTCAGTATTAACAATCGACTAATTGTCCACTAAAAACATTTACTTCGTAACTTTATCCACAATATAAATTCCTAAAGCTACAGCAGGACCTATCCCAAATGCAAATATTATAGTGCCCAAACCAACAGTTCCTCCCAAATACCAACCAGATATAACAGCTGAAATTTCCAAAGTAGCTCGAATTAAAGCAATAGGAAGTTGAGTTTTTTCTGTTAGACCTGTCATCAATCCATCTCTAGGACCAGGACCTAAATTTGCAATTAAGTATATGCCACTTCCTAGACCGACAAGCAAAACAGAAAATACAGCAAGAATATATTTTGAAAGAATAGTCAAAGGAGGATCAAAAAGAAAAAGGGTCAGATCGATTGTAGCTGCTATAATTAAAATATTTAAAATTGTACCAATTCCTGGTTTTTGTTTAAGTGGAAACCAAAACGTCAAAACAATAATACTTATTATGAATGTAGATAATCCGATCGAAATATTTAATATGTTTGATAACCCTTCTGCAAGAACAGACCATGGAGAATTACCAGTAGTAGAAACTAATAAAAGACCCTCGCCCAATCCAAACAAAGATAAGCCAACACATAAAAGCAAAAAAGTTGTAAATTTAGGTTTTAAATTTAAAGGTTTTTCTGAGCTCCAAGATTTTGAGGGGATATTTTTAATGGTTAAAAACATAATTCTTTAGACTATTTATCTTTTAAAGACAAAAATTCTATATAAAGTTCAAACAAGTTAATTAAAATAATATAAAATAATGAGAAAATTCTTAGTAATATTGTTAGTTTTATCTCCACTTTTTTTGCAAGCACATACTGATCACTATAAAAATTATTCAAACATAGAAATGGAGATATTTAAAGATGATGAAAAAATTGGAGAAAGTATTTTCACATTTAAAAAAGAAGGAGATAAATTTATTGTAAAAAATAAGACTAATTTCAGTGTAAAATTATTGGGTATTACAGTGTTCTCTATAAATAGTGGAGGAACCGAAGAGTATATTGGAGATCAATTAATTTCATTTAACTCAGAAACATTTCAAAATGATAAAAGAAAATATGTAAATATAATTTTTGACGAAAAAAAAGAGAAGTTTATAATTGATGGGTCATCATATAAAGGAGAGGCTGATAAAGAAAATATAATTGGTAATTGGTGGAATCATAGAATTTTGCAAACCGAGACACAAATAAGTCCATTATCTGGAAGTGTAAAAAAACAAAACATAGAATTTTTAGGAAAAGAAAAAATTAAACTTTATAATAAAGAATATGATGTAGAACATTTTAGACTTTTTTCTACCAACCCAAATCTACCTGATGATAAAAAATTAAATTTTGAAATATGGTACGATAAAAAAAAAGCGTTGATTATAAAAGTGGCTTATAAGAGAATGGGTCTATGGGAATATAGACTAAAAAAAATTCAATAATTATTTTCCCGCTACAGTCATTTGATTAATCAACAAAGTAGGAGCATTTGTTGAGTACTTCATCTCTAAATCATTTGCCAAAGTAATATTCTTAAACATTTCCTTAAAATTCCCAGCTATGGTTATTTCACTTACTGGGTAAGTCAATTCTCCATCCTCAACCATAAATCCCGAAGCTCCAACTGAGTAATCTCCAGTAATGATATTTCCTCCATGGCCTATAGTCTCTGTTATGTATAGAAATTTTTTTTCTGAATTTAACAAATCCTTAAAACTTAAGGTACCGTTTTCAAAGTATAAGTTTGTTGTTCCTCCAGATCTACCATTAGATTTTAAATTTAATTTTTTACCATAATAAGTATCAATTAAATAATTTTTTAAAATACCATTCTCAACTAGTTTCAAAGAATTGGTTTCAACACCTTCGCTATCAAAGTTTTGGGAGCCTAATCCTTTTTCAATTTTTGGATCATCGATGATATTAATTGAATTTGGAAAAACTTCAGAATTGATTTGATCTTTTAAAAAAGAAGTTCCTCTTGCAACAGCACTCGCACTAATTGCACTTGCTAGTGTGCTTAATATTCCTTTGGAAATTCTTTTATCGAATATAACGCCAATTTTTTCACTTTTAATTTTTTTTGGTCCTAACTTTTTTATTGCTTTGTCGGCAGCTATTTTTCCAATTTCTTCAGGTTCCATCATATCTTTCAAGAATCTTGTACTACCAAACTCATAATCTCTTTCCATTGCACCATTAATTCTTGATACAGCTACGCATGAAGATGAAAAATTTGAGGTTTTGTATCCACCTAAAAAACCATTGCTGTTTGCGAGTATAAAATTATTTTTATTTTCGGTAAAACCAGCTTCAGTATTAACTATTTTTTCGTCCGTTGATGCTGTTTCTTCAACATTTTTTAAAAATTCAATCTTTTTATCATTTGGATAATGTGTTTCATCATAGAGATTAAGGTCTCTTATCTCTTTAGACATTAAATCTTTATCTGGTAACGAATTATTTTCATCTGATGGAGTAATTTTTGTAGCATCAATACAACGTTCTATTAGTTTTTCTAAGTTTGATTTAGATAAATCTGATGAATTAATGCTTGATTTTTTTTTCTCTATATAAGTAGTTAAATTGACAGCAAAACTATCTGCTCTATTTGACTCGTCTAATTTTTTATTTCTAAAACTAACATTTTCTGAAACAGAGTGAATTACTTTTACACCCACATCCGTGGCTCCTAGTTTTTTAGAGTTTTCAATACAATAAGACGCTATATCTCTTAAAAATTCCTGATCCCTTATCATTTAGATTAAAGTTTTGTTCCACCAACAGTCATCTTATTTATAAGAATTGATGGCTGAGCTACTCCTACTGGAACACCCTGTCCAGCTTTCCCACATGTTCCAATACCTGGATCTAATTTCATATCATTACCCACTAATGAAACTTCTTTTAAAATTGATGGTCCATCTCCAATTAATGTAGCACCTTTAATTGGTGATCCAATTTTACCATTATTGATTTCGTATGCTTCTGTGCAGTTAAAGACAAATTTTCCTGAAGTTATGTCTACTTGTCCTCCCCCAAAACTTACAGCGAAAATACCTTTATCAACTGAACTTATCATTTCATCTTGCGAATATTTACCTGACAACATCATTGTGTTTCTCATTCTTGGTAAAACGACATGTTTATAACTTTCTCTTCTTCCGCTACCTGTTGACTTAGTTCCCATCAAACGAGCGTTTAAACGGTCTTGCATATAGTTTTTTAAAATTCCATTTTCTATTAAAACTGTATTTTCAGTAGGCGTTCCTTCATCGTCTATCGTCAAACTTCCTCTTCTTTGATGTAAGGTGCCGTCATCTACAATCGTAACTCCTTCACTGGCTACTTGCTGCCCCATTAAATTATGAAAAGCTGAAGTTTTTTTTCTATTGAAATCTCCCTCAAGACCATGGCCGATTGCTTCGTGAATTAAAATTGCCGGCCATCCAGGACCTAAAACAACTTTCATTTCTCCTGCTGGCGCTGGTTTGCTTTCTAAATTCACATTTGCGATTCTAAAAGCTTCATCACAAACATCTTTCCAGCTTCCATCTTTTAGATAATCATCATAACTTTGTCTTCCTCCAACTCCATAAACACCTGTCTCTTTTTTTCCATTTTTTTCTAGTACGACAGAAACGTTGAATCTGACTAATGGTCTATCATCTTTCAAGACTTGATTATCAGACCTAATAATTTCTATTGATTTATGTTCACCTAAAAAATTTGCAGTTACTTGATTTACAATTGAGCCTTTTGATCTTAAATAGTTATTAACACTGTTCAGCAAATCTATCTTTGAGTCGAAAGTCTTGCTTTCAATAGGATTAATATTTTCGTAATATTTGTTGTTAGTTTTAGGAATTTCATGATTATAGGTCCCTTTTTTTGACTTTAATGTATCCTTTAAATTATCGCTTGATTTTCTTAATGACTCCTTTGAAATATCATTAGAATGAGAGTAGGCAACAACCTCTCCTGTCACAGCTCTGAAACCATATCCTTGATCAGAATTATAAGTTGAACTCTTTATTTTATTATCGTCTAAAACAATAGACTCAGATTTATGATTTTCTAAATATAATTCTCCATCATCACAATTTTTTAAGGTTTCAGTAACAATTGCTTCAGCTTGCGATGTATCTATATCTGTTTCTTTGAAGAAATTTGACATTTGAAGAATGTAGTAGTGATTAATAATATATCAACTGCTTATTTGGCACATTTGTAAAAATAAAATATTCAAATATAGTTTAATTATGAAGGTTTTTTTTAACAATTCATGCAAAATCTGCAGAGCAGAAATTAATATTTATAAGAAAGAAAACATAGAAAATTTGAATTGGATAGACATAACTAAAAATAAAAATGCTGAATTAGAAACAAAAAAAACTGATAAAGAGCTTCTAAGAAGACTTCATGTAGAACAAGATGGAAAAATCTATGTAGGTATTGATGCTTTTTTACTTATTTGGAAAAGTATTCCAAAATACAAGTTTCTTTATAAATTTTTTAAACTCCCGGTCATTTACCAATTATTTTATGTCGGATATGAAATTGTAGCGTTTTTTTTGTATTTAAAAAATAGACACCAATTAAACTAATGTTGAATAGCGTATAAAATCTGGGTTACAAAAGATAAAAATATAAAAAAAGAGAAAAATAAAATAAAATACATAATTGTAACCGCTCTATTCCTCTTTCTTCTTAAAATAACAAATTTTTTATCATCGAGAAAAGAAATATCTCTATCACCTGGCACTGGATAATCATAACTCCATCTCCATAAAGACGAACCAAATCTTTTATCTAGTTTATTGTAATAATTTACCCAAGCCAAAGACCACATAAACATTAAAAATAAAAATGTTAAAACTAAAAAAGTTGAGAACATAAATATATTAAATTATATTAAATTTTTTTTATATGTCTATCTGGGGAAGTTTAATTGGTGGGATGATCGGTTTTTCTTTAGGAGGGCCGTTTGGAATGCTATTAGGTTCCTTAATTGGTGGAAAAGTATCAAGATCAAGATCATCATTTAAATCTTTTGCACAACCTCAACAAGTTTTTGCATTAGCTCTTATAGTTTTATCAGCGAAACTGAGTAAAGCAGACGGTCAGGTTAGTAGAGAGGAACTAATAGCAGTAAAAGATAAACTCAAAATTCCAGAACATGAATTAGATCAAGTTGGAAAAATTTTTAATAAAGCTAAAGAAGAAAGCACTGGTTACGAGCCATATGCAAAACAAATAGCTCAGATTTATCAAGGAAATATAAATGTATTGGAAGAAGTCATAAATATATTATTTTATATTGCAGAAGCTGATGGAAATATAAGTGATCAAGAATTTAGAATGATACAACATGTTTCTCAATTATTTGGTCTTAGTAATGCCCAGTTCAATGGAATAGTTGAGGGTAGAAAATCATCAGATAAACTCAATCCATATGTGGTATTAGAGAGCAAACCTGATGATAATCTTACAGATATTAGAAAAAGATATTTAAAATTAAGCAAAGAACATCATCCTGACTTACTTCTAAGTAAAGGAGTTCCTCAGGAAGTTATTGAGGAAAGTAAAAAGAAAATGAGAGCTATTAATTCAGCCTGGGATCAAATCCAAAAGCTAAAGAGTAATTAAAATTGCTCAGATTCTGTTGATCCTTCCATTGCTATTGTGGAGCTCTTTCCAGAACTTATTGTATTGGAAACTGCATCAAAATAAGAAGTGCCAACTTCTCGTTGATGTTTAACACTGGTATATCCGTCTTTTTCTCTAGCAAATTCATTTTGTTGTATTCTAGAGTAAGCAGTCATACCTTCCTTTTTATACTTTTCTGCAAGCTCGAAAATAGCAATATTTTGCGTATGGAAACCTGCTAAAGTTATAAATTGAAATTTATATCCCATCATTCCAATTTTAGTTTGAAATGTTGCAATCTCATCATCAGATAAATGTTTCTTCCAATTAAATGATGGAGAGCAATTATAAGCCAACATCTTTCCAGGAAATTTTGCATGTATTGCATCTGCAAACTTTTTTGCTTCTTCTAAATTAGGTGTTGCAGTTTCACACCATATTAAATCCGCATAAGGTGCATAAGCTAACCCCCTTGAGATTGCTTGATCAATACCATCTTTTACATAATAAAAGCCTTCAGGTGATCTTTCTCCTGTTAAAAACGGTTTGTCGTTTTCATCAAAATCGTTTGTTATTAGTTTCGCAGCGTTGGCATCTGTTCTTGCAAGAATAATGAGAGGAACGTCGGCAATATCAGCTGCCAATCTTGCTGCTTTTAGATTTCGGACCATGGTTCCAGTAGGAACAAGTACCTTACCACCCATATGTCCACATTTTTTTTCACTAGCTAGTTGGTCTTCAAAATGAACTCCGGCTGCGCCAGCTTTTATAAATTTTTTTGTTAGCTCAAATACATTTAACGGCCCACCAAATCCTGCTTCGCCATCTGCAATAATTGGCAACATGTAATCAGTTCTTTCGCTGCTTTTCATATCTCCATCTGCAATTTCCATATGTTGAATTTGATCTGCTCTAATTAAGGAATTATTCATAGACTCAACTAATTTAGGCGCGCTATCATAAGGATATAGAGATTGATCAGGGTACATTTCGCCAGCACTATTTGCATCTGCTGCAACTTGCCAACCACTTAAATAGATCGCTTTTAAACCTGCTTTTGCATGTTGAACAGCTTGGTTTCCAGACAAAGACC
This sequence comes from uncultured Pelagibacteraceae bacterium, assembly GCA_902542975.1. GTDB lineage: Bacteria > Pseudomonadota > Alphaproteobacteria > Pelagibacterales > Pelagibacteraceae > Pelagibacter. Next base: position 59,515 of record CACBWM010000005.1, on the reverse strand, counting down.
CAAGTGTGTTTACATATGGCTCTGTATTCAACAATCTCCAGAGTTTTTGAGATTGCTGTTTACACATTGAATACTCAATTCTAATAGATCCTCTTAGCCTTTCTACTTCATCTGGCTTATAATCCCTTTGTATTCCTGCAAATCTTTTCAACTCGTACGAGATTTTCTCGGCTGACATTATTCCCCCTTTAAAAAAACTAATTCTTTTTACTTTTCGTTATATTCTTCTGTAAACTCATTCATTCCACTTGATCCCCAATCGCAGTGGTCATCTCTTAAATAAACCCCTCTGCTTCTATGCTCTTGGTGCTCTTGGTGATTTGTAGTTTGAGAACTAGTTTCAATGTTTTTTATAGTATTTTTGTCCATGTAAACTTTATAATTTACAATATTTACAAAATCCACTAAAAATGTTAAAATTCTAGTAAATACAATAAATTTTTTGTAAATAATAATTTACAAAGTTTACAAATAGTAAATGAGTCAAGTAGAATTAAACATTGGTCCAAAAATAAAAGCTTTTAGAAGACAGCTAGGTATGCAGGCAAACAAACTAGCCTCACAACTTAACATTTCACCAAGTTATTTAGCTTTAATCGAGGGTGGTAAAAGAAAAATTGACGGGGAATTACTTTTAAAAATTTGTGAGGAGTTAAGCATCAACATTAGCGATCTAACAAATAAATCAGATATCAATATGGTCAACACAATTTCAGAATTGCTTGATGATCAACTTTTTGAAGATTTGGATATAGTTGGTCCAGAAGTCAAAGATCTAGCAAATAGTAATCCAAAAATTGGTAAAGCTCTAATAAGATTAGGAGACATTTTGAAAAAAAAAGATCATGAATTGGTTAACAAAATTGAAAAACTTTCAGGAAAAATTGTTGATAATAGAAAAAACTCCTTTCCTGGAGAAGTAATTTCAGATTTTTTGCAAGAAAATAGAAATTTTTTTCCAAAACTAGAGGAATTTGCAAATCAAATCTTTGAACAAATAAAACAAAATAATAGAACAAGATATATTGCTTTATGTGATTATTTAAAATCAGAGTATAAAATTGAAGTACAAGATATAATTCCTGAGGAAGGAAAACCCTTTTCAAAAATTTATGATAACAAAAATAGAAAGTTGCTATTGTCTGATTATTTGTCTTTGGAAACAAAGAAATTACATGCTGCAGCTCAAATTGCACAAGAGGGGGCTAGTGACATAATAAATTCTTATCTTGATACTTTTAATTATCCAAATGAAGAATCGAAAAAATTAACAAAAGTTGCTTTATTAAATTATTGTGGTGCAGCAATTTTAATGCCGTACAAATTATTTCATTATGAATGTAAAAAACTTAAATATGATTTAGAGTTATTGCAAAACACTTTTGCAACTTCGTTCGAACAAGTCACACATAGAGTAACATGTTTGAATGATCCAAAATTACCTGGGGTTCCATTTCATTTTTTGAGAGTTGATGTAGCTGGTAATATTTCAAAAAGATTTTCATTGTCAGGTATAGAAATACCACGTTATGGTGGTGCTTGTCCTCGATGGAATGTATATTCTGCTTTTTCTAGACCTGGTGTTATACAGGCTGCAGTAAGTAAAATGACTAATGGTGAAAAGTATGTATGTATAGCAAGAACTGTTGAAAAAGGTATAGGAAGATATGGACAAAAAAAAAGTATGTTATCTATTGGACTTGGATGTGAAGCCAAATATGCAAGAGATTTTGTTTATACGGAAAACTTAGATTTGAATGATAAAAAATCAGAGATACCTGTAGGGGTTTCATGTAGAACTTGTGATAGACTGGATTGTTCTCAAAGAGCTTTTCCACCATTGCATAAAAAATTTGATGTAGACATTAATTCTAGAGGAGTATCTGTATATGTCAGTGATTAAAAAATATGTAAGTTTTATAATTATATTTTTATTTGTAAGTACAAATAATGTGTATTCAGACAATTTAAATATATTGTTTAAAGAATTGCTTAATGCAAAAAATTTGCAACAAGCAGAAAAGCTAGAGGATCAAATTTGGAATAAATGGACAAGACACCCAAACAATGATTATCTGACGAACAAATTAGAGAACGGAACTTATTCCATGTACCATCAGCAGTATAGAATGGCATTAAAACTATTTACAGATGTGATTAATGAAGACCCAAAATGGGCGGAGGGTTGGAATAAGAGAGCAACATTACTATTTATATTGGGGGATTATGAGAAATCGTTAGATGATATTGAAAAAGTTTTAGATCTAGAGCCAAGACATTTTGGAGCATTATCAGGACGAGCGCAAATATACTTAAGCTTAAAGGAATATGAAAAAGCAGTTGATGACTTGAGAAAAGCAAAGTCAATTTATCCATTAATCAAAAGTGGGGAAAATATTAAGTTAATAGAGAAAATTATCAAAGACCAACAAATTTAATTATTCTTAGATCTTTTTTTTGCAATCAGCTGCGTTAATGAATCTACCATTAAATCTGAGGCTTTAAAAATTTCACTTGGTTTAAATTCATGTGAAATATTTTTTTCTTCATTTGTTTTATCTTCAATTACTATACCTTCGTCTGGAGAATTATTTTTTATATAAATTAGTATTAACCAATCATCATCAATTGTTTCATCCCATTTTATAAAAATCTCTCCAGTTTCAAATCTTCTATCTATGCATCTCAAGATAGACATATGTTTAGTTATATATCTTTTATTAAGTTGAAAAACTAAACTATTCGCACTTCTATAAAAACTTTCAAGTGCAAACTCAATTTTTTGCCTAGCTAAATTATACTCTCTTTCTCTTTGAAGTAATTTTGCTCTATCGTCTCCTTCTTGTGTTTCTACACCTAGCGCCTCAACTCGTTCTCTTATTTTTTGATCTCTTATTTGTTGATATTTTAATTTTAGTTTTTCGATACGCTTTTGTAATCCTGAATAATCATCTCTCTTTTCTCTTAAAGCTAATTTTTCTAGTTGTTCTAGTTCTTTTACCTCTCTTATTCTAAATTTTTCGATTTGTTTTTCTAATTTTAATTCTTGTAAAAATTTCTTTTGTCTCTCCGCCTGTTCTTTTCTTAGTATGGCTTGTTCTTTTCTTAAAAATAATTTTATATCCTTTGCTCTTTCTCTTTCTAATTTTTGTTCTTGTTTTAATTGGATTTCCTTTTCTTTTAAAAAAGCTGCTTCATCTGCTTTCTTTTGTTTGTCAATTTCGATTTTTTCTTTTTCTGCCTGTTCTATTTTCTCTAGTTTAATTTGTCTTTTTTCCTCAGCTCTTATCTCTTTAAAACGAATTAATCTAAATTCTATACTTTGAAAAAACTTTTGTATTAATTTATCTATAGCCAATAAATTAAAATTAAATTTAAAAGAAAACTTATTTTTTAAATCTTCCTCAAGTCTAACTGTTCTTGAAATTATACCCTTTTCAGAAATTATCCTTTTTTTAACTTTTTTAATTTTTTTTCTTTGGTTTAATCTTTTTGTCGTTTTTTTTTTTAATTTAAATTTTTTTTTTTTAAATTGCGATTTTTTTTTTTTAAATTTTAACTTGGATCTATTTTTTGATTTTTTAACCTTTATTTTTATATTTTTTTTTTTAGGTTTTTTTTTCTTTTTTTTCATTTAAGAAATACAGCTTTATCAGCTAATTTTTAATAAATATAGTCTCTAGTATTAGGAACTGATCTTATATCTTTAGTTAGCTGAAGTTGAAATACAACTTGATCTCCCCATTTAAAAGCCATTTCACAACTTGTAAGATAAAATTCCCACATCCTTAAAAATTTTTCATCAAACATTTCTAAAACTTGATCTTTTTTTGATAGGAATCTCTCTTTCCAATTTCTTAAAGTGTGGGCATAGTGCATCCTTAAAATCTCAATATCTGTAGCTATTAGTCCAGAATCCTCGATTGGCCTTGCTATTTCGCTTAAACTAGGAGTATATCCGCCTGGAAAAATATATTTTGTTATCCAAGGCTGTGGGTCTCTAGGTGGAAGATTTGATCCAATTGTGTGTATTAGAGCTACCCCATCTTTTTTTAACATCTGAGACACTCTTTTAAAATAGGTTTGATAGAATTTTTTTCCAACATGTTCAAACATTCCAACACTAACTATCCTATCAAATTTTTCATTCAATTGTCTGTAATCTATTAATTTAAATTCAACTTGGTTATCTAAATTTAATTCTTTAGCTTTTTCTTGACTATATTTTAATTGATTTTCTGAAAGAGTAATTCCTGTAACTGAAGCTTTTGTTTTTTTTGCAATATCAATTGCAAGTGTACCCCACCCTGAGCCAATATCCAAAACTTTTTGGTTAGGTTGTATATGAAGTTTTTTAATTATGTGATCAATTTTATTTTCTTGAGCAGTTTCTAAAGTGTCATTTTCATTTTTGAAGTATGCGCATGAATATTGTCTTTTTTTATCAAGAAATAAATCGTATAATTTTTCTGAAATATCATAATGATGTGCAACATTTTTTTTAGATTTAACAATTTTATTAAAACTTGTTAAGTATTTTAAAGTTCCCTTTATTTTATTTAATGTCTTTCCATAAATATTAATATCTGCTCTTCCAATATTTTTAAAAGCTATATCAAGAAATTCTGTCAAAGTTCCATTTCTTAATCTTAAAGAACCATTTGTATACGCCTCACCAAAATATAGATCTGGATGGAAAAGTAGTTTTTTATGCAAACTTTTATCTAACAACTGTAATTCTATAGGAATTTCTTTCAAAGGCTTTCCTATAACATACCTGTTAGAATTATAATCTATTAATATAAAGCCATCTTCTTTAAATAAATCGTTTAAAAAATTTATAAGTTTCATTAAGCTGCTTTAAGGTTGTTTATATTAAAGTTTAATTTATCTAATTCTGAAAAAAATAATTTTTCTTCATCTTTGGATAAAAGTTTTAAAGGTGGAATTAAATTTTTAAAATCAGAGTCTTCTGTACTCATAAATGTATGCAGGCCTGAAATGAGATTATATTTGTCAAATATACTTCTAACCATACAAAGTTTTTCGTTTGATGTTTGATTTAAATTATTTTTAAATTTATCATACACATCTCTTGCTAAATAAGAGGTGACATTTGTTGTTGCTGTAATAATACCTGAGCATCCTAATTCTAGGCCCTTCAACAACTTACTTTCAGATCCAGGCATGACAGAAAAATTTTCAATTTTTAAATTTTCATACAAGTTGTAACTACTATCCTTTACTCCAAGAACATTTTTAGGAAAGCTTTTTGCTAACTTTGAAACACATTCTATGCTAAATTTATATCCAGATAACTTTTCGAAATTATATAAAATTATTCTACAATCTTTGACATTTTCTATTAATTTGGAATAAAAATTAAAAACATCATCATCGTTATATTTATAGTATGCTGGTGGCATTACTAAAAAATTTTCAAAGCCAATTGATTTTGAAATATTAAGCAAATTAATATTATCTCCCAACGAATTTAGTCCAGTTCCAATAATAAATTTCTCTTTATGTTTGCTCTTAGGTAAAATATTAATGAGTTTAATTTTCTCGCTTAACGAAATTAATTGAGATTGACCTGTGCTGCCAAAAAATATTACTCCATGGCAACCTTTTTCAATTAGATTTTCAGCATGTTTTAATGTTTTTTCGCAGTCTAACTGTAAATTATTATCAAGTATAGAAAGGCTTGCCGCATAAATACCATTGAAATATCCCATACCAAAAATTTATATAAAAATATAAAATAGTAAAGGTTTTAAAAATACATGAAAATCTTAGCAATTCAAAATAGAATGGGAATCGGTGATATGGTAATATTTCTTCCATATATAGAAGCCGTTGCAAAAAAATATAACAGTCAAGTAACTTTATTAGTAAAAGAAAATTCAAAAGCTGAACACTTAATTAAAGATAATAAATACATTAATGAAATTATTATTATAAAAAGAGATCAAACTAAGAAAGGTTTTCACGACGGATTGAACGGATTTTTTCGACTAGTTTCAGATATTAAAAAATATCAATTTGATAAAGTACTAATTTTTAATTCTTCATTTAGATATAAATTAGTTTGTAAGTTTGCAGGAATTAATGATATTTATCAATATCCATTATTTAAAAAAAAAAATCAGCATATTATAGAAGCTGCTAATAAATTATTAAAAAATAATTTTAATTTAGAGATTAAAAGTGATCCAGTTATTGATGTAAAAGATGAAAATGTTCAAAAGATAAAGTTAAAATTTAATTTTAGTGATGGGGTGAAAAATATATTGTTGGGAATTGGTGGATCGGGGCCAACAAAAAGAATTCCACCAAAAATATTTATAGAGTTTATGAATTTATGTTTAAAAAATTTTAAATGCAGATTTTTTTTGGCTACAGGTAACAAAAATGAAGAAATTGAAATTATGAACGAAATTTTAAGTTACCACAAGAATTTATGTACTCCATTAAATGAACTTAGTATTTCTGAAACTTTACCTGTAATAAAAAATTGCAATATTGCTATTTGTAATGACTCAAGTTTCAGCCATTTATCTGCTGGGTTAGGAAAACAAACTATTGTTTTAATGTCAGATACCCCACTAATATATGGAAGTTATAGTTCCAAAATGCATCCACTTATACCAGATGGTGTAGAGAATGTTACTCATGGAACGGGGGGTAAGGAGCGTATAAATCCTTTAAAAATTTTTGAGAAATTTCAGACCTTAATTAGCTGATATTTTTAATAACGTTCTCTTTGGCTTCATTTACCAACGTTGCAATATTATTTAATTCTGGACTTCTATCAGGATGTATTTTTTTCATTATTTTTTTGTAAGATTGCAATACTTCGTCTTTTGTATATTTCTTTTTGGGGTCTAAATTTAAAATTCTATAAGATTCATCAATAGACATTGCTTGAGATGAAACGTTTTGGTTAAACTTGTTAAAATTAAACCTTCCAGAATTTTTTAACACTCTTAAAAGACCCCATAATCTAAATAATTGAAATAACGAAATTCCAGCTTTTGTCTTTATTAATGGTAAAATGGCCAACATAAAAGGTAAAGAAAAAATGTACCTTCCAGCATATGCCATTATTACCGCTAACAATATTGAAGAAATTATAATAAATGTTCTTACAAATTTTGATATTTTTTTTGTTGAAGTTTTGGCAAACCAATTGAGCAAAATATAAAGAATTATAAAGATAATTAGTATTGCAAAAAAAATATTCATAAATTAATTAAATTTAAATGAAAATACCACAGCTTAAAAAAAAACCAGAATTAAAATCTTGTCACAACGTAACCTGGGAAGACGATTATAGTTGGATACATCAGGAAAACATACTTGAAGTATTGAAAGATAGTTCAAAATTATTACCAGAGGTTAGAAAATATCTTGAGGATGAAAATGATTATTTTAGTCATCAAATGTCAGATACAAAGGATATTCAAAAAGTTTTATTTGATGAGATAAAAGGTAGAATTAAACTTGATGATGAGTCTCTTCCATTTAAAGATGTAAGATATAGCTACTGGACAAAAACAACAACAAAAGGAAACTACTCTATAAAGTTAAGAAAAAAAATTGACACTGACGAAATAGAAGAAATTTGGAATGGTGATTTAGAAAAAGAAAAGCTTAAAACAGAATATTTTGGGCTTGGAGACTTAGAAGTTAGCTATAATGATAAATTACTAGCCTATTCGTTAGATTTAAAAGGATCTGAATATTACACTATACATATAAGAGATATTAAAAGTCGAGAGCAAGTTGGTGAAAAAATTGAAAATACAAGTGGCGGAATAACATTTAGCTTAGATGATAAATATATTTTTTATTCTAAGCTTGATGACAATCACAGACCAAGAGAAATTTACAGGCATGAAATTGGAACTCCTACCAGTAAAGATATTCTTATATTTAAAGAAGAAAGTGAAGCATTTACTGTAGGAATAGGTCTTAGCTCTGATGAAAAGTATTTTTTTATTTCATCATCTGATCATAATACGTCCGAACAGTATTATTTCAAAGCAGATGAAATAATTCCAAAACCAAAACTAATTGATAAAAGAAAAAGAGGGATAATATATTCGGTCAATTCATGGAATGGTAATTTCTATAAACATACAAATGAAGATGCAGAAGATTTTAAGATCGAAAAGACAAATGATTTAGAAAAAAAGGAGTGGGAAATATTTATACCTGCACGAGAAGAGGTTTTAATTGGAGGATTAATTTTTTTAAATGATTGGATTATAAGATCTGAAACTTCTAACGCATTATCAAAATTAATATTAAGAAATCCAAAAAATGATGAAGAAGAAGAAATATTTTTTTCAGATGAAAAAGTTATTGTTCCTGGTGTGTCGTTAACCCAAAGAGCTAGAAATACTGATACAGTTTATTTATCATATTCATCACCAAAAACTCCTGGAAGGACTTACCTATACAATCTTAAAACAAAGGAGAAAAAATTAGTTAAAGAACAAGAGATTCCTAGTGGCCATAATTCTGATGACTACATAGTTGAAAGGTTAGAGTGTGCCTCTCATGACGGAAGAATGGTTCCTATTACCATAACAAGACATAAAAAAACTAAATTAGATGGATCTGCAAAATTATTATTATATGGATACGGATCATACGGAAGTTCTATGTCACCAAGTTTTTCCTCAACCAGAATAAGTTTAATTGAACGAGATATTATATGGGTAACTTCTCATATTAGAGGCGGTATGGAAAAAGGAATGAAATGGTGGAAAGAGGGAAAATTATTAAACAAAAAAAATACATTTGAAGATTACATTGCTTCTGCAAAATTTTTAATTGAAAAAAAGTTTACGTCTAAAGGTAATATTATTGGAATGGGCGGATCTGCTGGAGGTCTTTTAATGGGAGCCGTTGTTAACCAAGCGCCTGATTTATTTTTGGGTATTGTTATGGCTGTTCCTTTCGTTGACTCTTTGACCACGAACCTAGACCATTCGTTACCATTAACAGTCGGCGAATTTGATGAATTTGGAAATGCTAAAGATAAAAAAGAACATTTTGATTACATATTCTCATATGCACCTTATAACAATATTAAAAAGATGGATTACCCAAACATTTTGATAACAACAAGTCTAAGTGATAACAGGGTATTATTTGATGAGCCAGCAAAATTTACTGCAAAATTAAGGGATTACAAAACGGATAACAATTTACTTTTATTAAAAACAGAAATGAATGCAGGTCATGGAGGAAAATCTGGAAGAGATGGAGCAATTGAGGAGATTGCAGTTGACTACGCATTCGCTTTGAAAATAGCTGGAAAATTAAATACTTGATCTTGAAATATCAAAATTAATTACCATATAAATCTTGTTAGTCGCCTAATGGGGCTAGCAATAAATAAACTTGCTTAATTAAAGGAGGATAATATGACAAGTAAGGATCTATCAATTTTCAACTCACTTAGGCCTTTCTCAATTGGTTTTGACGATATGTTTGACCAATTCGAAAGTATGTTGGGCAATGGTGGTTTAAGTATGCAATCAAACTACCCGCCTTACAACATAAGAAGAACTGGCAAAGATAAGTACTCAATTGAGGTTGCTTTAGCTGGTTTTAGCAAAAAAGATGTTGAGGTAGAGTTTGAAGATAATCTATTAACTGTAAGAACTAAACAAGTTGATAGAAGTGAAAACAAAAACCAAGATGGAGAGATAATCCACAAAGGTATATCGCAAAGACAATTTGCGAGATCATTTACAATTGCAGATGATGTAAAAGTGAATGGTGCAGAGTTAAAAGATGGTCTTTTAACAATCGCATGTGAAAGGATTATCCCGGAACATAAAAAAAAGAAACTTATTGAAATTAAATAAGTACCTTGCTTGTGGGGCTAGTCCCCACAAGACTAAATGCATCCACTAGAGCTAAATCCGATAATAACCCCTGATGCATTCACCTCAAATTTTCTTTCACAAGGAATTCCATATTTTTTTGTTTTGTAGATAAGCATTTCATTTCCAAGTTCATTGACAAAATCTTCTGAAGGTGAGCCTAATTCTAATCTCATCTCATTAACTTCTTTTCCAACGAATTGACCAAATTTTTCGTTCTCTTTTTCAGCCACTTCATCAGATTTCTTTTTAATTGTTTGGCATCCAGTTAAAAGAATTATTGTTAATGTGATAAACAGAGCAATAAATTTTTTTGATAAAGTATTATTTTTAAAAGCAATAATCATTAATACATACCTAAAGTTGAATTATGTTAACAATTTGTTCAAAACTTTCATTAAATTGTTTGAATTTAATACAAATTTGAAAAGATAGGAAATTTTAAAGATTATTGAGTTATTGATTTATTATATTAAAGAAATGCTATGGCAACAGACTTAAGAATATCAAATGTATCAAAAATATATCCAGGATGTATAGCTAATGATAATGTATCTCTTCAATTTAAAAGTGGAAAAATATACGCACTATTAGGAGAGAACGGAGCTGGAAAATCTACATTGGTAAAAATTTTGTCTGGTGTAGTAAGCCCAGATAATGGTGAGGTTTTTTTAAATGAAAAAAATTTAAAATTAAGTTCTCCACTCGATGCCAAGAAAAATAAAATTGGAATGGTTTTTCAGCATTTCAATTTATTTGAAACTTTATCAGTATTTGAAAACTTAAGTATAGATGCAACTGAAGATAACAAAAGTTTAAGGGTAAGAATAAATGAAATATTAAAAAAATATAACTTTAGTATTGACCTTGACGTTCCTGTATTAAATTTATCAGCAGGGCAAAAGCAAAAAGTTGAGATTATAAGATGTCTTTTAAGAAGCCCTAAAGTTCTAATCATGGACGAGCCTACATCTGTTTTGACTGAGCAGGAAACAGAGGAATTATTTATATCTTTAAAAAAATTCTGTGACGAAGGAATATTAATTATTTACATAACTCACAAGTTAAAAGAAGTTTTGTCTTTATGTGATGAGGTTGCTGTAATGCGAAAAGGTAAGGTTGTATCAGTTAGCCAAACACAAAATGAAAGAGTTGAAACTCTCGCAAATAAGATGGTTGGTCAAAAACTAGCGAAAATTAAGAAAAAAATTAATATTTCCAAAAATAAAGATGAGATATTTAAAGTAAAACATTTAAATTTTTATAGCGATGATCCTTTTGAAACAAATTTAGTTAATCTAAATTTTTCTGTAAAGAAAGGAGAATGTTTAGGTATAGCGGGTATTTCTGGCAATGGTCAAAACGAACTCTTTCAAATTTTGAGTGGGGAAATAATTACACCTGATACATCAATCATTTTTCGAAATAAGGAAATTGCTAAATTAAATCCAAAACAAAGACGAGAGTATTTAATGGCTTTTTCTCCTGAAGATAGAATATCTCAAGCGGCTGTGCCTGAATTAAAAATATATGAAAATGTAGCTTTAAATAATTTTAAGTCATCAAACTTTTTTGAAAAAGGTTTGGTAAATGAAAAAAAAATTAAAGAGCATTCAAAGAAAATATTATCTGACTTCTCAGTAAATACGGACAATGTTGAATTAAAAAGTCAATTTCTATCGGGTGGAAATTTACAAAAACTTATTTTAGGGAGAGAGTTAATTACAGCTCCGGAATTATTAATTTGTTACAATCCAACATGGGGGCTCGATGTGGGTGCAATCAATTATATTCATGAAACACTTATAAAAATTAACAATCAAGAAAAATCAACGATTTTAATTTCTACAGATACGGAGGAGTTATTAAAACTCAGTGATAGAATTGCAGTTATTTACAAAGGCAAGCTTTCAAAAATAATGCCTTCAGAGGAAGTCACTCCAGAAAAATTAGGAGTTCTAATGGGAGGAGGTTCCATTGATTAAAATTGAAAAAAGAAATGATGTACCAATGGCATTATATTTTTTTACTCCTTTTATTGCAATCATACTTACAATTTTAGGCGGTGGAATAATTTTTTATATTTTAGGTTTTAATCCAATAGAAGCACTTAAGTTTTACTTTTTAACTCCAATTTCAAATTTATATGGACTCAGTGAATTGCTACTCAAAGCAACCCCTCTTTGCTTAATTGCTATTGGTTTATCATTTTGTTTTAAAAGTAATAATTGGAATATTGGTGCAGAAGGACAATTAACTTTTGGTGCGATTGTAGGAGGAGGAGTTGCTCTTTTATTTTATAATCAAGAAGGTTTTTATATTCTGCCTTTAATTATAATTGCTGGAGCAATCGGGGGAATGATCTTTGCACTTATCCCAGCAATCCTTAAAACATATTTTAATACAAACGAGATTTTAGTTAGTCTTATGTTGGTTTATGTATCAAAGCTACTCTTAGATTACTTAGTAGTGGGGCCATGGAGTAATCCTGAAGGTTTTAATTTTCCTGAAACAAGACAATTTAGTGACTCATCTAGAATGCCATTATTATTTGAGGGTTTGAGAATTCATGCTGGTATTTTTTTAGCTCTTGCAGCAGTTATGCTGAGTTGGTTTGTTCTTTATAAAACCTATTTAGGCTTTAAGATTAAAGTATCTGGTTTAAGTTTAAAAACTGCTAAGTATGCTGGGTTTAAAGGAAAAACCATGATTTTGGTTGTTTTTATGATTAGTGGTGCTTGCGCGGGATTAGCTGGAGTTGGTGAAATTACTGGACCTATTGGACAACTGCATAGAATGATATCCCCCGATTACGGTTTTACAGCAATTATTGTTGCTTTTTTAGGTCGTCTTAATCCTTTTGGCATTATTTTTGCATCTTTGGTTGTTGCATTGACATACCTCGGTGCTGAAACGGCTCAAATTTTTTTACAAATACCAAAATATACCGGCCAAGTCTTTCAGGGTATGATCTTATTTTTTTTACTCGCATCTGATTATTTGCTTTTTTTCAAAGTTAAAATTTTAAGTTTAAAAAAAAATGAGCTTAGACATTAGTTTTATAGGAATTCTGATAGGATCAATAATGGCTTCATCAGTGCCATTAATACTTGCTGCTTCAGGTGAATTGATTACTGAAAGATCAGGCGTTTTAAATTTAGGTGTCGAAGGAATGATGATAATCGGAGCAATATCTGGTTTTGCTTTAATGGTAATAACAGACAACCTTTTTATAGCAGTCGTAGGCTCTATGTTATCAGGAGTTATAATTTCAATAATCTTTGGATTTTTAACGCAATCTCTTCTTACAAACCATGTTGCAACAGGTTTGGCATTAACTATTTTTGGCATTGGTTTATCTGCAATGTTAGGAAAAAATTTTGTTGGTATCCCTGGAAAAGAATTTCCAATTTTATTTTCAAGTTTAAAAGAAAGTATTCCGTTTTTTGGTCCAATATTATTTGGACACTCTATAGTTTTATATTTTGCTTTTGCTTTACCATTTTTAACTAATTTTTTTTTGAAAAAAACTAAATTAGGCTTGGTTGTTAGAGCTGTTGGTGATTCGCCTGTTTCGGCATCTAATCAAGGTATAAATGTTATTCTAGTTAGATACTGTTGTATTCTTTATGGAGGAGCTATGTGTGGCTTGGCAGGTGCATATCTATCTTTAATATACACTCCACAGTGGATTGAAAATATGACAGCTGGAAGAGGATGGATAGCTTTGGCTTTGGTTGTATTTGCAACCTGGAGTCCTATAAAAGTTTTAATTGGTGCTTTAATTTTTGGTGGGATTACAATTCTACAATTACATATGCAAGCAATAGGGTTTAGAATACCAGTTCAATTTTTAAGTGCATTACCTTATCTGATGACAATAATAGTTTTAGTTGTAATCTCTCGTGACAGTAGAAAAATAAAACTTAATACCCCAACTTCCTTAGGAAGAATATTCTATAAGGAAAAGTAATGTTAGCTATTCGAAAATAATTATTTTTTTTTTTTTGAATTTTGATTAACTTAAAGCTTCACAAAAAAAATTTAAAGGGGAAATTCAAAATGTATAAAAACTTTTTTAAATATTTAATTTCTGCAATTTTTCTACTTGGGTTTAGTGTAAACTCAAGTGCAGATTTTAAAGTTGGTTTTGTCTATGTTGGCCCAACTGGTGACCATGGATGGACATTTCAACATCATGAAGGTAGAAACGCTGTAGAGGCAGCTGGAATAAAAACAACATTTGTTGAAAGTGTTCCAGAAGGCGCTGATGCAGAAAGAGTGATAAGACAACTGGCTCAATCTGGCCACGACTTAATTTTTACAACAAGTTTTGGATATATGGATCCAACTAACAAAGTTGCAAAAGATTTTCCAAATGTAAAATTTGAACACGCAACAGGTTATAAGAGAGAACACTCAAATGTTTCTACTTATTCTGCAAGATTTTACGAAGGAAGAACTCTTTTAGGCCATATTGCTGGAAAAATGACTAAAACTAACACGATTGGCTATATTGCGTCTTTTCCAATTCCTGAAGTAATAAGAGGAATTAATGCAATGACTCTTGCTGCACAAAAGGTCAATCCAAATATTAAAACTAAGATTGTATGGGTGTTTACTTGGTACGATCCAGGTAAAGAAGCTGAAGCAGCGCAAGCTTTAATCGATCAAGGTGCAGATGTAATTATGCAACATACAGATAGTACAGCACCAGTTCAAACAGCGGAGAAAGCAGGTGTATGGTCATTTGGTCAAGCAAGTGACATGCAGAGATTTGCTCCTAAATCAATTTTGACTTCAATTATAGATGATTGGGCACCATATTACGTTGAAAGAGCTATTGCTGCAAGAGACGGCACATGGAATCAACAAGACACATGGCATGGATTAAAGGAAGGTATGGTTGCTATGGGACCATATAATTCTGCAATGGGTGCTGACTTAGTTAAAGAAGTAGAGCAGCTTCAAAAAGATCTAGCATCAGGAAAAGTTCATTCGTTCACAGGTCCTATATATGACCAAAAAGGTAATATATTAGTTGCAGAAGGGAAAGTTGCTGATGATGGAATGTTAGCTGGAATGAGTGTTTATGTAAAAGGTGTTGAAGGAGATATTCCAAAATAATTTTTAAAAAAAATTAAAAAGGCCAACTTATATAGTTGGCCTTTTTTATGAATGTTTTTTCTTTAAACCATTAATATCTATTTCATCATAATATTCTGAAGGTTGAACTATCCAAGGATCTCCATCTAGTAAAATTGGACAAAAATCTGGGGTAAAAGAAGAGGATTTTTTTTTCCAAAGACAAGCTGTTTTTATTTCTTGAATATGGTTTTTCACTGGAGCATAATTTTTTAACCATTTAATACTTTCATTTAATGTAAGTCCAGTATCGGATAAATCATCAACTAATAAAACATTTTTAAAGTCTTCATTTTTAGCTATTGAGCTTATGTCTCTTGCAAAAATAAGTTCGCCCTGTTTATTTTCTACAGTTTCTCCAGAATAACTTTGAATAACAACATAAGCAGTGGGCAATTTAAATATTCTTGATAGCATATCAATTATAGGTGCTGCACCCCTCATTATTCCGACTAAAACAGATGGTTTGTAATTTTTTTCAATTGTAAGAGCTAACTTTTCAACTGCTAATTTATAATCTTCATAATTGATTATTAATTTTTCTGCCATAAAATTTGGTATCATAAAAAAAAAAAATTAAAAAGGAGAATTATGAAAGGTTATTGGATTGCAACTTACAGTGAAATTAAAGACCCTGAAAGAATGAAAAAATATGCAGATAAAGCAAAGGAAGCTGTATTAAAACATTCTGGAAAAATTTTAGCTCGAAGTGCTAATAACATTGCACTTGAGGGTAGAGAAATGGTTAGAATAGCACTTGCAGAGTTCCCAGACGTGGAAACTGCTAAAAAATGCTACGATTCTGAAGAATATGTTGAGGCAAGAACATATCTTAAAGATAATGTAATTAGAGAACATATGATATTTGAAGGAATGGAATAACTTAGAAAAGGGGCAAATATGAAGGCATATTGGGTGAGTTTGTATACAGAGATTTCAGATCAAGATAACCTAAAAAAATATGGTGAAAATGCAATACCAGTTATAAAAAAATTTGGTGGTACTCCTGTAGTTAGAGGAGGAAAGCTAAAATATTATAGTGGTGATAAAATATTAAGAACCGTCATATGGGAATTTCCCAGTTATAACAAAGCCATATCTTGTCATGACTCAGAAGATTATTTAAAAGCTTGGTCTTATGCAGAACGAACTACAAAAAGACATATGTTTATCGTGGAAGGTGCTAATACTGAATAGTATCGTCATCAATTGAACGCCACAAATACCAAGTGGCAACAGAACAATATGGGGAGAATCTTTTTTGGAGTTTTTTTATAAAAGTTTCAGGTGGAAAATATTTTTTTTTATAGTTATTTGATATTGCTCTTAATAATCCAATATCCTGAACTGGCCAGATATTAGACCTATTATAAGTAAATAACAAAATCATCTCTGCTGACCATCTTCCTATCTGCCTTAAAGTTGATAGATACATAATTGCTTCTTCATCGCTCATTTTCGGAATCAGTCTTGGATTAAAAGTTTTATCTTTAAATTTTTGAGACATTTCTAAGATCCCCCTTATTTTTTGACGACTAAGACCACATTTTTTAAGTTGTGATATTTTAAGCTTAGAAACAGTTTTTGGATTAATTTTTTTTTTACATGCCGATTCAAATTTTTTGAAGACAGAATCTGCAGCAGCAACACTTATTTGTTGTCCTATTATACTTTTGCATAAAGAATAAAAGACATCTTTTCTAGTAGTTAAATTATTATCTTTATATTTTTTAATCAATGATCTCATAATACTATCTTTTTTTGAAAGATATGTTCTAGCTTTTGTCCAATATGGTGGTGCCTTACTCATTTCTACTTACCGTTACTTGTTTATTTAAATATATTTCTCTTCGAAATATAATGATTGATGATATTATTACCAGTGAAGCACCCATCAATGTTTTAATTGTGGGAATTTCATCCCAAATAAAGTATCCAAAAGATATTGCAAATATTAATCCTAAATATTTAAGAGGTGTAACCAGAGAAACCTCAGATAATTTATATGATTGACTTAATAATAAATTAGCTGTTCCTCCCAACAAGCCAATTGTACATAAAAGTAAGAAATCATTGAAAGTTGGCATGATCCAACCAAATGGTATTGATAAAACTCCAACAATTGTAATTGCAAAAGAAAAAAAGAATGAGATCAACCAGATTGGTTCTGTGGATGAAAGTTTTCTAATTGTAATTGCAACGTAAGACATTCCAATACAAAAGATTATTGGAAATAAGTAATAAATATTTAAGCTGGAAAATCCTGGTTGGGTAATTACTAAAACACCAATAAAACCAACAAATACTGCGGCCCATCTATATACTCCTACTTTCTCACTTAGTAAAAATATTGATAGCAAAGTTGTAAATATAGGTGCAGCAAATGAAATACTTGTCACTGTTGCAAGTGGTAGGTTTCTTAGTGCCAAAAATATTGCAGCTAAAGCTATCAGTCCTGAACAACATCTAATTAAATGTAATCCTGGTCTATTTGTTTTGTAAAAATCTCTAAACCTTGTCTTAGGAACTAAAAAAATAATTGGCAAAATACCAAATAGACCTCTAAAGAACATTACCTGTCCAATTGGATAATCTGATGACCACTTGACTATTACATCCATAAATGAAAAGGCACATATTGATAAAAACATGTAAAAAAAGCCTAATTGATTTTTGGAAAGCATAGTAATAACTTTAGATTAATTAAAATTTTTAGCAATGGAAATAGCAACTTTAGCACTTGGATGTTTTTGGGGACCCGAAATAAAATTTAGCAAGTTAGATGGAGTAATAAATACAGAGGTCGGATATTGTGGAGGTAATACTGAGAAGACATCTTATAAAGAAGTATGTTATGGTGACACCAATCACGCAGAAGTAGTTAAGGTTGAATTTGACAATACTAAAATTTCTTATGAGGAAATAATAAGAAATTTTTTTGAATTTCATGACCCAACTACTTTAAACCGGCAAGGTCCAGATGTAGGTACTCAGTATAGAAGTGAAATATTTGTTCATGATGAAAATCAAAATAAAATCGCTAACAAAGTATTGAAAGAGATTAATGAAAAATTTAAAGGTAAAATCGTTACCAAAATATCAAAATCAAAAAATTATAACAAGGCCGAAGATTATCATCAGAAATATTTGGAAAAAAGTTTCTAATGTCACTTATATCAACTGAATGGCTAGAAAAAAATCTCTCAAATGTAAAAATAATTGATGGCTCTTGGCATATGCCTGCAACAAAAAGAAGTGGTAAAGAAGAATTTAATCAAGAGCATATACCAAATGCAATTTTTTTTGATATTGACGAAAATTGTAATAAATCAACTGACTTACCACATATGTTAACGGACATTAGTTCGTGGGAAAATATACTATCATCTATGGGCATATCTAACGAAGACGAAATTGTGATTTATGATAATTCTGATGTTTTAAGTGCTTGTAGAGTATGGTTTAATTTAATTTACTTTGGCCATGATAAAAAGAAAGTACATGTTTTAGATGGAGGTTTTAATAAATGGAAAAAAGAAAAAAGAATAACTTCTGATAATAATGAAATTATTCAAATAACCAGTTACAAAGCAAAAGAAAATAATGAAATGGTTAAGAACAAAGATCAGATTGATCAAAATATAATTAAAAAAAAATTTGATTTAGTTGATGCGAGAAGCAAAGATCGTTTTAATGGCACAACTCCAGACCCAAGAAAAAATGTAAGAAGTGGTTCAATACCTAATTCAATTTGCTTACCGTTTAAAACCCTTATCAATGACGATTTTACTTTTAAAAGTAAATCTGAAATTTCTTCTAATTTTAACGATTTATCTTTAAATGAACCAGTAAATGTTGTGTTTTCATGCGGTTCTGGGATCACAGCATGTGTTTTGGCACTTGCATATTCTCAAGTAAATAATATGTATTCTCCAGTCATTTATGATGGTTCGTGGGCTGAATATGGTAAAATATAAAATATGAAAAGATCAACAAAAATTACAAGCATAATAATAATTTTCTTTTTAATTATAGCTACAGTGATTGTTGGTAGAACAATGATTGGAAATCATTTTAAAAAGAAATTTAGTAAAAGACCACCTCCAGGAATAATTGTTACTGCAGCTGAAAATAGAGTTTTTGAAAATTTAATAAGCACATACGGAACAGCTAGACCATTTAAAACACAATCCTATAAAATTGAGAAGTATGAAATACTTAAACCTATAAACTTTAATCAAAAAGTAAAAAAAGGTGATGTAATTGCAGAACTTAAAAATAGAAAAATTACTGCTCAGTTTGATGGAACAATTGGAAAAAGAGAATTTTCAGAAGATATAGAAGTTTCAAAATCATCAATCTTAGTTAATCTCGAAAATACCAGTATTATTTATTGTGATGTAGATATACCTGAAATGTTTGTGCCATTTATTAAAGTTGGTTTACCTGTTGATATAAAATTTTCTGGATACAAAGATAAAACCTATAAAGGTGAAGTTGACTCATTAGCTAGTCGAATTAGTGAGGATACTAGATCATTACCAACAAGGATAAAAATGGACAATACATCTGGTGAAATTTTGCCTGGCTCATTTTTAGAAATTTCAATAAAATATGATACAAGAGAAAGCTTAAGTATCCCAGATACCAGCACAATAGTGGAAGGTGATAATATATTTATCTATAAAGTTGACGAAAAAAATAAAGTATTAAAAACAAATATTGATACCGGCGATAGATACCTGGGTTTTGTTGAAGTTTTAAATGGTCTAAAAGTTGGTGACAAAGTTGTTGCTGAGGGTACAAAAAAAGTCAGACCAAATTTAATAATAAGACCTATAAAAAAGGGTGCTAAAGTAGCAAATCAAAACAAATCTAGTTGGGGTGGAAAAAAGAAAAAAGATACTAAAGAAAACAAGAATGGTATGTTTGCGTGGTTACAAAAATTAAATATATTTAAAAAGTCTGACTCTGAAAAACAAGAAAATAAAAAATAATTAATACATGTATATAACTGAAGTTAGTATTAAAAGACCTGTCGTTGCATGGGTAATGTCAATGATACTAATTATTTTTGGAATTTTTGTATTTTGGGAATTACCTGTTAGGGAATTGCCAGATGGCATTCAGCCTCCAGTGGTACAGGTACAAACTGATTATAAATCTGCTTCAGCTGAAATTGTTGATGAAGAAATAACACAAAAAATAGAAGATGTTATAGGAGGAGCGGAAGGAATTAAGAACATTGATTCTAGTTCGCTTAATGGAAGAAGTAGAATAAATATTTATTTTAATACAGATATAGATTTAGATGATGCAGCAAATGACATAAGAGAAAGAGTATCAAGAGTTGCGGACAATTTACCAGATCAAGCAAACCCGCCTCAAATTTTGAAACAAGCAGCAGGTTTTACAACCACAATGTGGGTTGCGTTATCATCACCAACTTGGAATGATTTGGATTTGGGTGATTATGCAGAAAGATATCTTATAGATGCCTTTTCGAGCGTGCCAAATGTTGGTAGAATTTTAGTCGGTGGATTAAGAGAGCTAAGTGTTAGAGTTTGGGTAGATCCTATCAAATTAGCAGCCAATAATCTTACTATTCAGGAAGTCGAGAGAGCATTAAGAAATGAAAATATAAACATCCCCGCTGGAACTTTAGAGGCTAGTAACAAAGATTTAACTCTTAATATTGATAAGTCTTACTCTAACATTGAAACAATCAAGCAGCTTCCTCTTAAGAAAAACAAAGATAAAGTCACAACCCTTTCTGATATTGCAAATGTTGAGCTTGGTCCAGTTTCTGAAAAAACTTTATTTAAAGCTCAAAGAAAAAATGCAGCTAATTTAAAAACAGTTGGGATTGGAATATACGCAAAAAGTGGAGCATCAACTGTCGAACTTTCAAATCAAATTAAAGAGAAAATAAACGTTTTAAATCAATCTTTACCAGATGGTTTAAAGTTAGAAATAGCATTTAATAGAGCAACTTACGTAGGAACTGCAATACAGGAAGTTTATAAAAGTTTAATTATTGCTTTTATTTTGGTTGTGGTAATAATTTACTTGTTTTTAGGAAACCTAAAAGCTGTAATTGTACCAGCTGTAGCTTTGCCAGTAAGTTTAATTGGTTCGTTTTTAGGTTTATATATATTTGATCTTTCTATAAATATATTTGTTCTCCTAAGTTTTATTTTAGCAATTGGAATAATAACTGATGATTCTGTAATAATGACAGATGCAATTTATACAAGAATTGAAAAAGGAGAAACGCCACTTGTGGCTGCTTATAAAGGCTCAAGACAAATAACATTTGCGATAATAGCTACAACTTTAATCTTAGTTGCAGTTTTTTTACCTTTAATTTTTATTGAGGGTATAGCTGGTACCTTGTTTAAAGAAACTGCAATAGCACTATCTTTCTCAATTGTTGTTTCTTCGTTTGTGGCTTTAACCCTTTCACCAATGTTAGGAAGTAAGTTTTTAAATAAAAAAGAAAAAATTAATTTTTTTGTAAAAAAATTCAATAATGGATTTAAATCTTTTACAGAATTTTATACCGATACCTTAAAATTTTGGATTAATAAACAGAAAACAATTTCGATATTTATAATTCTATTAATTGCAGCTTCAGTTTATTTATTTAACTTTACTAAAAAAGAATTGATACCATTAGAAGATAGAGGGGCTTATTTAATAATTGGTTCTACTGATGAAGGAAGTTCATTCGAGTACACACAAGAAAAAGCCCAAATAATTGAGGGAAGAATATTAAAATTGTTACAAGCAGAAGACAGCCCTTACCAAAGATTAATTATGAGGGTACCTGGTTTTGGTAAGTCCGCAACTTCATATAATACTTTTATTATAATTGCACTTTTAGATGAATGGAAAAATAGAGAAAAGAGTACACAAGTTGTTTTAAGAGAAGCTATTGGTCAAGTTGTTAGTGTGCCTGAGACGTTTGCGTTTCCTATATCACCTCAATCTATAAGAGTTTCTAGCTACAACAAACCAGTTCAAATGGTGATTTATGGGACAAGTTATGAAGAGTTAGAGCAAATTCAAAGCCAAGTTTTAAGAGAGCTAAGAAGAAATAGAAATATGTTTAGAATTGAAAGTGATTACACAAAAAATAAACCTGAAGTAAAATTAATTACCAACAAAAATAGAGCAAATGATTTAGGAGTTTCAATAGAGAATATAGGAAGAACACTAGAAACATTATACGGTGGAAAGAGGGTTACAACATACAATAAAGAAGGAAGAGAATATCCCATTATTCTTCAGCAGTATTTAGCAGATAGAAGAGATAAAGATGGCTTATCAAAGATTTTTGTAAGATCTGAAACTACAGGAAAATTAGTGTCTGTTGCAAGTTTGGTAGAATTTGATGAGAAAGGAACTGCTGAGTCATTACCTAGATATAATAGACAAAGAGCAGTAACTATATCGGCAGCTTTATCTGAAGAATACACATTGTCTGAAGCTATAAAATATTTAGAAGACGTAATGTTGAGAGTTGCTCCTCAAAATCAAATAACTTGGAAAGGTAAATCCGAAGAACTAAAAGAGACTAGCAACGAAATATTTCTTATTTTCGCTTTAGCATTAATAACTGCATATTTAGTAATGGCTGCTACTTTTAACTCGTTTGTCCATCCTTTTATTATAATATTGACTGTGCCTCTTGCAGTTTTTGGAGGTCTTGTATTCATTTTATTTCTAAATAGTTCGATAAATATATTTTCACAAATCGCCTTGATTATATTAATCGGTATATCCACTAAAAATAGTATTTTAATCGTCGACTATACTAATCAAATTCGAACAACAGGTGCAAAAATTGAGGAAGCATTGATGGAAGCTTGCAAATTAAGAATAAGACCAATCATAATGACTTCATTAAGCACCATGATTGCAATGTTCCCTCTTATAGTAGGTAACATAGGTCCAGGCGCAGGTGAGGCGTCTAGGTTAGCAGTTGGATCAACAATCTTTGGTGGAATGATTATTTCAACATTCTTTACATTATATGTGACGCCAACTATGTATTTAACATTAGCAAAAAATACCAAGAGAATAGATGCAGTAGATCTGGAGCTAGAAAAGCAGTTGATTAAAAAATAATATATTTTCTAGTAGTCAAAGATTTACTACATTTATTAAGCTGCTTCTTGAATTTATTTGAATAACCCTCTACTTTTTTTGCCAATACTATAACTTTCTGATTGTTTTTATAATTTTTATAATTTCCCCAGCCTTCATGATAAGCAATATATTGTCTGAAAGCATCTTTTTTTGAAACCTTTAAAATTTTTTCCGTTTTGTTTGTATACCAGCCAATAAAATCAACACTATCTTTAAATCTAGTTCTTAAAGCATATTTATTTCCAGTCTCATCTTTATATTGTTTCCAAGTACCTTTAATAGCTTGTGAGTATCCAAATGAACTAGAAGGTCTTTTATAAGGTATAACTTTAAATAATTTTTGACGTGCAGGCTTAGCGAGCCAGTCAAAATCAGACTCCATTTTTATTATTGCTAATTGTAAGTTGATTGGTGTTCCCCACTTTTTTTCAGTTTTTTTCGCGTGTTTATACCAAAGATATCTCTCAGAAAATATTGAACAGCCGTCTGCTGTATTTTGTGGTATCGATGAACAAGCAGTTAAAAATAATAAACCAAAAAATAAAAAATACTTTCTAAAAAGAATCACAGTTTAATATAAATTATCTATTATTTTTTCTCCATATCCATGGATAATCAAATTCCATACTCCATAAACCTAACTTATTGTTTTTTGCATAAATTTGATCTTTAGAATATTTTTTTTTCGAATATTTTGGATAATCGAAGGCTAATCCATTTCTTACCATGTAAGCTGAAACACTTTCATTATTGATAAAACACTCACCTAAATACCTACCAAAATAGTCCTTTTGTGGCTCGATTAGACATTTTAATTTTTTATTTATAATTTTTTCTGTAAGAAAATTTTTTGAAATTTTTCCACAATTAATTTTTTTTTTATTTTTTAGGCAAAACTGTTGCTTCCCTTTAAATTTAGTTTCTGGAGCATCTATGCCTGAAAAACGGATTTTTTTATTATCTAATAAAATTGTATCACCATCAATTATTTTAATCTTATCTGAAATTAGGATTGTTTCTGATAGTAAGTAATTTGTTGCTACAAATGTAAATAAAAATAGAAAACTAACTAACTTCAGTAGTTGCTTTTTCATTGCATTCTTGCATTTTTTTTCTAATTTGATCTTCGGATATATTTTTATCTTTTAAATCTCCATAAAGCTTTCTATACACATCTTCATCACCTGCCTCAGCAAAATCTGCTTTAATTACATCTTGAATATATTGATTTTTTTTTTCCTCATCATATCCAAGAATTTGTGAGGCCCACTCTCCTAAATATTTATTTTTTCTTGCATTAATTTTAAATTGTTTTTCCTCATCATGAGCAAATTTTTTCTCAAAACCTTTTTTTCTTTCATCGAATGAACTCATTGCAATCTACCTTTATAAATTATTTTAAAAACTAAAAACGATATAAATACACCTATTATATTACCAAACAAATCACCTAATTCAAATCCTCTTTCTGGAATTATTAAGTGCAGAATTTCTAAAACAATAGAAATACAAATAAGATAAATAAATATATTTTTTAATTTATATTTAAAAACAATTAATCCTAGAATTGATATAATAAAGAAAACATAAACGTGATTTGAAGATACTAAAAAATCTCTTGTTAATTGTGGTTGAATTTTACAATCACTATAAATAAAACATCCAAAAATACTACCGGGATATAAGTAAAAAATAAATAAAACTACGTTAGACAGATAAAAAAACTGCTTTAAGTAATTCATAGTTAATCTATATTAAATTTTCACAAATGAGTCACTTAATACTTGTTAGACATGGTCAAAGCGAATGGAATTTAGAAAATAAATTTACAGGATGGGTCGACGTTGAGCTCGCACCACAAGGTAAATTAGAAGCATGTAAAGCCGGAGAGTTAATAAAAAAATTAAATTTAGAAATCAAACATTTTTATACTTCTTATCAACTAAGATCGATTGATACTTTAAAACTCATTTTAAATACAATCAGAGTAAAACCAGATAATATGATTAAAGCCTGGCAATTAAATGAAAGGCACTACGGATCACTGACAGGATTAAACAAAGATGAAATGAGAAAAAAATTAGGAGAAGAAGAAGTTCACAAATTTAGAAGATCTTGGGATAATCCACCAAAACCTTTAAATATAAATAGTCCGTACCATCCAAAAAATATAAGTATTTACAATGATATACCCCGTAACCTAATTCCAGATACAGAGTCTCTTAAAGATACTTATGAAAGAGTTGTGCCCTATTTTGTTGAAAACATAGAAAAAAATTTGCAGGATAATATAATTATATCTGCTCATGGTAATTCTATTAGATCACTTTTAAAATATTTATTTAAAATTGATGACAATGAGATTTCTAAACTTGAAATACCAACAGGAAATCCTCTACTTTTGAAATTTGAAAAAAAGAATATAAAAGAAGCTAAATACCTAGATCAGAGTAGATCTAGGGATTTAATTAAATTTTAACCTTTTTGAAGAAGTTTTTCATAAATAACTTTATCTGTTAAATGAAGAAACTCAATACCACTCTCGAAACCATACAAATTTTCTTTTTTAATGTAGTTATCCCAAATCTCATTCATTGAAAATATATTTTTTGATAAATTTTTAAATATTTTTTTATTTATAATTTGACACCCTGTATAAATATAATTTTTATCATTGTTCTTTTTTAAATTATTGCCATCCATAGAAAAATCGCCTTTAAATCTTTTATCAAAACTTAAATCTTTTTTTACAACCATTAAAATATTTTCTAAGTTATTTTTAAAATATATATTTTCCATCTTCTTAATTTCATTTGCATATTCAGCGTTCCAAATTGTATCAGGATTAAAAACTATAAAATCTGTTCCAACTGAATTATTTACTACATTTAAAAGACCTCCCCCTGTATCTAATATTTCTTTACCATCTTCTATAATTTGAATTTCTAAACCAAAATTATTCGAAAAAATGAAATCTTTTATTTTATCACTTAAATAAAATGTATTAATTTTTAAAGATTTTATTTCTAATACTTTTATCAAGTTTATAGTATTTTCTAATAAGCTAATCTCATTAATTTTTAAGAGTGGTTTTGGTGTTTTCTCAGTTAATGGCATTAATCTTTTTCCAAATCCTGCACATAAAATTATTGCTGTTTTAATTTTCATATTTTTTTTATTTTTGGGTTTTTTTGTAGAAAATTTTTTAAATCATGGAAATTTGGATTATTTTTAATACGATTATCGATTAATTTCCAAGCATAAGGTATTAATTTTAAATATTTTCTTTTTTTATCTCTTTTTGCAAGTCTTGTGAATATACCAATTATTTTTAGATTTCTTAAAACAGATAAAATTTCAAAATCATTAATAAATTGAGATTCATTTTTATACTTAAATTTACTAAGAAATACTTTTAAAATATTTGACTTAAAACTATTTGAAGTTTTAATTCTTACATCATCTATAAGTGAGGCCAAATCATATGCTGGATTACCAAAGACAGCATCTTGACTATCTATTAAAGCGATTTTATTTTTATAGAACATCATGTTTGAGACGTGAAAATCTCTATGTACAAACACTTTGTGTTTGATTTTTAAATTTAAATACAAATTGTCTATTATTTTTTTGAGATTTTTTTTTAAATGTCCTTTTTGAATAATTAATTTATTTGCTGCTAAGTACCAATCCAAAAAAAGGTATGACTCTTTAAGTATTTTAACTTTTGAATAGTATGATAAATTAAATTTTTTTTTAAGAAAATTTTGAGTTTTAAAATTTTTAATTTTTTGAATTTGATATAAAATTTTTAGTATTCTTTTGTATTCATTTAATTTATTTTTTGAGGATTTAATTTTATCCAACATGTTTTTATTGCCGAAATCCTCAATTTGTATAAAATTTTTTTTATAATTTTGACTAATTAAAGCTGGTGCTAATATTTTATTTTTAATCAATATTTTGTTAACTGCATCATAATTTAACAGGTTTGATCGCTTTTGAATTTTGCTATAAACTAATACTGAATTATTTGTTCTATAAAATTGTCTAAAAGATGCATCTCCTGATAGTTTTTTAAATTTTTTCAAATTCATTAAAATTAAAATCAATATTATTAGATATAATTAAGTGCCTATTTTCAAGCTTTTCATCATATTCAAATTTTAATGTAAAAGTACTTTCTATATTTTGACCCAAGATTTCAGGCCATTCAATTAATCTAGCAAAATCTTCTGAGTTTTCATTAATTCCTAAGTTATTTAATTCTCTTTTATCTTTAATTCTGTAAAGATCAAAATGTCTAACAATCAGAGAATTAATCTCATATTCATTTATAATATTAAAAGTTGGACTAGGTATTTCTGTTTTTTCTAAACCATTTTTTGTTTGAAGATAATTAATTAGATACCTAATAAATGTAGTCTTACCAACTCCAATGTTTCCATAAAAAAGCAAAGTTGTATTTTTGCTAACTTTACTTGCAATTTTTTCAGCAATTTTTTGTGTGATAATTTCTTTTGAAATATCTATTTTGCTACTTTTAGTAGCGATAGGCATCTGGTTTATAAGGTCCTTCTGGTGTTACACTTATATATTTCGCTTGATCATCTGATAATTTGGTTAATTTAGCTCCAACTTTTTCTAAATGAAGTCTGGCTACTTTCTCATCTAAATGTTTAGGTAAAACATATACTTTTTTCTCATATTTATCTGAGTTATTCCATAATTCTATCTGAGCTGTTACTTGATTTGTAAAAGAAGCACTCATTACAAAACTTGGGTGTCCTGTTGCACATCCAAGATTAACCAATCTACCTTCTGCTAATAAAATAATTCTTTTTCCATCCGGCAATGTAATTTCGTGAACTTGAGGCTTTATTTCATCCCATTTATAATTTTTAAGAGCATCTACTTGGATCTCATTATCAAAGTGACCAATATTACATAGAATTGCTCTATCTTTCATTTCTCTCATATGGTCAGCTGTCACAATATCTTTATTTCCTGTTGCTGTAACAACAATGTCGGCTTCTTTTATCATCTCATCCATTAAAACTACTTCATAACCTTCCATTGCAGCTTGGAGAGCACAAATTGGGTCTGTTTCTGTAACCATAACTCTTGCACCGCTTTGACGAAGAGAAGCAGCGCTTCCCTTTCCAACATCTCCGAATCCAGCTACAATAGCTACCTTACCTGACATCATGACGTCAGTAGCTCTTTTAATTCCATCAACTAAACTTTCTCTACAACCATATAAATTATCAAATTTAGATTTTGTTACTGAGTCATTAACATTTATTGCTGGGACAAGTAAATTGCCTTCACTTTCCATTTTTTTTAATGCTAAAACTCCTGTAGTTGTCTCTTCTGATAAACCTTTAACATCATTTAATAATTCTTTATAATCTTTGTGCATCAATGCTGTAAGATCGCCACCATCATCAAGTATCATATTTGGTTTCCAGCCATCTTTTCCTTCAATAGTTTGCTTTACACACCACCAATATTCTTCTTCTGTTTCACCTTTCCAAGCAAATACAGGAATGCCAACTTTTGCAATTGCTGCTGCTGCATGGTCTTGTGTTGAAAAAATATTACATGAGGACCATCTTACTTCGGCTCCTAACTCAACTAAAGTTTCTATTAAGACAGCTGTTTGTATTGTCATGTGTAAACAACCAACAATCCGAGCTCCACTTAAAGGTTTTTTACCCTTATATTCTTCTCTAAGAGCAATTAATCCTGGCATCTCAGTTTCAGCCAGTGAAATTTCTTTTCTTCCAAATTCCGCTTGGGATATATCTTTTACTTTAAAATCTTCCATAGAAAGAGGCTTTTAACAATTTCACTTAATATATCAACAAAGATTTAAGCTTCTGGGAAAATTATTTCAATTCTTGCCCCTTTATCTTTATTATTAGATGCGTTGATTTCACCACCATGAATTTCAACTAAATTTTTGACAATATTTAATCCCAAACCCGAATGTTCTCCAAAGTTTTCAGGTCTATTACTATAAAATCTATTAAATATCTTATTTGTATCCTTTTCACTAAATCCAGATCCCTGATCAACGACAACTAATTTAATTTTGTCATTTTTATCTTTTGATATTTCAACGGTAATTTCTTGATTATTTTCACTAAAAGAAATTGAGTTTTCTAATAAGTTTGCAATAATTTGTTCAATTCTATTTTCTATCCCTAAGATACTATAATTTTTAATTCCATTAGATTTCAATTTAATTCCAATCGATTTTTTTGTTTCATAGATACTGTTAAAATCGTCGACAACAGATTGTGCAATCTCTTTTAAATTTAATTTTTGCATTTTCTCAGAGGAAATTGCAGCCTCATCTTTTAGCATTTGAGAGTAATCAGTTATTAATCTTTCAATTCTCTCTACGTCATGTGATACAATATTAATTAATTTATTTCTTTGAGATTTATCATTTGTTTCAGAAATTATCTCAGAGGCGCTTTTTAGAGATGCTAAAGGATTTCTGATTTCATGCAAAAGATCTGTTGAATAATTTTCTGCTGTAGTAATTCTTTTGTTTAATTCATTAGTCATTTCATCAAGAGAATTTGATAATTTTCCCAATTCGTCATTTCTTTTTTTTATATTTCCAATATTAGTCTTTTCCTTACTTTTGTTTTTTATAATATTTGTATATTGAACCAAATTTTTAATTGGTTTTAAGAAGTATCTATTTAATACATATGAAAAAATTAAAATTACTAATGCGACAAGCAAAGCAGTTCTGATTATAAAATTTCTTCTTTCATCTATTGCAACCTTTATTTCATTGGCATTTTCAGTAATAGCTAAATAGCCTATTGTTTTGTTTTCACTCACTACATTTTTTACAGTTACTAATAAAAATTGATCATAGTTTTCTTTAGAGTAAGTTAACGGTTTTCCATAATCTGATGAATATGAGTACTTTTTTAAATCTTCAAATATTTCTTTACTTTCAAAGCTTTTATTACTCTCTTCCAAATTCTTATTTTGAATACTTTTATTATTTAAGTCACTCATTTCAATTATGTTTAGACTTCTTGAGAAAGCGCTTGGATCTAAGTCTAATGTGTCGGTATCTCCTAATAAATTAAATTCACTATCAAATATCTGTACTCTATCTATACTTTGAAATAAAAATTTAGTGGAAAACAGAAACTCTCTAATATCCTCAGATGAGAAATTTATTTTTAAACGATCAATATTTTCTGTTGTATTATCAATAATTTTTATGTGCGAGGCAGTTTTATTTTTAATGAGCGTAGGTTTTACTGTGTTAAGGTAAAATAATGTTAATACACCTATCACTAAAAAAACAATAAAGTTGATAACCAAGAATTTTTTTAAAATAGATTGATTATTAGATTTTGAAGTAGCCATTATTTAACATTCCAACGATAACCACTACCATATCTGGTTTCTATCGCTGAAAAGTTATTATCTACTTTTTTAAACTTTTTTCTAATCCTTTTTACGTGACTATCTATTGTTCTATCTTCAATATCTGTGTCTTCTCTGTAAGCAACATCCATTAATTGAGATCTTTCTTTAATAATTCCGGGTCTTTTTGCTAATTCCTTTACAATTAAAAATTCTGTTGTTGTTAATTTATCAGGTAATTGCTTCCCATCCCATTCACACTCTAGCTGTGAAGGGTCAAGTTTTAATTTTCCATGTGAAATTATATTTCTATTATCCTCTAAATTATTATCCTTTTTTCTAAGTTGGACACGAATTCTTTCAATAAGAACTTTAGTTGAAAAGCCACCTGATTTTTTTACAAAATCATCAGCCCCTAGTTTTAGTCCTAAGAGCTCATCCACCTCTTCATCTTTTGAAGTTAAAAAGATAACAGGCATAGATGTTTTTTTTCTCAATTTTTTTAACAATTCTTCTCCATCCATTCTTGGCATTTTAATATCTATAACTGCAAGGTCTGGGGGATTTCTTGACAAACCTATTAAAGCACTTTCTCCATCCAAATAAGTTTGAATATTAAAACCCTCTTTCTCTAGAGCAATACTTAAACTAGTTAATATATTTCTATCATCATCAACAAGGGCAATTGTTTGTTTCATGTTTAACTATAAAAATACTAAAATGTTTAAAATTGGGCAATTAAATGTTTATTAATGAAGCTCTCCCCAGTTATCACCTATGTTTACATCTACCGATAATGGTATTGAAAATGAATGCAAATCACTATCTTTCACACTTGTCATAATATCTTTAATCTTTTTAGAAGCAGATTTAGTACCATTATCAATTACCTCAAAAATCAATTCATCATGAATTTGAAGCAACATATTAAATTCATTTGTTTTTTTAGTATCAAGCTCATCGTTGATTCTAATCATAGCAAGCCGCATTATTTCTGATGCAGATCCTTGGATAGGTGCATTTATAGCTGCCCTTTCTTGAAAATTTCTAACATTAAAATTTTTGTCATTGATTCCTGGAATATGAGTTTTTCGACCAAAAATATTTCTTACATATCCACTTTTTCTACAGAATTTAATTGTGTTATTCATGTATTCTTTAATTTCTGGAAATTTAATAAAATATGAATTTAGAAATTCTTCGGCTTCATTGTTTGATACACCAATTTGTTTGGCCAAACCATATTGAGATATTCCATAAATTATTCCAAAATTAATAGCTTTCGCTTTTCTCCTCATATCAGCATCAATTTTTTTTATGTCTGCACCAAAAACCTGGCTAGCTGTTAATGAGTGAATATCCTCATTATTTTTAAAAGCTTTTTTTAGTTCTTTTACATCAGCTAGATCAGCCAAAATTCTCATTTCGATCTGATTATAGTCTGCTGATATAAGTTTTTTATTTTTTTCTGATATGAAGGCTTTACGAATATCTTTGCCCTCCTCAGTTTTAATAGGAATATTTTGTAAATTTGGATCACTAGATGCAAGTCTACCTGTTGTAGTTGCTGCTAACAGAAAAGATGTATGCACTCTTTTTGTATTGGGATTTAAATGCTCTGGCAAAGAATCTGAATATGTATTTTTCAATTTACTAGATTGCCTCCATTCTAAAACCAATTTAGGAAATTCATTCCCTTTGTAAGCTAAATCCTCTAGAACTGCTGCGCCAGTTGCAAAACTCCCTTTTTTAGTCTTTTTTAGCGATGCAATTTTGAGGTCATTATACATTATTTCACCTAACTGTTTAGTCGATGCAATATTAAATTTTTTTTTTGAAATTTTAAAAATTTGATTTTCTAAATCTTGAAGTTTTTTTTCAAACTTAACAGATAATTTTTTAAGAAAATTATTATCCAATTTTATGCCATTGATTTCCATTGATGCTAAAATTTTAATTAAAGGTTTTTCGAAAATTTCATAAATATTTAGTAATTTTTCTGATTTAAGCGATTTCAAAAATATTTTATATAAACGGTAAGTTATATCAGCATCTTCTGCTGCATAATCTTTTGCAATATTTAACTCTACTTGACTGAATTTAATTTCTTTTTTTCCAGATCCAACAAGATCTTTATATTTAATTGTTTTGTGACCAAGATGAATATCTGAAAGGGTATCCATATTATGTCTATTTTTCCCAGCATCTAAAACGTATGACATCAACATTGTATCTTCCATGCTTTGAATATCTATATCCCTTTTACGAAATATTATGTAATCGAATTTAATATTTTGCCCAATTTTTTTTAAACTTTTATCCTCTAAATATTGTTTTAAAATTCTCAAAACATCTTTTTCATTTAGATTATTTTTATCAATATGACCTGTTGGAATATAACAAGCTTTACCTATTTTGCTAGAAATTGAGATACCAACTAAATTTGCCTGATGTGGGTCAAGAGAATCTGTTTCAGTATCAATAGAAAATTCACCAGCTTCTTCGGCCTCTTGCATCCAATCTTTTATTTCAGATAAATTTTTTATCAAAACATATTTATCTTTTGATATTTTAGATGTGTCTTTTTTGACTTCTATTTCATCACTAAATTTGGATTGACCATACGTCGAAATTGCCGAACTCAATAACCTATTAAATTCCATTTCTCTCAAAAAATTGTATAACTTGTCTACGTCTACTTTTTTTAGAACAAAGTCAGTTAATTTGTCTTTCACCGGAACATTATTTTTTAATGTGACTAGTTTTTTACTTACCAGAGCCTTATCTTTATTTTCTAAAAGCGTTTCTCTTCTTTTGTTCTGTTTTATTTTATTTGCATTTTTGAGAAGGTTTTCTAAATTTCCATATTCCTTAATTAATTCTGCTGCTGTTTTTACGCCAATACCTGGAACGCCAGGTACATTGTCTGTACTATCCCCTGCTAGTGATTGAACATCAATTACTTTATCCGGACCAACCCCAAATTTATTGATTACATCTTCATTAGATATAAATTTATTCTTCATTGGATCATATATACGAACCTTTTTTTTTAAAAGTTGCATTAAATCTTTGTCAGATGATACAATCGTAACTTTTGCACCTTCGTCTAATATTTGCTCTACATAGGTGGCTATCAAATCATCAGCCTCGTAATTTAACATTTCTATAGAGGGTAAATTGAATGCTAATACTGACTTTCTTATATAATCGAATTGTGGAATTAGATCATCGGGAGCATCAGACCTATTTCCTTTATAATCTGAATATATTTCGTTTCGAAAATTCTTTCTTGCAGAGTCAAAGATTACTGCAAAATGAGTTGGTTTTTCTAAATTTTCGCTAGATTTAGAGTCCTCTAATAATTTAAACAGCATGTTACAAAATCCACTTACTGCTCCTACTGGCAAACCATCACTTTTTCGTGTTAATGGTGGCAATGCATAATAGGCTCTAAATATGTATCCAGACCCATCAATAAGATAAAAATGATCTGTTTTTTTAATTTTACCCATAATTTAATTTATAATAAATTGACGTATTATAGTAAGAATAAAACATCCTGTTAATAAATATTAGTGGATTAAACTTTATTAAAATAGTAATTTAAAGCTAATGGAATTAGTAAATTCAATTTCTAATAATAAAATAATTAAAATCATAATATTTGCATTAATAGGTTCTATTTTATTGACAATATCTGCAAAAATTAAAATACCTTTTTATCCAGTTCCTATGACTATGCAAACATTTATAGTTTTGTTTTTAGGAATTTCCTTTGGATATAAAGTAGGGGTACTTTCGGTAGTTTTTTATTTGATAGAAGGAATTATGGGATTGCCGGTATTTTCTAACTCACCAGAGAAAGGAATAGGATTAGCTTATTTTGTTGGTCCAACAATGGGATATTTAATAGGTTTTATATTTGCATGTCTGATAGCAGGCATATTTACATACGATAAAAACCATATATTAAATTTTTTAAAAATTATAATTGCAACATCAGTAATATATATTTTGGGTATTTTGTGGCTTGGAAATTTAATCGGTTGGGATAAACCAATATTAGAATTTGGTGTTTACCCATTTCTTTATGCTGAATTATTTAAGATATTATTACTAACAGCTTTAGTTAATAAAATTATTAAACTTAGAAAATATATTTAGAATTACCTTGGAGATCTTTTTGATAGAATCCTTTGAAGTGTTCTTCGATGCATTTTAAGTCTTCTTGCAGTCTCAGATACATTTCTGTTACATAATTCAAAAACTCTGTGAATGTGTTCCCATTTAACTCTATCAGCGGACATTGGATTTTCTGGTGGAGCAGCTTTTTTATTTGGATCAGCTAAAAGTGCTTTTTCTACGTCATCTGCATCTGCTGGTTTAGCTAAATAGTCTATTGCACCTTCTTTAATGGCTGCTACTGCAGTTGGTATATTTCCATAACCAGTAAGCATCACTATTCTGCTCTCTGAGTTATTTTTCTGGATTTCTTTTACAACTTCTAGTCCGTTTCCATCGTTTAGTCTCAAGTCAACAACTGCAAAAGCAGGTTTTTTTGATTTCACAGACTCTATTCCAATTTTTACACCCTCTGCTTGTGAAACAGAAAAGCCCTTTTTCTCCATTGCTCGAGCTAGTCTCTCTCTAAAAGGGTTATCATCATCTACTATAAGTAGAGATTTATCCTCAAATTCTGTTATTTTTTTTAATACTTCTGCTTCTGGCATAGGCCTTATATGGAAACATTCTAAATTATTTCAAGAGTACATTTTTACTTTACATTGGCTCATTTTCAGCATAAATGCTCGTTTTATATAAACTTGCATAGCAGTTATGCCGGTTTTTTTTATTAAATTTTTTTTGGAGCTTTAAATGCAAAAATTTAAATCAGTTGACAAATTAGTAAATCAACTGAAACCAACAGAACCTGTTTATTGTATTAGAAGAGATTCTATAAACATAGCTTCGAAATTTTTTCAGAATAAATTTCCAGGTAAAATCTTATATGCAGTTAAAACTAACCCGCATCCATTAGTATTAAAAACTATTGTGGAAAGCGGAATTAATGATTTTGATATCGCTTCAATTAAAGAAGTTGAGGCTATTAGAAGTGTTAGCCCAGATGCAAAATGCTCCTACATGCATACTGTAAAAAGTAAGGAAAGTATAAACGAAGCATATTTCAAATATAATATTAAGACTTTTTCAATAGATACAAAAGATGAATTAATAAAAATTCTTAATAGTACTAATCAAGCTAAGGATTTAGAGTTATTTGTGAGAGTTGCAGTTTCTAATGAACACGCAGAAATAGATTTATCTAAAAAATTTGGCGCACAAACTTCTGAAGCAATAGGACTTTATAGATTAACAAAACAGTATGCCAAAAAAATTGGATTAAGTTTTCATGTGGGTTCGCAATGTATGCATCCAATATCCTATTCAAAAGGTATTAATGAAATTAAATATATAATAAAAAAAACAAAAATAGTTCCAGATGTTATAAATATAGGTGGAGGATTTCCAACAATCTATCCTGACTTAGTTCCTCAATCATTAGACTCTTATTTTGAGGAAATAAAAAATTCATTAAATAAATTAAAATTAGAAAAAAAACCAGAAATTATATGTGAGCCAGGTCGAGCAATTGTTGCAGAAAGTGGTTCGACAATTGTGAGAGTAAACTTAAGAAAAAAACAAAAGCTATATATTAATGATGGAACATACGGAACTTTATTTGATGCAGGTGTGCCCAATATAGTTTATCCATCAAGGATAATTACAAGTGGAAGAATTATATCAAAAAAATTGACTTCATTTGATTTTTATGGACCAACATGTGATAGCATGGATTATATGAAGGGACCTTTTATTCTACCTAATAATATTAAAGAAGGTGATTACATTGAATTAGGTCAATTAGGAGCATACGGATTGACATTTAGAACTCAATTTAATGGATACTATTCTGATAGTATTTACGAAGTTTGTGATGATCCAATAATGACGATGTATGACAAAGAAACAAATAAAGAGTTTCTTGTTGCATAATGTCAGACACAAAAAATCTTAATCATAACAGAAAAAAAGACTTTTTAAGTAAAGAGGTTGAACATATTGATATTACATCTTTTGACTCTAGAAAAATTATATCTTCTATGGAAAAAATGTCTTTTGTTTCAAGAGAAACTGCTAATGCATCCAAGATATATAATGAAATGCTTAAAGATAAAGATTGTACAATATTCTTAACTCTTGCAGGGTCTACTTCTGCCGCTGGATGTATGCATATTTATAGAGATATGGTTAAATACAACATGGTAGATGCAATTGTAGCAACTGGAGCATCTATAATAGATATGGATTTTTTTGAAGCGCTTGGATTTAAACATTACCAAGGATCACAATATCAAAATGATAATGAACTTAGAGACAATTATATAGATAGGATTTATGATACTTACATCGATGAAGAGGAGCTCCAGGTTTGTGATAAAACAATAGGAGAAATAGCAGACAAACTTGAGCCGAAGTCTTACACATCGAGAGAATTTATTAAAGAGATTGGCAAATATCTAAAAACTAATTCTAAAAAGAAAGGTTCTTTAATTGAAACAGCTTTTGATAACGATGTACCTATATTCTGTCCTGCATTTACAGACTCAAGTGCAGGTTTTGGATTAGTCATGCATCAAGAGAGAAATCCAAAAAATCATATTACAATAGACTCAATTAGAGAATTTAGAGAATTAACAGAGATTAAAATTAAATCTAAAGGGTCGGGATTATTTATGATTGGTGGTGGAGTTCCTAAAAACTTTATACAAGACACGGTAATTTGTGCTGAACTTCTGGGAAAAAATGTAGATATGCACAAATATGCAATACAAATTACTGTTGCAGACTCAAGAGATGGAGCTTGCAGTAGTTCAACATTAAAAGAAGCAAGTTCATGGGGTAAGGTTGATACTACCAAAGAACAAATGGTATTTGCTGAAGCTACCAGTGTTTTACCATTAATAGCAAGTGACGCCTATCATACTGGAGAGTGGAAAAATAGAGACAGAAAAAACTTTTCCAAAATATTTTGATTGATGATCAAAAAAGTAAAAATTGGAATTATTCAAAGTAAAATTTCAGATAATATTCAAAAAAATATAAATTCAGCTATTAAAAATATAAAAAAAGCAGCATCGAACAAAGCTAAAATAATTTGTGTGCCAGAACTATTTTTATCAAATTATTTTTGTCAAACAGAAAGTCATTCCAACTTTAAACTAGCGGAAAAAATACCTGGCAGAACTACAAAAATATTTTGTGAATTAGCCAAAGATTTACAAATAGTATTAATGATTTCATTATTTGAAAAAAAAACACATGGCTTCTATCATAATACTAGTATCGTTATTAGTGAGAAAGGTAAAATTTTATCGAAATATAGAAAAATGCATATACCAGATGATCCTGGTTATTATGAAAAATTTTATTTTACTCCTGGAGATTTAGGTTTTAAATCTGTTAAAACAAAATTTGGTAAAATTGGACCTTTAATTTGTTGGGATCAATGGTTCCCAGAAGCTGCAAGATTGACTGCACTTAAAGGTGCACAAATAATTTTTTACCCTACTGCTATTGGATGGCATCCTAAAGAGAAAAAAAAATTTGGAAAATCTCAACTAGACTCTTGGATAACAATGCAAAAATCTCACGCAATCGCAAATGGTATTTATGTGGTTGCTATAAATAGAGTTGGAACAGAAAAAAAAGGTAAGAAGAAAATAGAATTCTGGGGAAACTCAATGATCATAGATCCTAGTGGGCAAATAATTGGAAAACTTGGGAATAAAAAAGAAGAAATTTTAATTCGTGAAATAAACTATAAAAAAATTGATTCAGCTAGAGAGCATTGGCCTTTTTTAAGGGATAGAAGAATCGATTTTTATAAAGGCATACTAAAAAATCCTGCAGATGAATGAAAACTTTAATGCATTTAGAATGCCGGCTGAATGGGAGCCTCAAAATTCAGTTTGGATTGCTTGGCCTTATAATAAAAATGATTGGCCTGGATTATATCAGTTTATTCCTGAAGTAATTTTAAAGATTATAAAAAAAATTTCAAAAAATCAAAAAATTAACTTAATCGTTAGCAAAAATATAAAAAATATAAAAAAATTAATAAAACTTAATAAAATTAAAAATATCAACTTCCACTATATTAAAACTGATAGAATATGGATAAGAGATTCTGGACCCATATTTATAACAAATAAAGTTGAAAAGAAAAAAGTAATACTAAATTTTGGTTTTAATGGATGGTCAAAGTATAAAAATTATAAAAATGACAATAAAATCAATAATAGTATTAGTAAAATTGCTAATTTTAAAAAGATTGATCCAATAATTAAAAAAAAAGGCAGAATTAGAAAAATAATCATGGAAGGAGGGGCATTTGATGTAAATGGCTCAGGTACAATTTTATTAACTGAAGAATGTTTGTTAAGCAAAATTCAAGAAAGAAATAAAAATTTTAAAAAAAAAGACTACGAAAAAATGTTTAATAAATACTTAAATATAAAAAACTTTATATGGCTTAAAAAAGGAATTGCAGGCGATGATACACATGGACATGTTGATGACATATCAAGATTTGTTTCAAGAAATACGATTATGACTGCGGTTGAAAATAATAAAAAAGATATAAATTACAAAAACTTAAATAAGAATTTAAATATATTGAAAGAAAGTAAATGTGAGAAAGGAAAGAAATTCAAAATTATAAAAGTTCCTATGCCTTCACCAATTTATATTGATAATACAAGAGTTCCTGCAAGTTATATGAATTTTTATATTTGTAATAAAAAAATAATTCTTCCAATATTCAGAGTAAAAGAGGACAATATTGCAATTAAAATTTTCAAAAATTACTTTAGAAATAGAAAAATCGAAACAGTTGACTGTAGTAAATTGATATGGGGATTTGGTGCAATACATTGCATGACCCAACAAGAACCTAAAATTTAGTTATGCTGCTTTTAGTGTGCCGAGTAATAATCTAAAAGGTATCAACATTACAAGAGCTACAAATATTTTTACCGCAAGATCTCCTAACGATAAAGTAACCCAAGGAATTCCCGTTCCATAGAATGATATTGAGAAAAATAAAAAAGTATCAACAGTTGAACCTATCAAAGAAGATGTTAAAGGTGCTATAAACCACTTTTTTTGTCTTAATTGATCAAATATCTGAACATCTAAAAGTTGAGCAATTATAAAAGCTGTTCCTGAACCAATTGCTATTCTTATAGAAATAAGATCAGTAAAATTAGTTGAAAATATTAAAGTAAACAAAATTCCAATTGTGAAGCCTATATAGACAATTTTTCTAGCTACTAATTTTCCAAAGGATCTGTTGGCTAAATCTGTAATTAAAAATGCAATTGGATAACTAAAAGCACCGTAAGTTAAAATTTCCTCTAAACCGTAATATTTTATAGGAAATTGAACTAAATAATTAGATGCTAGCACAACCAATCCCATTAAAAATGAGAGAGTAAGGAAAACTTTATTCATTATGCCGTTTTTGCGATTATTGATTTTTTAAGCTTTTTTAATCTTAACGATAAATCTCTTGATTTTGCAGATTTTAAGAAATTATCAAAGCTACCTTTTTTATCTACAGATCTAACACCTGCATTTGAAACGGTTAATCTCATAGATTTTTTTAAAAGTTCACTTTTAAATTTTACTTTCTTTAAATTTGGAAGAAATCTTCTCTTAGTTTTATTGTTAGCGTGACTAACATTATGGCCTTTTAGAGGGATCTTACCAGTAAGTTCGCATTTTTTAGACATAAATTTTCAAGATGTATATGGTCTTAAAGAATACCAGTCAAGATTAATTTTTTGTTCCAATAGCTTCAGAAATATTTTTAAAACCTTCTCTTTTTACAATTTCGTCGAGATCTTTATTAATCTTTGAAGCAATAGTTGGTCCTTTATAAACCATACCTGTATACAATTGCACAAGAGTTGCACCGCTTACAATTTTATTAAAAACGCCATCGGCAGAGTCAACGCCTCCAACTCCAATTATTAAGATTTTTTTTCCAACTAATTTAAAAAATTTATTAATCAATTCATTAGAGATATTTTCAAGTGGTTTTCCAGACAAACCGCCTTTCTCTAATTTATTTATATTAGATATATTTTCTCTATTTCTATCTGTCGTATTTGAAACTATAACTATTTGAACATTATATTTTAAAAAAAGTTCTGAGATTTCGTCAATACTTTTTTCATCAATATCAGGAGATACTTTGACTGCTATTGGCACATTTGAATTTAAATTTTTCTTTTCTTCATTTATACATTTTAAAAGATTATCTAACTCTTCATTTTTGTGAAAGTTTCTTAAATTTTCTGTGTTTGGAGAAGAGATATTAATTGTAATATAGTCTGCTAAATTATGAAATTTTCTGAAACAAATTAAATAATCTTCAACTCTGTTTTCAGTATCTTTATTAGGTCCTATATTAATACCAAGTAATCCATTAGGTGAATTATTTTCAATATTTTTTTTACTTTCTTCTGATCCAATATTATTAAATCCAAGTCTATTAATTAAAGCCTCATCTTCCTCCAATCTGAACACTCTTGGCTTCGGATTTCCTATTTGTGGTTTAGGTGTAATTGTACCTACCTCAACAAAACCAAATCCTAGTTTGTATAGAGGATTGTAAACTTCTGCATTTTTATCAAATCCAGCAGCAACACCTAGAGGAGAATTTAAGGTTTTGTTTAAAAATTTAGTTTGGATAGTAACTCTGGTTGTTTTATCTATAGCTGGTATCTGATTTAACTTTAAAGCCTTTATTGCTAGCGAGTGTGCAACTTCAGGGCTAAATTTAAATATAAAAGGTCTTATAAGATTAAACATTTTCAACCTTTTTTCTTATCAATTCTTTGGTTTCATTTACTCCAAAAAAACTAATGAAGAAGCCCATTCTGGGTCCATTTTCGTCGCCAAATACAACCTCATAGATAAGCTTAAACCATTCTCTTAAATTTTCTTTATAACCATTTTCTTTTCCTACGGTAAAAATATTTGTCTGAATATCTTCAGGAGCCATTTTATCATTACAATTATCTAAAGACTTAATTAATGCTTTCAGTGCAACTTTCTCTTTTTCATTTGGAGTTTTGTAAATTTTTTTTGTTTTTATAACATCATTGAAATATTTTATTGCATATTCAATTAAATTATCAAAAATTGGATGATCATTTTCATTAATTTCTGACTTGTATTTTTTTACAAATTTCCAAAGTAATTGTTTGCTGTCCGCATTACTTGTTTCAACTAAATTTAAAAGCATTGAAAAAGTCATAATTGTATTTTCCTCTGGCATTGATCCGTTATGTACATGCCAAACTGGATTCATTAACTTCTGTAAATCATTTTGAGTTTTTCCTTTTTCTATAAAATCTAGATATTCATCAACAGCTTTTGGAACAACTTCTCTGTACAATTTTTTTGCTCTTTTTGGATTTTGATACATGTAAAGAGATAGACTTTGAGGAGATGCGTAATTCAGCCATTCATCTATAGTTACTCCATTACCTTTTGATTTAGATATTTTTTCACCTTTTTCGTCCAAAAAAAGTTCATACGCAAAACCAGATGGGTTAGATTTACCTAATGTTTTAATAATCTTAGTTGAAAGAATTGCACTCTCAATTAAATCCTTTCCATACATTTCAAAATCAACATCTAAAGCGTACCATCTCATTGCCCAATCAACTTTCCATTGTAATTTGCAGTTCCCGTCTAAAATACTTTTTTCCAATTTTGATCCATTATTATCAAATATGATTTTAGAAGATTTAGAATCAATTTCTAAAACAGGTATTTCAAGAACTTTTCCAGTTTCCGGGCATATTGGTAAAAAGGGGGAATAGGTTTTCTGTCTTTCTTTGCCTAAAGTTGGAAGAATTATTTCCATAATTTTTTCATAATTTTCTAGAACTAATTTTAGGGTGTCATTAAAATAACCAGACTTGTAGAGTTCTGTAGAACTTTTAAATGAATATTTAAATTTAAAATTATCAAGAAATTGTTTCAACATATTATTATTATGTTCTCCAAAACTACTAAACTTTTCAAATGGATCAGGGACATCCGTTAAAGGTTTGTGAAGATTATTTTTGAGCTTTTCTTGATTTGGAACATTTTCAGGTACTTTTCTAAGACCATCCATATCATCAGAAAATGTAATAATTTCCTTTGGAATATCTGTTAAATGATCAAGAGCGTTGACAATCATTGTCGTCCTTGCAACTTCTCCAAATGTACCTATATGTGGTAGACCACTAGGACCATAACCAGTTTGTAAAACTATTTTATTTTTTTTCTCTATGTTCGATTTTCTCTCTCTTAATAGCTTTTTAGCCTCAACAAATGGCCAGGCGTTTGTTTTGTCAAAATTTGTTTTGTCTATCACAACTACTTAAATATCCTTAATATCAGCCTTTTTAATAATTCATATAGAGTTGAAATTTATTTACCATAAAATAATGTCCATTCAAAATGTCCAATTATAAAACTGTCTTTTTTACATTAGGGGTTTTGCAAATTATTTTAGGTCTTTCAATGATTGTACCTATTTTGGTTCAATTAATATTTGATCAAATTGATGCAGGATTTATCGGATCAATGATTGTTACTATTGTTTTTGGATTTTTATTTTTCATTTCTAATTATGATCACGATAAAAAGATAAGTTTACCCCAAGCTTTTTTGCTCACAGCACTTTCGTGGTTAAGTATTGCTATATTTGGTTCTTTACCTTTAATTTTTTCTAGTACGGATTTGAGTTTTACAGATGCGTTTTTTGAGAGCATGTCTGGTATTACAACAACAGGATCTACAATTATCACGAATCTAAATGAAACGTCTAAAGCGATATTACTTTGGAGAGGAATGTTACAGTGGTTTGGGGGTATTGGAATTATCGTAATGGCAATCACTTTAATGCCTTTAATGAATATAGGGGGTATGCAACTTTTCAATATTTCATCTAATGATACTTCTGAAAAAATTTTTCCTAAAACTAAAGAAGTTTCTTTGAGATTATTGTCTATATATTCCTTATTAACTTTAACTTGTGCTTTTTTTTATTTTATATTTGGGATGAGTTTTTTTGATAGCATCGTGCATGCTATGACAACAATAGCGACTGGGGGTTTTGCAAATTATAATGAATCTATAGGTTATTTTAACAGCTCGTTAATAGAAATTAACGCAATAATATTTATTATTCTTGGAAGTATACCTTTTATTAGTTACATCAAATACTTGGCTGGAGATAGGAAAATATTTTTCAAAGACACACAAATAAAAACTTTTATAATTTTGGTTATTATTTCAATTCTTTTAATGTATTTTTATTTATCTGTTATAAATAAAAGCTTAACTGAGATAAGTTTTTTGTCTGTTAGCTTTAATATAATTTCTATTTTAACTGGAACAGGGTATGCTACAGAAAATTTTAGTAATTGGGGTCAATTTCCACTAGTATACTTCATAATTTTAATGTTCATTGGAGGCTGTGCAGGCTCTACAACTTGCGGAATAAAGGTTTTTAGAGTTCAAATTTTGTATCAATTCATATCAAACCAGCTGAAAAAAATAATTTACCCTCGAGGAATTTTCAAAATTAAATATCAAAATAATAATGTGGATGAAAAATTTATGGACTCAATTATTTCTTTTATATTTCTTTATATATTAATATTTTTTGTTGTGACTGCACTTTTATCGCTTGATGGATTAAATTTTATTACTGCAATTTCAGCAGCTGCCACGTCAATTTCAAATGTTGGTCCAGGTTTAGGTGATATTATTGGTCCAAACGGAAGTTTTTCAAGCCTATCTGATTTTTCTAAATGGGTTCTCAGTGCTGCAATGATACTTGGAAGGTTGGAATTATTTGCAATTCTAGTATTATTTATTCCATCTTTTTGGAGAAAATATTAATGTTTAAAAAAAAACAAACCTGGTCAGAATCTATTTTAGTTTACAAGGATATTCGAATGCTAAGAATATTACTTCTTGGTGCAATTAGTGGATTTCCTTGGGTTTTAATTGCCAGCAGTTTAAGCCTTTGGCTAAAAGAAGAAGGTTTAAGTAGATCAACTATTGGATGGGCAGGTTTAATATTTGGGGTGTACGCCTTTAATTATTTGTGGGCACCAATAATTGATAGAATACAAATTCCATTTTTAAC
Organism: uncultured Pelagibacteraceae bacterium; assembly: GCA_902542975.1. GTDB lineage: Bacteria > Pseudomonadota > Alphaproteobacteria > Pelagibacterales > Pelagibacteraceae > Pelagibacter. The sequence continues at coordinate 14,620 of CACBWM010000005.1, read as the reverse complement.
AAAAAGATTAGGGCATCGACGAGGCTGGATTGTCCTTATGCAAATTATAATTTTATTTAGTTTAATTGTTTGGAGTTTTATTAACCCTACAGAAAATTTGGCGTTACTAATTAGTGTTGGATTAGTTATAGCAATTGCTTCGGCTACACAAGATATTACAGTTGATGCGTTGAGAATCGAACAAATTAATGCTGACGAAGGAAAATCTATGGCAGCAGGTGCTGCTATGGCTGTAGTTGGATGGTGGACCGGATATAAGTTAGGTGGTGTTATAGCATTGTTTACTGCCGAATTTTTTCAAAACATTGGAATTGAAGATTACTGGCAAACTACTTTTTTAGTTCTTGGCGTTGTAGTAATCCTGATGAATATAGGTTTAATGTTTATACACGAGCCTATAACAACAGATAGGCAAAACAAACAAAAAGAAACAGACGAAATAATACAATCTAAACTTGGATCAAATAATGTAATAACAAAATTTGTTGCTTATATTACTGGTACAATAGGAGGTCCAATAATTAGTTTCTTCAAAAAAAATGGTTTCTCAATTGCAGTTGGAATCCTTGGCTTTGTCTTTCTTTTTAAAATTGGAGAAGCCTTTCTTGGAAGAATGTCCATAGTTTTTTATAAAGAGGTAGGATTTTCAAAAGGTGAAATAGCGATATACTCTAAAACTCTAGGCTGGATAACAACAGTTGTATTTACATTATTAGGTGGAATATTTGCTATGAGAGCTGGCACAATAAAAACAATGTTTGTTGCTGGTGGATTTATGGCAGCAACAAATTTGTTATTTGCTGCTCTCGCGTGGTCAGGAAAATCTGAATGGTTGTTTGCTTTAGCGGTAATCGCTGATGATATATCTGCAGCATTTGCAACTGTTGCTTTCGTAGCCTTTATCTCTCTTTTAGTGGATAGGACTTATACCGCTACACAGTATGCACTTCTAGCTTCAATTGGAACTGCAGGAAGAACGACACTTGCTTCTTCATCGGGTGCTTTAGTTGATTGGCTAAATGGAGACTGGGGAACCTTTTTTATAATTACTACTTTAATGGTCATCCCATCCTTAATTTGTTTATGGTTTATAAGGAATAAAATTAAAATTGGTGCAAAATAGTTTTTTTTTAGAAGAGCCTTTTGTCGATATATTAGAGGAACCAAAGAAGAACTCTAATGTTAGCTCACAACTTATCTACGGTGAGAGTTTTAAAATAATTAGTAAAAAAAATAATTATTTTAAAATAAAGACTTCATATGACAAATATTCAGGCTTTATAAAAAAAATTGATAGCTACGAAAAATTCAATCCAACTCACAAAGTTGGAATTTTAAAAGCTAGAATTTATTTAGGTAATAAAAAAAAGAAATCAAAAAAGTTTTTACCATTTACGAGCAAAATACAAATTTTAAAAAAGGATCAAAATTTCATTATGTATAAAAAAGATAAATGGCTAAGATCAAAAGACATATTTCCAATCCAAAAAAAAAATTCTGATTTTGTAAAGATATTTAAAAGTTTTCTAAATTGTAAATATAAATGGGGTGGAAAAACATTCGAAGGAATTGATTGTTCAGCTCTATTGCAAATATTTTATAAATTTAATAATAATTTTTTTCCAAGAGACACGATTGATCAAGTTAAATTAAAAAAAGGTGTGGGATACAAAAAAAAATTTAAAAAAGGTGATATTATTTTTTGGAAAGGACATGTTGCTATATGCATCAATACAAATGATCTTATCCACGCTTATGGTCCAAAAAAAAGAGTGATCATAATGCCAATTAAAAAAACGATAAAACTAATTAAAGAAACGGCAAAATTAGATGTAAAGAAAGTAACAAGGATCTGAATTACTCTCGACCAAAATCAGGTTTAGAAATATCTTGTTTTTGAGAAATTATTTGTTTTCTTACTACTTTCGAATTGATTAATTTTTTTATTATCTTTGAATTTTCTTTCTTACTTATATTCTTCTTAAAATCTTTTAAATTTTTCATAAAAAGATTTATCGCTTCAATCATATTAGTTTTATTCTCGAAAAATATGTCTCTCCACATTATTTCGTTGGAAGCAGCAATTCTAGAGAAATCTCTTAATCCACCTGCACTAAATTTAATCAAATTTTTATTCTTTTTTTTCTGAAAATCCTGGGCAGTTTTTATTAAATTGTAAGCAATCAAGTGAGGTAGATGGCTAGTGACTGAAAAAATTTTATCATGATCATCGGGGTTCATAATAATTATTTTAGATCCTAAAGATTTCCAAAATCTCTCTACTTTTTTTTGTTTTAGAACATTTTTATCTTTTATTATTATGCACCACTTGTTTTTGAACAAATTAGCATTGCCATATTTGGGCCCACTAACTTCGGATCCTGAAATAGGATGACTCATCACCCAATCAAGATTTTTTGATAATTTTTTTCTTAAAGAAATTAGATTTTTTTTTGTTGAACCAACATCAGTTATAATTGAATTATGATTGAGATTTTTATTTAATGACGAAAAAAATTTAGGATATTCACTCATAGGAGTGCTTAAAATCACAAGATCAATTTGTTTTAAATTTTTATCTAACCTTGTTAAAAATTTAATTTTTTTGTTAAATTTTTTAATAATAGACCTATATTTTTTAGACTTTTCAAATACAAAAAAATTTTTAGAAATTTTTTTTTGTATTGAAGCCTTTAATATTGATGAGCCTATTAATCCGCAACCAATAATAAGAATATTATTAAACATTTTTAAAAATAGTATTCATTCTTTTAAGGAATATTTGGTTTTCTTTTGTGTTGCCTATTGTAAGTCTTAGACAATTTTTTATGCCATATGAATTCATTTCTCTTAGTATAATTCCATATTTCTGTAATTTTTTTAAAGTTGTGTCTGCGGTAAATTTTGCTTTTTTGAAATCTAACAAAAAGAAATTTCCAGATATTTTGTTTGTGCCAATATTATATTTTAACATCTCATTTTTAATTTTTTTGCACCATTTAAGATTATGTATTACTGACTTTTTAACAAATTTATCATCTTTAAGTGATTCAACGGCACAAATTTGAGCAAATTTATTTACGTTAAAAGGTGGTTTAATTTTATATAATTCTTTAATTATAGATTTATCACCGAACCCCCAGCCTATCCTTAATGAAGCTAGACCATAGATTTTTGAAAATGTTCTTAAAATAAATACATTTTTAGAGTTTTTAAATAACTCAATTCCAGATTTGTAATCTTTATTCTTCATATATTCAAAATATGCATCATCAACAACCAATAAAATATTTTTATTTAATCTTCTCCTTAAGTCTAACAGCTCGTTTTTTGTTAAATAAGTGCCTGTTGGATTATTTGGATTTGCAATAAAAACAATTTTTGTTTTTTTTGATGTCTTTTTAAGAATTTCTTTAACTGAAACTTTAAAATTAATTTCTTTAGCTAATTTTACATTTGCCCCAACGATTTTGGAGTATATCCTATACATGAGGAAACTGTACTGAGGAACAACAACTTCATCATTTTCTCTAAGGAACAATTGACAAAGCATTTGAATTACTTCGTCAGAACCAGAGCCACAAATTATCTTGGATTTATCACAACCATACTTCTTTGATATTTTTTGTGTTAATTCCGAAAATTTACTGTCTGGATATTTTGATATATCAAATTTAGACTTAACAATTTTTTCGACATTTTTACTGACACCTAAAGCAGATTCATTTGCAGATAACTTAATAATATTTTTATTACCAGCCAATAAGGATTTTCCTGGTTTGTAACTCTGTAATTTTATGTTTTTAAATCTTGGTAATGTCATAGTAAATATTTCACTATAAATAGTCTTTTAACTAGATAAAACAATAATTAATTGAGCAATATTTGACATATAAATTCCTTTGAAGTAAAAGCTGCATGCGCTGATTTATACTGAATTGCGAGCGCTATAAAAAAACCGCTAAAATGTTTTTTTTCTCACAATTCAATCAGTACAATTATTATGAATAAGAATATTGATACAAAAAAAATAATTATATCAAATCCCCTTAAATTGGATTGTGGTAAGGAAATTAATAACTTTCCAATAGCATATGAGACATATGGGGAATTAAACAGTGAAAAAAGTAATGCAATATTAGTTTTCCATGCTTTGACTGGAGATCAATATGTTTCTGGAAAAAACCCAATAACTAATAAAGATGGTTGGTGGAGTTATGTTGTTGGAGAAAATAAGCCAATTGATACAAATAAATTTTTTGTGATTTGTGCAAACGTTATTGGAGGCTGCATGGGATCTTATGGACCTAGCACAATAAATGAGTCCACTGGTAAACAAATAGGAACTGATTTTCCAATTATAACTATTAACGACATTGTTAACGCTCAATATGAGCTAATTAAATATTTAGAAATTGAAAAACTTTTTGCTGTAGTAGGTGGTTCAATGGGTGGAATGCAAGTACTTCAATTTGTTGCCAACTTTCCAGATAAAGCAAAACTTGCAATACCGATTGCTTGCACATCTAGTCACTCGGCACAAAACATAGCGTTTAATGAATTAGGAAGACAGGCAATTATGGCTGACAGTAAGTGGGAAAATGGATTTTATAGTAATTACAAACTAAATCCTGACAAAGGGTTAGCGGTAGCAAGAATGGCAGCACATATTACTTATCTTTCTGAAAAAGGATTGCAGGAAAAATTTGGAAGAAAATTGCAAGATAGGGATAGCCTAAGATATGGATTTGAGGCAGATTTTCAAATTGAGAGTTATCTTAGATACCAAGGATCTGTGTTTGTTGATAGATTTGATGCTAATAGTTATTTATATATAACTCGTGCAATGGATTATTTTGACTTATCCAAACAGTACAAAGGAAATTTATCTGATGCATTCAAAAAAACTAAAACAAAATTTTTTGTAATATCATTTACATCGGATTGGTTGTATCCAACATCGGAGAATAGAGAAATAGTTATAGCATTAAATTCTATTGGTGCAGATGTTGGATTTGTTGAAATAGAATCTGATAAGGGACATGATTCATTTTTGCTTGAAGTCCCAAGTTTCCTAAATACTCTTGGCGATTATATTAATTCAACCTACAAAATTATAAATGAAAGAAGAATTTAACATTATATCTAATTTGATAGAGGAAAATACTAGAGTTCTCGATGTTGGTTGTGGCAATGGAGACTTAATGAAATTTTTACAAGAAAATAAAACTAAAGATATTCGTGGATTAGAAATTTCTAAAGAAAAAGTTCAAAATTGTTTATCAAAAGGATTAACTGTTATAGAAGGGAATGCTGAGAGCGATTTAAAACAATTTCCTAAATCGTCTTTTGATTATGTTATTTTAAGCCAAACATTACAAGCTTTTCTTAATCCTGAATTAGTAATTAATGAATTACTTAAAGTAGGAAAAAAAGTAATTGTTACTATACCTAATTTTGGTTACTGGAGAGTTAGACTGCAATTATTGTTTAAAGGCACAATGCCTGTAACAGAAAATTTACCTCATGAATGGTACAATACACCAAATTTACATATGTGCACAATTAAAGATTTTTATAATTTTTGCAGTACTAAGAATATTAAAATATATAAGTCTATCGCTTTAAAAAAAAGTCGAATTTCAGAAATAAACAAATCAAATTTAAATTATAAAAATCTTGACTCTCACTTAGGTATATTTTTAATAGAAAGTTAAATGAAAGTAGAAATTATTAAGTGTCTGGAAGATAATTTTTCTTACATTTTAATTAATGAAGCTAATAGAAATTGTTGTGTTGTTGATCCTGGTGAAGCAGATCCAATTATAAATTATTTAGAGAAAAATAAATTAAATTTAAAATATATATTAAATACACATCATCATCATGACCATGTTGGTGGGAATGAAGAATTAAAAAAAAAATTTAATGCAGAAGTAGTAGGTTATATTGGAGATAAAAACAGAATACCTCAAATTGATATTTGCTTAAATAATGGTGAAATTTGGAAGAAGGATATATTTGAGGCAAAAATATATCATGTTCCTGGTCATACAATAGGTCATATCTGTTTTCATTTTTTTAAAAATAAGTTAGTTTTTACAGGAGATACTTTATTCTCTTTGGGATGTGGAAGAATTTTTGAGGGAAGTTATGAGCAAATGTACAACTCGCTACAAGTTTTAAAAAATTTAGATAAAGATACAAAAATTTATTGTGGACATGAGTATACTTTGAAGAATTCTGAATTTTGTTTAGCACAAGATTCCAATAACAATGAATTACTAAACAAAATTAAAGAAATTAAAGAAAGAATTAAACAAGGTAAAACTAGTATGCCATCGACGATTGGTGTGGAACTTAATTGTAATATTTTTCTTAAGTCAAACGATCTAGAAAATTTCAAAAAATTGAGAGATTTAAAGGATAATTTCTAAGTTATTAAACTTGACTATGATGCAACCCAGACTATATTGCTGACTATAAAAATTAGGGTTAACTATGTCATTCGCGGTAATTCAAACAGGTGGTAAACAGTATAAAGTGAAAGCTGGAGAGATTCTCAAAGTTGAAAAGCTCGAAGATTCAAAAGAAAATTCAAAAATAGAGTTTAATGAAATACTAGCTTACGGAGACGATAAAAATTTAGAATTAGGGGAGCCAACTATTAGTGGAGCTAAAGTTGAAGCTGAATTAATAAAAAATGGAAAAAATAGAACAGTTCTTATTTTTAAAAAAAGAAGAAGACAAAATTCGAGAAGAAAAAATGGTCATAGACAAAAATTCACAATGGTAAGAATAAGTAAAATCTATTCAAAAGATGGTAAAGTTATTTCTGAAGCAGAAAAAAGAAAAGAAATACCATCAAAAAAAACAGTTGAAACTAAGGAAGCAGCTAAATAAAAAGTAATTTATGGCAACGAAAAAAGCAGGTGGATCGTCGAGAAACGGAAGAGATAGTGCAGGTCGTAGACTTGGTGTGAAAAAATATGGTGGCGAGATGGTTGTGCCTGGCAACATTATTGTAAGACAAAGGGGAACTAAAATATTTCCTGGAGAAAATGTTGGCATGGGTAAAGACCATTCGATATTTTCAGTTGTTAAAGGTAAAGTAGAGTTTAAAAAATCAAAATCTGATAGAACTTACGTTTCTGTAAAGCCCAATTAATAGATACAACACTCACATAGTTGTTATATGAAATTTCTAGATCAAGTTAAGATATATGTAAAAGCTGGCAACGGAGGGTCGGGATCTCCAAGTTTTCGTAGGGAAAAATTTGTAGAGTTTGGTGGCCCTGATGGCGGCGATGGAGGGAAAGGAGGATCTGTAATTCTTATTAGTGAAAGAAATCTTAATACTTTGATTGATTACAGGTATCAACAACACTTCAAAGCTGAAAGAGGAAAGGATGGCAGCGGAAAAAACAAAACTGGGAAAGGTGGTGAAGATTTATATTTAAAAGTACCTTTAGGAACACAAGTATTTGAAGAAGATAATAAAACACTTATTTATGATTTTAAAAGTCAGAAAGAGGAATTTTTAGTAGCAAGCGGAGGTAAAGGAGGATTTGGAAATACAAGATTTAAGTCCTCAACCAATAGAGCCCCAAAGAAATTTACAAAAGGGGGTCAAGGAGAGGAATTTTGGATTTGGCTTCAACTAAAAACAATTGCTGATATCGGTATCATAGGATTGCCCAATGCTGGGAAATCCAGCTTGCTTGCATCAATGACGAGTGCAAATCCAAAAATAGCAAACTATAAATTTACTACAATTAATCCAAATCTTGGTGTTGCTAGTTATGATGACAAAGAAGTTACTTTAGCAGATATACCGGGCTTAATTGAGGGTGCTCATACCGGAACTGGTCTTGGAATAAAGTTTTTAAAACATATAGAAAGGTGCAAAACTTTGCTGCATTTAATAGATATAACTGAAGATGATTTATTTATTTCTTACAATCAAGTCAGAAAAGAATTATCAAAATACAGTAAAGATTTAGTTAAAAAAAAAGAAATAGTAGTTTTAAATAAAACTGACTTAATTGATGAAGAGGAAAAAAAAGAGAAGATAAAAAAACTCAAGAATAAATTAAAAAAAAATATCTTTTTAATGTCAACAATGGATAAAAAATCAGTATCAGATATAAAGTCAAAGTTGGTAAACTATGTATCTTAAGGACTCCAAAACTGTAGTAATAAAAATAGGTTCATCTTTATTAATAAATGACAATAAAATTATTAGAGAAAAATGGCTTTTGGAATTTGCTAAAGATATTAAAGAGTTACAAAAACTTAAAAAGAACATTGTTATAGTGAGTTCTGGAGCAATTGCTTTAGGGTGTAAAAAATTACAATTAAATAAAAAAACTTTAAAGCTTGATAAAAGCCAAGCTGTTGCATCAATTGGACAAATAGAATTAATGAATCTTTTTAAAAAGACATTTAGCTCAAACAAAATAAATATTTCTCAAATTCTAATTACTTTAGAAGATACTGAACAAAGAAGAAGAGCTATAAATGCTAAAAGAACCTTCGAAAACTTATTTGAGCTTAATTTTGTACCTATTGTTAATGAAAATGATAGTATTGCAACTTCTGAAATTAAATACGGAGATAATGACAGATTAGCATCAAGAGTTGCTCAAATATCAGGTGCAGATTGCTTAATATTACTGTCTGATGTTGATGGATTGTATTCTAAAAACCCAAAAATTCATAAAAATGCTAAATTGATTAATGAAATAAAAAATATTGATTCTAAAATTGAAAATTTTTCAAGTAAAAGCACAAGTGAGTATGGTACTGGTGGAATGAAAACGAAAATTGATGCTGCAAAAGTATGTCAAGTTTCAGGTTGCTATATGGCTATTGCAAATGGTTTAATTAAAAGACCAATTAAAAATATACTGGAACATAATTCTGGGACATGGTTTTTGCCGAAAGTATCTAAATTAGATGCAAGAAAAAAATGGATAATTAGCTCTATATCTCCTAAAGGAGAAATTATTATAGATGACGGTGCTTTAAATGCATTAAAAAATGGAAAAAGTTTATTAGCTGCAGGTATTAGAAAAGTTTCCGGAAAATTTGTTAAAGGTGATCATGTTAGAATTTTAGATAAAAATAACAAAGAATTTGCTAGAGGATTGAGTAGTTTTACATCTGATGAGATATCCAAAATAAAAGGAGAGCATTCTAACAAAATTAGTAATCTTTTAGGCTATGTTACAAAGTCTGAAGTTATACATAAAGATGATATGGTTAAAATTTAATGAGTAAAATACTTAAAAAAATTGGATTGAATTCTAGAAAAGCTTTGAATTCGAGTATTAGTCCAAAAAAAAAAAATAAAGTTTTAAAAGATTTTGTAAAATTAATTGAGATTAATAAGAATAAAATTATTAGTGAAAATAAGAAAGATATTTTTTATGCAAGAGGAAAAAAAATAAAAGAAAACTTAATTCAAAGACTCGCTCTTAATAATAATAAATTAAAAAGTATAATTGACTCTGTCAAAACTATTACTTCTTTTAAAGATCCAGTTAACCAAGTAACTTCCAAATGGAAAAGGCCAAATGGACTTGAAATTAGAAGAGTTACAATACCAATAGGAGTTATAGGTGTAATATTTGAAAGTAGACCCAATGTTACTTCGGATGTATCAGCACTATGTTTTAAATCTGGAAATGCTGTTATATTAAGAGGTGGTTCCGAAGCCTACAATAGTAATAAAATTTTAGTAAATTTATTTAGAAAAGCTCTAAAAAAAAATAAAGTAAACGAAAATTATGTCCAGTTTATAAATAACAAGAGCAGAAAACTCGTCGATTATTTATTATCAAAAATGGAAAACTCCATTGATGTTGTAATACCACGAGGCGGAAAAAATTTAGTAAAAAAAGTTAAACAACTTTCAAAGGTTCCAGTTATTGGTCATTTGGAAGGAATTTGTCATACATATATTGATAAAGAGGCAGAAGATAATATGGCAAACAAAATAGTATTAAATGCTAAGTTGAGAAATACTAGTATATGTGGTGCAACTGAAACTCTCTTAATACATAAAAGTAAATCGAAATCAGTGAATTTAATTTTAAATTCACTAGCTAAAAGCGGTTGTAAAATTTTAGCTGATAAAAAAATAAGTAAATTATTTAAAGGCAAAACATATCCTGCAAATAATAATACTTGGTCAAAAGAACATCTTTCACCGATTATTTCAGTTAAATTAGTGAATAATGTCAAAGAAGCAGTTGCCCATATCAACAAATATGGAACTATGCATACAGATGCAATAGTAACCAAAAACAAAAATACAGCAAAATTCTTTATTAAGAATGTAAAAAGCTCTATTGCTATTCAAAATTCATCAACACAATTTGCTGACGGAGGAGAATTTGGTTTTGGTGGAGAGGTTGGAATTTCAACAAACACCTTGCCACCAAGAGGTCCTGTCGGTCTAAATCAATTAGTAAGTTATAAATATGAAGTTTATGGTACAGGGCAAATTAGAAAATAAAAAGATTGGTGTACTCGGTGGATCGTTCGATCCAGCGCATGTTGGTCATGTAAGAATTTCTAAATTAGCAAAAAAAAATTATGATTTGAACCAAGTTATATGGGCTATAACAAAACAAAATCCATTTAAAAAAAATAATCCAAATGATCTATATAAAAGAACAGCTTATGCAAAAAAAATTAATAAAAAAAATAAATTTATAAAAGTTAAATGTTTTGAAGAAATAATAAAATCTAATCGTACAGTAGATTTAATTAAATATTTAAAAAAAAAATTTAAACATTCAGAAATATTTTTTTTAATGGGGGCAGATAACCTGATAAATTTTCATAAATGGAAGGGGTATAATTCAATAACTAAAATGTGCAAAATATTGGTATTTGATCGAAATGGATACAAATCAAAGGCTTTTAGATCTAAATCATTTAAGAAATATAATAAAAAAGCAGTTGAATTTATAAAGTTTAATAAAGTCAATATTTCATCTTCTCAATTAAGAAAAATTTGATACTCTAAATTTAATTAATGGAAAAAATATCAGCTCTTAAAGATGAAATAATCAAAACGCTTGATATTAATAAAGCCTTAGACATAGTTTCAATAGATCTCGAAGGAAAGTCATCAGTTGCTGACTTTATGATCATAGCAAGTGGTACATCATCAAGACATATTCAAGCTTTATCTGAACAAGTTTTTGAAAAATTAAAAATTAATGGTGTGAATAATTGTAAAATTGAGGGAAAAGATAGCAATGATTGGAAGCTTGTGGATGGGATCGACTTAATTGTTCATATTTTCAATCCTGAGAAAAGAAAATTTTATGAATTAGAAAAAATGTGGTCAGAATTAATTCCTAAAGAAAAACTGATCATATGAAAAAAGTATACTTAATAACTTCTTTATTTTTTTTCATATTTACAAATCCAATTTTGAGTAATGAAAACGATATTTACAAAAAAATTGATTTATTCAGTGAAGTCTTAAATAAAATTAATAAAGAATATGTTGATGAAGTAAATCAGAGTGACGCAATGGATGCTGCTATAAACGGTGTTTTACAATCTTTGGATCCCTATTCAGCATATATGTCTCCAGACTCGTTTAAAAATATGCAAACTGAGACTAGTGGAGAATTTGGAGGATTGGGTATTGAAGTCGGTATGGAGGCTGGTGTCGTAAAAGTAATTTCTCCAATTGATAACTCACCAGCTGAGGAGGTTGGTGTTAAAGCTGGAGATTACATTGTTAAAATTGATGATGTTCAAGTTCAAGGAAAAACCCTTTCTGAGGCTGTAGAATTAATGAGAGGCCCGGTTGGAACTGATATCGAAATTACTGTTAGAAGAAGAGGAGAAAGAAAAGCACTTATATTTACAATTACGAGAGAAATTATACAAGTTGCATCTGTTAAGTCAGAAATTAAAGATGATCAAACAGCTTATATAAGATTAACATCATTCAATGAGAATAGTAGTAAACAAATAAAAAATAAAATCAAAGAATTTAAGAAAAATAAGAAAATTAAAAATTACATATTAGATTTAAGAAATAATCCTGGTGGATTGTTATCTCAAGCAATAAAAATTTCAGATTATTTTTTAGAAAATGGAGAAATAGTTTCAACAAAAAGTAAAAGAAAGTATGAAAATAGAAAATGGTTTGCAAAAAAAGGAGATATTATTGATGGAGAAACAATGGTTATTTTGATTAATTATGGGTCTGCATCAGCATCTGAAATTGTTGCAGGAGCACTACAAGATCACAAAAGAGCAATATTAGTAGGAGAGAGTACATATGGAAAAGGGTCAGTTCAGTCAATTATTCCTTTAGAAAATGAAGGCGCCATAAGACTTACTGTTTCTAAATATTATCTCCCATCAGGTAAATCGATTTCAAGAGTAGGTGTAAATCCAGATATAGTTATTGCTGAAGGTTCAGATGAATTTAGAATAAATACAGATACTGATAACCAGTTGGAATTTGCTCTTAAATTGTTAAATGGTTAAGAATGAAAGAAAAATTTCAAAAACTTCCATTAAGGAATGGTGTAGGTATCGCAGTCTTAAATAAAGAAAATAAGATATTTGTTGCAAAAAGAATTGATAATCCTGCTGATTTTTGGCAGATGCCTCAGGGCGGTATTGATGAAGGTGAAAATTATTTTGATGCAGCGTTAAGGGAACTTAAAGAAGAGACAAGCATAAAGTCAGTAGAGCTAATTAAAGAAATAAGCAAATACACAACTTACAATCTTCCTGATCGCCTCTTAGGAATTATTTGGAAAGGAAAATATAAAGGGCAAAAGCAAAAGTGGTTTATTGTAAAGTTTAATGGAGAGGAAAATGAAATTAATATTAAAACTAAACATCCTGAATTTTTAGATTGGAAATGGATAGACATTAAAGATTTAACAACTAAAGTTGTAGATTTTAAACTTAGTGTTTACCAAGAAATTCAAAAAGAACTAGAAAAAGTAGTTAATTAATACTTATAGATTTTAGAACTTCGACTTTGTGATTTAAAAGAAATCTTTTTTGATCATCGATATTATCTTTTGATAATTCTGCTTCAGCGCTGCTTATCGACTCAGATACAAAATTTTTATCAGCATCTTTTAAATCAAAAATTGAACTAGTTAATACAGATAAAGTATTATCTTTAAATTCGACAATACCATCTTCAACATAGAAGTTTTGTTCTTTAGACTCAGAGAAAACTTTAATTATACCTGGTTTTAAAAAGGAGATAATTGGAATATGATCTTTAAGAATACCAATCTCTCCTTCTACAGCAGGTATTACAACCTCAAATACATTGTCTTTAGAAAGAAAAGATTGTTCTGGATTAACAATATCTATATTGAAAAGATTACTCATTAAGCAGCTGCATCTTTTGCCATTTTTTCAGCTTTTTCTATTGCTTCTTCTATTGTACCAACCATATAAAAAGCAGCTTCAGGCAGATGGTCATATTCTCCTTTGCATATTGCATCAAACCCTTTAATTGTTGACTCTAAATCTACTAGTTTACCTGGAGATCCTGTAAATACTTCAGCCACAAAGAAAGGTTGTGATAAAAATCTTTGGATTTTTCTAGCTCTAGCGACGGTAAGTTTATCGTCCTCTGATAGCTCGTCCATTCCTAGAATTGCAATAATATCTTGCAAAGATTTATATGTTTGTAATATTTTTTGAACAGATCTTGCTACTCGATAGTGTTCATCACCAACAACTCTTGGATCTAAAATTCTAGAAGTAGAATCTAAAGGGTCAACAGCTGGGTAAATACCTAATTCAGCAATTTGTCTTGAAAGTACAGTCGTTGCATCTAAGTGTGAAAAAGAAGTTGCTGGAGCTGGATCCGTTAAATCATCTGCAGGTACATAAATTGCCTGAACCGATGTAATTGATCCTTTATTTGTAGTTGTAATTCTTTCTTGCAGGTTTCCCATATCTGTTGCAAGAGTAGGCTGATAACCAACCGCAGAAGGGATTCTTCCTAGAAGAGCAGATACTTCTGAACCTGCCTGTGTAAATCTAAAAATGTTATCAACAAAGAACAAAACATCTTGACCCTCTTGATCCCTAAAATACTCTGCCACAGTAAGACCAGTTAAAGCTACTCTAGCTCTAGCTCCTGGAGGTTCATTCATTTGTCCGTAAACTAATGCTGCTTTAGACCCAGTTCCCTCTGGCTTGATCACTCCTGACTCGATCATTTCGTGATATAAGTCGTTCCCTTCTCTAGTTCTCTCTCCCACTCCAGCGAACACTGAAAATCCACCATGGGCCTTAGCTATATTATTTATAAGTTCCATTATAATTACAGTTTTTCCAACTCCTGCTCCACCAAACAATCCAATTTTTCCACCTTTTGCATAAGGTGCTAGTAAGTCGATTACCTTTATTCCAGTTACTAAAATTTCTGTTTCTGTAGACTGATCATTAAAAGAAGGAGCTTGTCGGTGTATAGGCCAATTTTCTTTAGTAGAAATTTGTCCTTTCTCATCGATTGGTTCACCTATAACGTTTACAATTCTTCCTAATGTTTCTGGACCTACTGGAACTTGAATTGGAGCGCCAGTATCTTTTACTTCAT